>NZ_CP071696.1:3102204-3453307 GCF_018024495.1 Agromyces archimandritae
GAGGCGAGCACGGGCACCATCGCGTTCTTCAGCGCGTAGACCCAGATGATCTTCCAGCGCGGCACGCCGGCGGCCGTGAGGGTGTCGGCGTAGCGGGATTCGAGGGCGGCGGCGACGGCGGTGCGCGTCTGCCGGGCGATGAGGGCCGAGGCGCCGGCGCCGAGCGCGAGCGAGGGCAGCACGAGGCCGCCGAGCCAGGCGATCGGGTCGTCGGCCGGCGGCACCCAGGCGACGACGGGGGCGACGCCGAGCTGGATGACGAAGACGAGCACCAGGATGAGGCCGAGCCAGAACTCCGGCACCGACTGCATGAGCGAGGTGAACGCGGTCACGCCGCGGTCGACGGGGCGGCGTGCGTGGGTGCCGGCGAGGACGCCGAGCCCGACGCCGAGCAGGATCGCGACGACGAGGCCGCCGCCGACGAGGGAGAGGGTCGCCGGCAGGCGCTGACCGATGAGTTCGGCGACGGGCCGGCCGCTCTGCAGGGACTGCCCGAGGTCGCCCTGCACGGCCGCCCCGATCCATTCGGCGAGGCGCACGGGCACCGGCCGGTCGAGGCCGAGTTCGGCCTCGACCCGCGCGATGTCCTCGGGGGTGGCGCCCGCGTCGCCGAGCACCATCGCGGCGGCGCTGCCCGGGATGAGGTAGACGAGCAGGAACACCAGCACCGAGACGATGAGGAGCTGTGGCACCACGAGCGCGAGGCGGGTGCCGATGAGTTTCAGCACGGTGCCTCCCGCTGACTCGTCGCTCGTGGTGCCATGGGTGGTGCTCCTTCGTCGTCGAACGGATGCCGGTGCGGGCCGGATCAGGCGGCCGGGCGGGCCGCGCGGTAGTCGATCAGGACCTGCTCCCAGGCCTGGATGGCCGGCTGCACGTCCGTCACGGTGTCGGTGTTGTACGCGATGATCTCGTTGCTGGCGAAGTGGCTGCAGGAGAGCGCCTCGTCGGAGATCTGCTTCATCACGGCCTGCCAGGCTTCGTCGGCCTCGGGGGTGCCGCCGCGGGTCTGCTGGGCGGCGCCGGCGAGCGCCTTCAGCTCGTCGCTGGCGTACTTGGAGGGGTTGGCGAGCGCCGTTTCGGAGAACCAGGCGCCGTACCAGTCGGCGGGGGTGATCTGCGGGTTGTTGCCCATGCCGAGGGCGTACTGGCCGCTGTTCCAGGTGGAGAGGAACTGCGGCATGGTGAGCTCCTGCACCGTGATGTTCACCCCGGGCAGTTCGTTCATCTGCTCGGCGCGGATCGTGATCTCCTGCTTGTTGAACGGCGCGGCGCCGATCTCGGCGCTGATCTCGGGGTTGCCGGCTTCGGCGAGCAGCTTCTCCGCCTGTGCGAGGTCGGCCGAGAAGCCCGTGATGTCGGGGTTGTACCCGAATTCGCCTTCGAGGAAGTGCTGGTTCTCGGGGTTGCCGCCGCCGAGCTCGGCGACGACGGAGGCGTCCATCGCGTAGCAGAGCGCCTGGCGCACCTTCTGGTCGGCGAAGACCCCGCCCTGCCCGCGGTCGAAGAAGGTGATGTTGTTGCGGATCGCCGGGTAGTCGAAGGTTTCGGCGTTGGGTGCGGCGTCGAGGCGCGGCAGTTCGTCGGTCTCGGTGTCGGTCACGTCGATGTCGCCGGCGAGCAGGGCCGCGGTGGCCGCGGTGTCGTCGGCGATCGCGTAGAGCTCGATGTTCGGGAAGCCGGGCGCTTCGCCCCAGTAGTCCTCGTATGCGCCGAAGAACATGCGGGTGCCTTCGACGGACTCCGACTCGTCGTAGGCCCACGGGCTCGTGCCGACCGGGTGCGTCTCGATGGTTCCGTCGGCGATGGCGGCGGGGCTGGCCATCGGGAGGTTCCGCTGGCTGAGCAGGTCGAGGAAGGTGCCGTAGGGACGGGTGAACTCGAAGGTGACGGTCGTGGGATCGACGACGGTCACGCCGGAGACGCCGGCCTTCAGCGGCCCGCCGAACTGGCCGCCGACGACGTCGCGGACGTATTCGAGGTTCGCCTTCACGGCTTCGGCGTCGAACGGGGTGCCGTCGTGGAAGGTGACGTCGTCGCGCAGGGTGAGCGTGAGCGATGTCGCGCCCTCGCCGAACTCCCATTCGGTGGCGAGGTTCGGCAGGATCGTGCCGTCGAACTCGCGCAGCACGAGCGTCTCGTAGGGCACGCGCATGTAGCCGGGTTCCATCGACTGGGCGCCGGGCGCCCAGCTCTCGGGGAAGGTTCCCCAGTTCACGCGCAGGGTCTCCGCGGATTCGGCCGCCTTCGAGGTGTCGGAGCCTGAGGTGCAGCCGGTGAGCAGCAGGGCGGCGGCGCTCAGCGGTACGAGCGCTCGCAAGAGCAGTGATTTGGTGGACATCGACGCCTCCTTGCGTCTGTGCTTCGCCGTTCGGCGACGCACGATGATCGAGTGTACGTACTCGGAACAACCCCTCGGTGCGGGGCGGTGGAACGGCCGGGTCAGGGCGCCTCCTCTTCGACGACCCGGTTCTCGATGACGCCGAGACCGTCGATCTCGGCGCGCACGACATCCCCTGCCCGCAGGAACCGGCCGGTGGGCGCACCGATCCCGGCGGGCGTGCCGGTGGCGAGGATGTCGCCCGGCATGAGCGTCATCACCGTGCTGAGTTCGGCGATCTGCTCGAAGATGTCGTAGATCATGTCGTCGGTGCGCCAGTCCTGCCGCACCTCTCCGTTGACGCTCAGCCGCATGCCCAGCGCGTGCGGGTCGGCGATCTCGTCGTCGCTCGTGAGCCACGGGCCGATGGGGCCGTGGGTGTCGAAGGACTTGCCGAGCGTGAAGGTGGGGGAGCGCTTCTGCAGCCAGTCGCGCACCGAGACGTCGTCGGCGACGAGGTAGCCGGCGATGACCGACCTCGCGTCGTCGCGGCCGACGTGTCGGCAGCGCCGGCCGATGACGACGCCGAGTTCGATCTCGTAGTCGAGTTGCTCGGAGACGGCGGGCCGCACGATCGGGTCGTACGGGCCGGTGATGGCCGAGACCTGCTTGTTGAACCACAGTTGGTTCGTGGGGGTCGGGATGCCGGCGGCGCGCGCCTCTTCGGCGTGCTCCTTGTAGTTCATCCCGATCGCGAGGTATTTCTGCGGGTCGTCGATCGGGGCGAGCAGGGTGGCATCGGCGAGCGGATGCGTCCTGCCGGCGGCGGCGAGGATCGCGGGCTTCAGTTCGGCCAGGCGCGGCAGGATCTCGCGGAGCGAGGTGCCGATGCCCGCGGTGCCGGTGAGCTCCGTGATCCGGTCGCCGGCGTCGCCGAGGTCGACGCGGCCGACGAGGGCGGGGCCGTCGCCGATGCGGTAGCGGGCGAGTTTCACGAGTCCGCCCCGCCCTGCGCGGCCTGCTGCGAGGGCAGTGCGCCCCAGACCTGTTCGCCGTCGGGTGTCATCTGGAAGTGCACGAAGCGCCACCGCCCGTCTTCGCCGTGCCGGAGCACCTGGGTGACGACGCCCGTGAGCGTGCGTTCGGTGCCGTCGGGGTTCCGCAGCCGGTTGCGGATGGCTCCGGTCGCGATGGCGACGTCGCCGATCACTCGGATGTCGAGTTCGCCGCGCTCGGTGTCGAGGTAGGCCTGCCGGGTGGCGACGTGTTCGAGCAGCATGGCCTTGTCGTGCCGGACGCCCGGGGCGTGGATGTGCACGAGCGCGTCGTCGAAGAGCGCGTCGAGCGCGTCGAGGTCTGCGGCGAGCAGGGCGCGGCGGCGTTCGGCCTCGACGGCGAGCACGGCATCCCGCGTCGCCCGATCGGCGCGTGCGACCTCGCTCATCGCTCGACCAGCTCCCAGCTGCGGAAGCCGCTCGCCTCGCCGGCTTCGTGGCCGGGCCGGGGCTGGCCGACGAGGGCGTGGTAGGTGCTGAAGATCGCGTCGGCCTCGGCCAGCGGCAGCACGGCCTCGATGTCGTCGAAGGGCTTGCCGTCGGTGCGTTCGGCGACCATGCGGCGGATGACCTCGTAGCCCTCGCCCCGGTTGGCCATGACGATGCGGTTCACGGCCTCGAGGCGTTCGGCTTCGAAGGCGGCGAGCGCCTCGCGGGGGTCGCCGCCTTCGGCGAGCTTCTCGGCGATGACGCGCGAGTCGACGATGGCCTGGCAGGCTCCGTTGCCGCCGCGGGGGTACATGGCGTGGGCGGCGTCGCCGAGGAGCACGACGCGGCCGTCGACCCAGCTGTCGAGGGGGTCGTGGTCGATGAGCGGGAAGAGGTAGACCTCGCGGGCGTTCCGGAGCATCTCCTGCACGTCGAGGAAGTCGATCTCGCAGTCGTCGTAGTACGGCAGGATCTCCTCGACCGTGCCGAGCTGGTTCCAGTCTTCGACGGATTCGTCGCGGGTGGCCTCGACGACCCAGTTCACGAGGGTGAGGCCGCTGCCTTCGAAGTCGTCGGCGATGGGATAGACGATGCAGCTGGAGACCCGCGGGTCGCCGATGTGCAGGATGGTGCCGCCGGTCTTGAACGGTTCCATGAGGGTGGTGCCGCGCCACATGGTGATGCCGGAGTACTTCGGGTCTGCGCTCTCGGGGTGCATCTGGCGGCGGATGGTGGAGTTGATGCCGTCGGCGGCGATGACGAGGTCGTGCACGGCTTCGCTCGTGGCCCCGTCGGCGGTGCGGATGCCGAGGGTCACCCGGTCGGCGTCCTGGGTGTAGCCGGTGACGCGTGCGCCCTGGACGACGGCGTCGGCGCCGAGGCGTTCGACGACCGTGTCGTAGAGGAACATCTGCAGGGTGCCGCGGTGCACGAAGCGCTGTTCGTGCAGGTAGCCCATGTGGGTGCCGCAGCGTTCGGCGTAGATCTCCTGGCCGTGGTTGTTGAAGAAGATCGATTCCTGCGCGTCGACCGAGATCGCCCGGAATGCGTCGAGGAGGCCGAGTTCGTCGAGTTCGCGCGTGCCGTACACCTTGACGTCGATGCCGACGCCGAGGGGTTTCAGTTCGGCGACGGTCTCGTAGATGCGGGGCCGGAAGCCGCGCTGGTGCAGGCGCAGGGCGGTCGCGAGCCCCGCCGGGCCGGCTCCGATGATGGCGATGTCGAGCATGGATTCCTCGGTCTTTCTGTGTGTGCCGGGCCGGTCGGGCGGCCGGGCGTCTGCGGCGGCCGCGCGCTCACGCGGCGGCGACGTGCGGAAGGGGCAGGGTCTCGGAGAGGAGGGCGATCGCGGCGTCCCAGGCGCGGCGGGCGTTCCTCGGGTGGTAGGCGATGACCTCGGGGTTCGGGGAGTGCGCGGCCTTCGGGCTCGTGAAGGCGTGGACGGTGCCGCTGTAGAGCTCTTCCCGCCAGTCGATGCCGGCGCCGCTCATCGCCGCGTGCAGGCGTTCGCGCATCTCGGCGGTGGCCATGGGGTCGTCGGCGCCGACGCAGACGAGGACCTCGGTGTCGGCCCGGGCGGCCGCCCAGCCGTCTGCGACGAGGTCGAGGCCGGGGTGGATCGCGGCGGCCGCGCGCAGGCGTCCGCCGGTGCGCAGGTACTCGAGCAGGGAGGAGCCGCCGAAGCAGTAGCCGAGGCCGGCGAGGGCGTCGACGTCGATCTCGGGCTGTGCGGCGGCGGCGTCGCGGGATGCGGCGATGCGCCCGATCCATCGTTCGCGGTCGGCGACCATGCCGCCGATGAGGGGGCCGATCCCGGCTTCGTCGGCCGGGGTGCGGCGTTCGCCCCAGACGTCGGCGGCGAAGACGGCGTAGCCGGCGCCGGCGAGGCGTCGGGCGATGGCGATCATGTCCTCGCCGAGTCCGAAGGCGTCGTGCACGAGCAGGATGCCGGGCCGGCTCCGGGCGCCGGCGGGGGCGACGAGCAGGCCGAACAGGGCCTCGCCGTCGTGCTCGACGGTGATGTCGCGGGTGGTGATCTCGGTCATGTCGGCATTCCTCCTCGAATGTCTGTCGGCGATCGTACGAGAGATCACACACGATTTCAAGCGCGATGAATCATGCGTCCGGCTTGCATTCGCATAGGAAATCGCACACGATAATGGTGCACCCCGGCATCCGCACCCGGGAACCCGAATCACGCCACGCGCGATCCGGCGCAACGAAGCGACCAGGAGAAGGACCGTCAAGATGACCGTCGTCGACATCAACATCCACCACCTGCCCGAAGACCTCTTCACGAACGAAGCGATCCTGAACGGCTTCCTGAACTCCGCCCCGCGCGGCTTCGGCGAGATCGCGAGCGTCATCACCATGGACGACGGGCGCAAGCAGCTCGTGCTCGAGAAGCCCAAGGGCTACCCGAACCTGAACTACGTCGAGGGCGACTACTCCGTCGAGTCCAAACTCGCCGCCATGGACGACGCCGGCGTCGACTACGGCGTCATGCGCGTGCCCGTCTGGCAGGAGTGGCTCGGCCTCGAAACCTGCCGCGCCGTCAACGACAACGCCGCCGACATCGTCGCCCGCTCCGGCGGCCGCCTCTTCGCGACCGCCTGCGTGCCGCCGTGGGGCGGCAAGGAGAATATCTACGAGCTCGAGCGCTGCGTGAAGGAACTCGGCGCCGTCGGCGTGCAGCTCGCGTGCCACTACGGGCAGCTCTACCTCGACGACGAGGTCTTCGAGCCCTACCTGAAGGTCATCGAGAAGCTCGACATCCCCGTCGTCGTCCACCACACGCCGCTGCCCGTCGAATACAACTCCGTCATCGACTACACCAACCTGCGCCGCGAATTCGGCCGCATCGTCGACCAGGCCACCGCCGTCGGCCGCGAGCTGTTCAGCGGCATGTTCGACCGGATGCCGGGGCTGCGCTTCATCCACACCATGCTCGGCGGCAACTGGTTCGCCAACCAGGCCCTGCTCACGCCGCACGGCTCGAACAAGGCCGAGGCGATGAACCGCCTCGACTCCGCGAGCGGCGAGAAGATCACCCGCTACCTCGACGAGAACATCTTCTTCGACCTCACCCACCCGCACTCCTGGGGCAAGACGCAGGTCGAGGCCGCCCTCGAGATCGGCGGCGCCGACCACTACCTCTTCGGCAGCTCCTTCCCCGTCTTCTACAGCTGGATGGGCCAGGGCGTCGACTTCGTGCAGAACGAGCTCGAGATCTCCGACGCCGACCGCGAGCTCGTGCTCGCAGGCAACGCCAAGCGCCTCTTCAACCTGCCGATCTGAGCCGAAGACGATGAGCGCGCACGGCGAGGACATCGACGGCTTCTTCACGACGGCCCGCACGGCCGGTCGCAGCGAGGCCGTCGCGCAGGCCGCGGGCAGCTTCCGCGACTACCTCTACGACCTCGACGACCCGACCCTCGCCCCGTACCGGGGCATGGGCTACGAGGAGTTCACGGCCGATCGGTACACGGCGCCGTTCCTCAGGGAGCTGCTCGAGACCTGGGAGGGGCTCTATCGCGAGCCGTTCGTCGGCATCACGACCGGCGGCGAGCCCGAGCCCGGCCGCTACCGGCTCCCGGATGAACCGTTCGGCGACGACGCCGAGGCGATCGCCGCGGCCGGCCGCCTGCTCGACGCCCTGTCGCCGGCCGGTCGCGCGCGCATCTCGTACCCGGTCGACGCCCCCGAGTGGCGCGGCTGGAGCAACCCCGAGTTCGTCTTCTTCCGCACGGGCATCCGCCTCGAAGACGAGGACGAGCCCGCGGTGGATGCCGTGCACGCCCTCATGCGCGCCACGCTCAGCCCGGAAGGCTACGACCGGGTGCGCGAGGCGATGCGGCTGAACGGCTACCTCGGCGAGCTCACCCGACTGCCGACCGTGATGAACGAGCGGAGCTACTGGTTCGCCATCTTCGGCGAACCGGGCGAAGGCCCCTGGGGCTGGCAGCTCTTCGGCCACCACGCAGCCGTCAACTTCGTCTCGGTCGGCGGCCGGCACGTCGTCGCCCCCGTCTTCCTCGGCGGCGAACCGGCCGTCGCCGAGGGGCGCGAACCGCTCTTCGCCGCCCGGGAGCGCCTCGCGATCGAGCTCGCCGAGTCGCTCACCGGCGCCCAGCGTGCGGCGGCCGTCGTCTACGACTCGGTGCTCGACCCCGCGATGCCCGAGGGCCGGCTGCATCCGGCCGACGAGCGGCACGTCGCCGGCGCGTTCCGCGACAACCGCGTCGTGCCGTACGAGGGCATCCTGGCGAGCGAGCTCGATGCGCACCAGCAGGAGCTCCTCCGTGCGATCGTCGAGGATTTCCTGCTGCTTCTCGCCGAACCGCAGCGGGCGGCGACCCTCGCCGAGGTCGAGGCGACCCTCGCCGAGACGCGCTTCTCGTGGTACGGCGCGACCGACGGCTCCGAGCCGTGCTACTTCCGCATCCACGGGCCCGTGATCCTCGCCGAGCTCGACCATCACGCGGGCGTCTGGCTCGCGAACCGCCTGCCGGCGCGCTTCCACGTGCACACGACCCTGCGGATGCCGAACGGCAACGACTACGGCAAGGCCTACCTCGCCGAGTGGATGCGGCGGCACGCCGGGTCCTGAGGCCGCGCCCGGTCGGCTGCGCCCGGTGCCGGCTGCGCCCGGTGTCAGCCGCGCCCGGTGTCAGCCGCGCCCGTCGTCCAGCACGGCCACGAGGTCGCACTGGATGAGGGAGCCGCCGTCGAGCACGGCGGCGATCGCCTGCCTGGCCGGCCGGCTCGCCGGGTCGGGGAACATCGCGAGCCATTCGCGGTTCAGCGCCTCGCGGTCGCGGTATTCGGCGAGGTGGAAGGTCATCTTCGCGATGTCGTCGGTGGTGCCTCCGGCCGCGGCGAGCAGTTCGCGCACGTGGCGGAACACGTTCGCGGCCTGCGCGTCGAGGCCGGCGGGCATCTCGCGCGTCTCGGGGTCGCGCCCGGTGAGCGCGCCGGAGAAGAGGAACGGCCCGATCCGGCTCGCGGCCGGGATCGGGTTCGCGTGGCCGAAGCCCGGCAGTTCGATGCTCTCGCGGCGCTCGGGCATGCTCAGACCGTCGCGTTCTGCGCGGCCTGGGCGGCGTCGTGCGCGAGCACCGCCTCGAGGGTGTTGATCTCGTGCTGTTTGGCGGCGGTCTCGATCGCCTCGGCGTCGGCGCCCGACTCGATGAGGTCGAGGAGCGCGTCGTGCTCGGCGATCGAGGCGACGGCCCGGCCCGGGGCGTACCAGAACGCGGAGCGGCGGATGATGTCCATACGGGTCCACTCGGCGTCGACGAGGCCCTCGAGCCGTTCGTCCTCGCTGCGCGAGCAGAGGAACTCGTGGAACTGCCGGTTGAGGGCGCCGAAGCGGGCGGTGTCGAAGTCGGAGAGGGCTTCGCGCATGTTCCGGTTCAGGGCGCGGGCGTGCTCGAGGTCCTCGGCGGTGAGCTTCTCGGCCGAGAGGGCCGTCGCGAGGCCCTCGAGGCGGGCGAGGAGGCGGATGGTGCGCTTCCAGGTGTCGGTGTCGAAGGTCTTCACGAGGGCGCCGACGTTCGGCACGATGTCGACCCAGCCCTCGGCTTCGAGGCGGCGCAGCGATTCGCGCCAGGGCACCGAGCTGATGCCGTGCTCGCGGCCGAGCTGGTCGATGACGAGGCGGTAGCCGGGCCCGTAGGTCCCGTCCATGATGCGCGCCTTCAGGATGTCGTAGGCCTGTTCGGCCTTGCTCTTGGCCACGTCGTTCCTCTCTCGGGGGCGGTGCGCTGCGGCCCGAGCCGTGAGCGGCACCGCGAAAAATCATATCGGATTTCGCACAGGATCCTGCGCGATCTGCTCGGCCGGCGCGGAGATCCGGGCGAGGAGCCGGCCGAGCGCGGGCTCGGCGGAGGCCCCCGGGCGGGCGAGCACGAGGGCGCGGAGCGGATCCGGTTCGGGCTCCAGACGGCGCACGACCACGTCGAAGCGCGCGAGCCCGGTGCGATCCGGGTCGGGGAGGATCCCGCAGGCGAGGCCGGCCTCGATGAGCGGGATGCTCGTCTGGATCGTCGGCGCGGTGCGGACCGCGGCGGGGGCGACGCCGTGGGCGAGCAGGGCGGCCTCGACGGCCTCCGGCAGGCTCGGCACGGCGGAGGTCCGATGCGGCAGCACGAGGGTGCGGGCCTCGAAGGCGGCGAGGGGGAGCGGATCCGGCGCGTCGGTCTCGCCCGGGGGCAGCACGCCCACGAGCGGCACCTCGCCCCAGTCGACCAGCTCGAAGGCTCCGCGGTGCCGGGCGGCGAAGCGCGGCGCATCGGCGACGAGGATCGCCGCGAGATCGGCGCTGCGCTCCTGCACGAGATCCATCGCGGTCCACGGCGGCGGATCCACGAGCCGGATCTCGACGCCCGGCGCCTCGGCCGCGTGCGCGCGGAGCAGCTCGGGGACCCGCCGCCACATGAGCACGGGCACCGCGGCCATCGTGAGGGAGCCGAGCGTGCCCGCGCCGTAGCGGCGGAGGGTGGAGAGGATGCCGTCGACCTCGCCGAGCACGCGCGAGGAGGCCTCGAGGAGGAACCGGCCGGCCCCGGTCGGTTCGACGCCGCGGGAGGAGCGCACGAGCAGGGGCACGCCGGCCTCGGTCTCGAGCTTGCCGATCGCGACGCTGAGGGAGGGCTGGGAGAGGTGCAGGCGCGCGGCGGCCGCCGTCAGCGAGCCGGACTCGACGACGGCGGCGAAGTATCGCAGCGCGCGCAGTTCCACGACTCAGAGCATAGGAGACCCTGTTCCATAGTGTGCGTCTATGGCGTGCGAGTCGTTCCGGGGATTCCGCTCCCGGCATCCACTGCGGACGATGGAGGCGACCACCCACCCGCCGCACGAGGAGACCAGCCATGCTGCCCGAGACCAACCCCGCCCCGCCCTTCACGATCACCCGCGCGAGCCATGTCTCGCTCGGCGTCACCGACCTGGAAGCGAGCCGCGACTTCTACCGGGACGTCATCGGCCTCGTCGTCACCGAGGAGACGGACGACGCCGTCTACCTCCGCGGGCTCGAAGAAGCCGCACACCACAGCCTCGTGCTCGAACGCGCCGCCGAGGCCAAAGCCCACCGCGTCGGCCTCCGGGTCCGAAGCGACGCCGACATCGCCGCAGCCGAAGCGCACTTCGCCGCCACCGGCATCCACCACCGCCGCGTCGAGAAGCCCCACCAGGGCCCCACCCTGCAGTTCACCGACCCCGTCGGAACCCGGATGGAGCTCACCAGTTCGATGGACGTCGTCGACCGCCGCATGCAGCACTACGACGAATACCGCGCCGGCTTCCCGCAGCGCCTCGACCACTACCAGGTCGTCACCTACGACGTGCAGGCCGCCACCGACTTCTGGACGGGTCTCGGCATGCGCCTGTCGGAATACACCGCGAAGGACGGCACCGACGAACTCTGGGGCTCGTGGATGGAGGTCAAGGGCAACACGCACGACCTCGTCTTCACCAACGGCCGAGGCCCGAGGCTCCACCACTTCGCCTACGCCGTGCCCGACGGCTCGTCGCTGCTGCACGCCGCCGACGTGGCCGGCTCCCTCGGCTTCGGCGACGAGATCGACCGCGGCCCCGGCCGCCACGGCATCAGCAACGCGCTCTTCCTCTACCTGCGCGACCCCGACCAGCACCGTATCGAGCTCTTCAACACGCACTACCAGTTCATCGACCTCGAGACGCCGCCGATCCGCTGGGACGTGTCGAACCCGCGCCGGGCGCAACTGTGGGGCATGCCGGCCTCGAACCGCTGGTTCTTCGAGGCGAGCGAGTTCCCCGGCGAGGCCGTGCACGAGCCGCGGCTCACGGCGAGCCCCGAGACCCTGGAGACGTACCTCGGGCTGCACTGAGGCACCCCGGCCTCCGGGTCACACCTCGAGCGCGTCGCCCGGCCTGAGGTCGTGGTAGCTGCCGCCGCCCTGCTCGACGGCCCATTTCAGGCGCGGCGCCGACAGGCCGAGGCCCACCTCGGAGAGCCCCATGTCGTGCGTCGCGAAGACGTGCCGCGGGGCGAGGTCGACGATGTGGTCCATCGCCTCGGCGAGCTTCATCCAGGGGGCGCCGGCGGGCGCGGCGAGCACCGTGACGTCGACGTCGCCGGGCACCGCGAACGAGTCTCCGGCGTAATAGACGGTGTCGTCGATGAGCACGCCGAGGTTGTCGACGACGGGGATCGAGGGGTGGATCACGGCGTGCCGCCCGCCGAAGAAACGCAGCCGGAACGGGCCGACCTCGACCTCGTCCCCGGCGGCGACCGTCTCGACGGGGGCGGCGTCGCCGACGGCGGCGGCCACCCCGGCGGGGCCGAGGACGCGCGCGGCGGGGTTGGCCGCGAGGATGCGTTCGAGGTGCTCGGCCGTCCAGTGATCGGCGTGCTGGTGGGTGATGACGACGGCGTCCACATCGTCGGCCGTGATCGGGGCGGTGAACGATCCCGGGTCGACGACGAGGCGGCGGCCTGCGTTCTCGACGGTGAAGGCGGCGTGTTCGAGCTTCGTCAGGCGCATGCTCCGAGCCAACACCCCGTGCGCGGCGGGCGCAAGCATGCGGGCGTGGATGCCGGCAGTGGATGCCCGGGCGCGCACCTTCCATGCGCGAGAATGCATCCATGCAGCATCCCGGCATCCGCCGACTCGTCGTCGCCGTGAACCCCTCCGCCTCCTTCGGCCGTCACCGTGCGGTCGGCGCCGCGGTCGTCGCCCGCCTCGAGGCCGCCGGGTACGCCGTCGAGATGCTGCAGGAGCCGAACGCGGCCCTCCTGGACCGCGAGCTGCGCTCGGCCCTCGGGCACGACCCCGACGGCGTCGTCGTGGTCGGCGGCGACGGCCTCGTCTCGCTCGCCCTCAACGCGATCGGCGAGACCGGCATCCCCCTCGGCCTCGTCCCGACCGGCACGGGCAACGACCTGGCGCGCGGCCTCGGCATCCCGCACGACGACCCGACGGCCGCGACCGATGCGCTGCTCGCCGCGCTCGACCGGCCGCCGCGCGCGATCGACGCCGTGCGCACGGGCGACGGGCGCTGGTTCGCCGGCGTGCTCTCGGCCGGCTTCGACGCCGTCGTCAACGAGCGCGCGAACCGGATGCGCCGCCCGCGCGGCGCCAGCCGCTACACGATCGCGCTCGTCCGCGAACTCCTCGGCTACCGCGCACGGCCGTACGTGCTCGAGATCGACGGGGAGCGCCGCGAGGTGCGCGCGATGCTCATCTCGGTCGCGAACAACGCCTCCATCGGCGGCGGGATGCGGATCGTGCCGCACGCAGCGCTCGACGACGGGCTGCTCGACGTGTTCATCGTGCATCCGCTGCCGCGCATCGGACTGCTGCGGGTCTTCCCGCGCGTATTCTCCGGAACGCATATCGACCACCCCGCGGTCGAGTTCCGTACGGCGAAGCGGGTGCGGATCGACGGCGACGCGGTCGCCTACGCCGACGGCGAGCGCCTCGGCGAGCTGCCGATCGAGGCCGAGGTGCAGCCCGGCGCGCTGCGGGTCTTCGCCTGATCCGCAGGCGTTCGATGCCTCCGGCGGCACGTGTTCGCGCAGGGTCGGCCCGATTTGGAATGCCCCGATCCGTGTGTCATACTCTTCAAGTTGCAAAAACGGCCCCATCGTTTAGCGGCCTAGGACACCGCCCTCTCACGGCGGCAGCGCGGGTTCAAATCCCGCTGGGGTCACCACACCGGAAGAACCCCCGGTTCCGCATGCGGAACCGGGGGTTCTTCGCATTCCCGCACCCGCCTCTGCCGGACGCTTCCGGGGGTCGTATTCCGCCATGATCGGTGCATGTACCGCGTTCCGGTGGCGGGATACGACCCCCGGAACCCTCAGGGGGTGCGGATCGGGCCCGGTGCCTCCTCGGTGAGGGGTGCCGACGCGGCATCCGCACCCGGCATGTCGCCGGGCATGCCCGGCATCGCCGCCGCCTCGTGCGCGGTGCCGCCGTGCGAAGACATGCGGTCGATGAGCGCGAGCGCGAGGGCCGAGACGATGAACACGCAGTGGATCACCACCTGCCAGAACACGCCCTCTGAGCTGTAGTCGTTGCCGGTCTCGGTGCCGCTGGCGACGCCCTTCGTCATGTCGCCGACCTCGATGAACGCCTTCAGCAGATGGATGGAGGAGATGCCGATGATCGCCATCGCCAGCTTGACCTTCAGCACGTTCGCGTTGACGTGGCTCAGCCATTCGGGCTGGTCGGGATGCCCGTCGACCTTGATCCGCGAGACGAAGGTCTCGTAGCCGCCGATGATGACCATGATGAGCAGGTTCGCGATCATGACGACGTCGATGAGGCCGAGCACGGCGAGCATGATGTCCGCCTCGTCGATGTGCAGCGGATGCGCGAGCACCTCCTCGGCGAGATGCCAGAGCTCCACCATGAACACGATCACGTAGAAGACCTGCGCGACGATGAGGCCGAGGTAGAGGGGTGCCTGCAGCCAGCGGCTGAAGAAGATGAACAGGCCCATGGCCTTGGACCACGGCGCCGTGCGATATGCCGGCGAGGATGCGGGGACGGGGGACGGCGCTCTGCGCACTGGGGCTCCTTCGAGTCGGGAAGGGAATTCTACGGACGCGCCCCCGAGTGCGGGGTGTGATCGGCTAGACTCGCCGAAGCGAAGGGGAGTATCCCGCGAGGCGTTCGTCTCGTTCCACGATCGTCAGTACGAGCGCCGTCGCAGCCGCTCCGGTCGTGGAGGCTGCACCGGTCACCGGGCAGGGCAGGGAGAGACGTTCGAGACTCCGTCGTACGTACCCCCCCTGAAAGGCAGCCTGTGGAACTCGAGATCCCTGTGTGGTTCGAAGTCGGATCGCTCATCGTCCTGACGCTCATCCTCGTCGCGGACCTGCTGCTCGTGCTGAAGCGCCCGCACGTGCCCTCGTTCCGGGAGTCGACCCTGTGGGTCGTCTTCTACATCGTGCTCGCGCTCATCTTCGCGCTGCTGATGCTGCTGCTCGGCGACGTCGAGCACGCCGGCCAGTTCATCGCCGGCTGGCTGACCGAGTACAGCCTGTCGATCGACAACCTCTTCGTGTTCGTCATCATCATGGCCCGCTTCTCGGTGCCGAAGAAGATGCAGCAAGAAGTGCTGATGATCGGCATCATCCTCGCCCTGATCTTCCGCGGCGTCTTCATCCTGCTCGGCGCGCAGCTCATCGAGAACTTCAGCTGGATCTTCTACCTCTTCGGCGCCTGGCTCGTCTGGACGGCCTATCAGCAGGCCTTCGCCGACCATGACGACACGAAGGAGAACGGGCTCGTCCGCCTGCTCCGCAAGCGCGTGCACATCACCGACGACTTCGACGGGATGAAGTTCCGCACCACGGTGGGCGGATCCCGCGCCTACACGCCGCTGCTGCTCGTCATCATCGCGCTCGGCACGACCGACCTGCTCTTCGCCCTCGACTCGATCCCGGCGATCTTCGGCATCACCCAGTCGGCCTTCATCGTCTTCACCGCGAACGTGTTCGCGCTCATGGGGCTCCGTCAGCTTTACTTCCTCCTCGGCGGCCTCCTGGAGCGCCTCGAGTACCTGAAGTACGGCATCGCGTTCATCCTCGCGTTCATCGGCGTCAAGCTCGTGCTGCACGCGATGCACGTCAACGAACTGCCCTTCATCAACGGCGGCGAGCACATCGAGTGGGCGCCCGAGATCTCCACGTGGATGTCGCTCGGCGTCATCGTCGCGGCGATGGCCGTGGCGACCGTGGCGAGCATCATCAAGGCGAACGCCGATTCCCGCAAGCGCGGCGGCAAGCTCCTCGAAGAGGTGCCCCACTTCACCGAGGAGCCGGGCTCGAACGAGGAGCGCTGAGCCCGGCGGCGACATCGGGCGTCACGGCGGGGCCCGCGGCTTGCTACGGTGGATGATCGCGACCCCCACGACGGGTGTCGGACCCGACCGCACTGCACCCCGCAGCCATCGCCCGGAGGAGTCCCGTGGTAGTTGATGACGAGCGCGTCGTCGAGCTGAGCGAGGCGACCGCCCACATCGCCCACAGCGCGCGCAGCGACGCGGGCCGGGTGCGTCGCGTGAACGAGGACGCGATGCTCGCCGCAGCCCCCGTGTACCTCGTCGCCGACGGCATGGGCGGCCACGCCCGCGGCGACGCGGCCAGCCGCACGGTCGTGGAGACCTTCACCCGTCACATCGAACGGGGGACGACGTCGACCCCCGAACGCGTGCTGGACGCCATCCATACCGCCAACGACGGCGTGCGCGCCCTCAGCGGCCTCGGCGAGGAGGGCACCGCGGTCGCCGGCACCACGCTCGTCGGCGTCGCCCTCGTCGACACCGGCGACGGTGCGAGCTTCCACTGGATGGTGTTCAACATCGGCGACTCCCGCATCTACGGCTGGGACGGCCGGCGCCTCGCGCAGCTGAGCGTCGACCACTCCGCCGTGCAGGAGCTCGTCGACGCCGGCGTCATCCGTCCCGAGGAGGCCGAACGCCACCCCGAGCGCAACGTCATCACGCGCGCCCTCGGCGCCGACGACGTCGTCGACCCCGACATCTGGCTCATCCCGGCCGAGGGGCGGCAGGTGTTCCTGATCTGCTCCGACGGCCTCACCAAGGAGCTCTCCGACGAGTCGATCGCCGCGATCCTCGCCGGCGACGCCGAGCATCCTGCGGGCATGGCGGGCCGCCTCGTCGAGGCCGCGATCGAGCACGGCGGCCGCGACAACGTCACCGCCGTGGTCGTGGAATCGACGATCGGCGAGGCCGACGACGCCGAGACGACGCGCGACCGCCGCATCGAAGACACCCGGCCGAGGCCCGAAAGCGGTGAAGGATGACGACGTACCGGCCCGATCCGGCGGGGGAGTGGATCGCGCTCGTGCGCGACTCGCGTGCGCTCGTGCTCGAATCGGCACGCGCCGACGACGAGACGATCGCCGCGCTGTGGCAGGCGCTGGCCGAGGACGACCCGACGACGGTCGTCATCGAGCGCCTCACCGCCGGCGGGCTCGGCAGCACCCCCGCCTTCGCCCTCGTGTACCGGCGCGGCGGGGCGAACGGCGTCGCCCGGGCGGTCGTCCGCGGCCCCATCGAGGTGCGCCTCGGCGAGGAGCGGGTCGACGGGCGCGAGGTGAGCACCTGGAGCGAGCGCACCGCGATCGATGCCGGCGTGCTCGAGATCGCCGCCGGGGGCGAGGGCGCCGACGACGCGCCCGTCTGGCCGTTGCTCGCGGGCATCGTGCTGAGCGGGCATCTGAGCGTCGAGGACGACGGCACGGCCGGGGCGGCGGGCCGCCTCGCGGTTCCGCACGCCGAGGCGCCCGCGACCGAGCCGTCGCGAGTGGATGCCCGGCCCGCCGCACAGGCCCCCGCACCGCCTGCTGCGGCACCCGTTGCCCCGCCGACTGCCGTGGCCCCGCCGGCTCCGGCCGTGCCGTCCTTCGCCGAGCACACCATCGTGCCGGCGGCCGACGACCCCGCGCATACGATCGTGCCGCCCGCTTTCGGTGCCGCCCCAGCCGCCGCCCCAGCCGCCGCCCCCGAGGGCGGCCTCGGCGACTCATGACGGCATGACCGTCGCCGCCGCAGACATCCGCCGCATGCGCGAGGAGCGCGAGCGCTCCGGCGCCCCGCAGGCGGCCCCGTCCGGCCCGGCCGCGCCGGTGCTGCGTCTGCCGGGCGGCGGCACCGAGTCGATCGGGCACGAACTGCTCATCGGCCGGGCGCCGAGCGCGAACCGCGTCGCCGCCGGCCGGCTGCCGAAGCTCGTCCGCGTCGGCGTCGACGACCCCGACATCTCCCGTACCCACGTCCGCCTCGGGCTCGAGGGCGACACCGTCGTCGTCACCGACCTCGACTCCCGCAACGGCACGATCGTCGTGCAGCCCGGCAAGGCACCGGTGCGCCTCCGCGGCGGCGAGCCGACCCCGGTGCTCGTCGGCACCGTCATCGACCTCGGCGGCGGCGTGACCCTCGCGATCGAGGAGCCCTGATGCGCCGCACCGCCCAGCAGCCGCCCGAGCTGCCCGGCTACGAACCGCTCGGCCTCCTCGGCTCGGGCGGATTCGCCGACGTCTTCCTCTACGAGCAGAAGCTGCCGCGGCGCAAGGTCGCCGTGAAGGTGCTCCTCGGCGACGACCTCAGCCGCGAGGTCCGCTCCCAGTTCGTCGCCGAGGCGAACCTCATGGCGCAGCTGTCGGCGCATCCCTACATCGTCACGATCTTCCACGCCGACGTCGCCGCCGACGGGCGGCCGTACTTCGTCATGGAGTACTGCTCGGGCCCGAGCCTGTCGGAGCGGTACAAGCGCGAACGGTTCCGCGTCGAGGACGCGCTGCGCACCGGCATCCGCCTGGCGGGGGCGATCGGCACCGCCCATGCCGCCGGCATCCTGCACCGCGACATCAAACCCGCCAACGTCCTCACGAACGACTACGGCTGGCCGGCCCTGACCGACTTCGGCATCTCCTCGGGCTTCGACGGCGAACTGCCCGTGCACACGATGACGGTGCGGCCGGGCGAATCGAGCGGAACCGGCCAGTCGGCGGTCGGGATGAGCGTGCCGTGGTCGCCGCCGGAGATGTTCGAGGACGACCCGCATCCCGACGCCCGCAGCGACGTGTTCTCGCTCGCGGCGACCGTGCACACCCTGCTGGCCGGCCGCAGCCCATTCGAGATCCCGGGGCGCTCCAACGGCGCCCTCGACCTCATGGGGCGTATCGAACGCGGTGCGATCACCCCCATCGAACGGCCCGAGGTGCCGGCCTCGCTCGTCGCGGCGCTGAAGCGAGGCATGGCGGTGCGGCCGGGCGACCGCTACGCGAGCGCGGTCGAGTTCGGCCGGGCACTGCAGCGCGTCGAACTCGAACTCGGCTACGCCTCCACGCAGATCGACGTGCCCTCGCTCGTCGAATCGACGCCTGCGGACGCACCCGATTCGGGCGGCGACGACCCGGACGCGACCCGCGCCCGCTCGGTGCGCACGGTCGTCGCCCAGCCGGCGGCGCCCGCCGTCGTCCTCCCGCCGCAGATCGCCCCCCGCGTGCCGCAGGTCCCGGCCCCGCCGGTCTCCGACCAGACCGTCGTCCGCGACGCGGGCGGTGCCGCACCGCGGATCGCGCCGCTCGCCGCCCCCGTCGATGACGGCACCGTCGTCCGAGGCGGCCCGGCCGCAGCGCCCGCCGACCACACGGTCATGCGGCAGCGCCCCGCAGCGGGGGCGGCCGAAGACGAGACCGACCGGCTCGACCGCATCGAAGCCCCGCGCCGGCGCCTCGGGCTCATCGTCTCGGCGGCCGCCGTGCTCGCCCTCGCCGTCGTCGTCTCGGCGGTGCTCGTCATCGGCGGCCTGCCGGGCGGCGAGGAGCCGGCGCCGACGGCCTCCGACCCGCAGAACGCGGTGGTCGCCGCGAGCGTGCCGCAGCCGGTCGTCGAACCCGGGGTGCGCAGCGCCGACGGCACGAGCGCGACCTTCGCGGTCTCGCATGCGAACGGGGAAGAGGGGGATCGATATGTGTGGCGGCCGGCCGACGGGTCCGGGGCGGCGACGGTGGCCGAGGGCCCCGAGATCACCGTCGACGGCCTCGACCCGAGCCTGCGCACCTGCATCGACGTCGCCGTGCAGCGCGCCGGCAAGACGTCCGAGTCGGTGACGGGATGCACGGGATGAGACCCCTGAAGGTGGAGTACTGCGGCGAGTGGTACACCGCCGAGCCCGACCGCGTCTTCACGATCGGGCGCGAGGCCGACCTCACGATCGACGAGAACCCCTACCTGCACCGCACCTTCCTCACCCTCTCCTCGGAGTTCGGGCTGTGGTGGGTCTCGAACGTCGGCCAGCTCCTGTCGGCGACGGTGTCGGATGCCACCGGCAGCGTGCAGGCGTGGGTGGCGCCTGGCGCGAAGCTGCCGATCGTCTTCCAGACGATGCACGTGCTCTTCAGCGCGGGCGCGACGACCTACGATTTCTCCGTCCACGCCGAGGAGGATTTCTACAACACCTCGCTGACGGCCACGACCACCGACGGCAGCACGACGGTCATGCCGGTGAGCCTCACGACGAGCCAGCGTCAGCTGGTGCTCGCGCTGGCCGAAGGGGTGCTCCGCAACGCGGTGCCGGGGCGCGGGAGCGTGCCGAGTTCGGCGGAAGCGGCGGCCCGCCTCGGCTGGAGCATGACGACCTTCAACCGCAAGCTCGACAACGTGTGCGAGAAGCTCGACAAGCTCGGCGTGCCCGGGCTGCGGGGCGGGCGGGGCAAGCTCGCGACGAATCGGCGGGCGCGCCTCGTCGAGTACGCGATCGCCACGAGGCTCGTCTCGGCCGACGACCTGTCGCTGCTCGACGCCTGACCCGGGCGGCCTGCTCGCACGGATCCGCACCCCGGCGAGATGGGGAGTCATCCCCATTTGGGGGGATACGCGATCGGTGTTACCGTCTTGCTCGGCGCGGCACCCGAACGCGCGCCGATTCCGTTGCACCCGACACCGAAATCGCACGAGGGGACGAGCGTGGGCGCTTTCGCCACGAGGTTCGCCGGCCGCAATCAGATCGCGTCCGCCGTCATCCTGGGCCTGCTGGCGGCAGGCACGGTGACCGTCGCCGCCCTGCACCCGGGCTTCGCGGTCACCGACCCGGAGCTGCATGCCCGTGACGTGTGGGTGACCAACGGCAAGGAGCTCATGGCCGGTCGCCTGAACCGGCAGATCGAAGAGCTCGACGCCGCCGTCAACGCCGCATCCAACGACATCGACGTCTTCCAGGACGGCGACGACGGCTTCCTCTACGACCGCAGCGTGGGCACGGTCGAACGCATCGATCCCGCGTTCACGACCCTCACCCAGCGCATCGACGTGCCGCCGGCCTCCTCCATCGCATACGGCGGCGACGTGCTCGCCGTGCTGTCGCCGAAGGGCGAGCTGTGGACGGTGGATGCCGGTGCGGAGCTCGCCTTCAGCGCCGGCGCCGAGGACGCCCTCGCGAAACTCGGCGAGGGAGCGCGCGTGGCCGTGAGCACGAAGGGCACCGTGTTCGCCACATCGCCCTCGAAGGGCAAGCTGCTGACCCTCGAGCGCGGCGGCGAGCCCGAATGGTCGGGCCTGCCGAAACTCGCCGACCACGAGATCGCCGCAGTGGGCGAGCGCGCCGTCGTCCTCGACCGAGAGCGCTCGCAGCTCGTCGCCGGCGATCGGATGCTGCCGCTGCCCGAGGAAGGGGTGCGGATCCAGCAGTCCGGCGCCGAGCACGACGAGGCGTACGTCGCAGGGTCGGCGGGCCTCATGGCGGTGCCGCTCGACGGCGGCGAGGTCCGCGAGATCCCGAGCGGCGGCGCCGACGGCGGCACGGATCCCGAGCGGGTGGCCGCGCCGGTCCGGCTCGGCGGCTGTGTGCACGGGGCGTGGGCCGAGGCCGCACGCTATCTGGCCGCCTGCGACGGGCTGGAACCTGCGGGGCAGGACATCGAGCAGCCGACCGCCGGCCAGCGGCTCGAGTTCCGCGTGAACCGCGACGTCATCGTCCTGAACAACCTGAACAACGGCAATGCGTGGCTCGTCGACTCCGATTTGCGCCTGGTGGAGAACTGGGAGGACGTGAGCCCGCCCGAGGAGTCGGAGACCGAGGAGGGCGACGAGAAGAGCTCGCGCCAGTCCTTCGAGGACACGCTCGCCGAGCGCACCGAGGAGAACCGGCCGCCGGTCGCCCGCGACGACGCCTTCGGCGTGCGCGCCGAGCGCACGACCGTGCTCGACCTGCTCGCGAACGACACGGATCCCGACGGCGATGTGCTGACGATCGCGTCGACGACCGAGGTCCCCGAGGCCGCGGGGCGGCTCGAAGCCATCGACGGCGGTCGCGCCCTGCAGTTCACGCCCGCCCCGGGTGCGGCCGGCACGGTCTCGTTCCGCTACGGCGTCGACGACGGGCGCGGCGGCGTCGCGGAGGCATCGGTGAACGTGCGGGTCGTGCCGGCGGGCGAGAACTCGGCGCCCGAGCAGTTGCGGCACAGCACGCTCGCCGTCGAGCAGGGCCAGCAGATCTCCACGAACGTGCTCGCCGACTGGATCGACCCCGACGGCGACGACCTGTATCTCGTGAACGCCTCGCCGACCTCCGGCGACTCGGTGCGGTACAGCCCGGACGGGTTCGTGACCTTCGAGCACCGCTCGGGCGAGCTCGGCACGAAGGAGATCAAGATCGTCGTCTCCGACGGCGACCAGACGGCGACGGGCGATCTCAAGGTCGAGGTCGAGGCCGCCGGCTCCCTGAACCCGGTCGGCACCCCCGACTATCTGGAGACCTTCGCGGGCGAGACGGTGCTCGTCGAGCCGCTCGAGAACGATCTGAGCCCCTCGGGTCAGCCGCTCGAGCTCATCGGGGTCAAGGATGCGCCCGGCGACATCGAGGTGACCCCGAACATCGAGCGCGGCACCCTGTCGGTGCGGAGCGACCAGCCC
Organism: Agromyces archimandritae; assembly: GCF_018024495.1. Classification (NCBI taxonomy): domain Bacteria; kingdom Bacillati; phylum Actinomycetota; class Actinomycetes; order Micrococcales; family Microbacteriaceae; genus Agromyces; species Agromyces archimandritae. The sequence goes on from NZ_CP071696.1 coordinate 3,124,441, forward strand.
GGCGACTATCTCTTCCTGTACGAGCTGGCGGCCGGGTCGGCGACGAGCCTCGGGCTCATCCGCATCTCGGTGGCCGAGCCGCCGGAGGAGGCGCTGCCGCCGATCGCGGTGAAGGACACGGCCTACCTCCGGCCGAACGAGCCGACCGTGGTGCCGGTGCTCGCCAACGACGTTTCGCCGTCGGGGTCGGTGCTCGCCGTGCAGGCCGTCGACGACAGCGCCACCGACGGGCTCGTGTCGCTCGAGATCATCACGAACACGGCGGTGCGCATCACGGCGAGCCAGCCGATCGACGAGCAGCTGCGCTTCAGCTACACGGTGTCGGACGGGGTGCAGTCGGCCGAGGCGACGGTGACGATCGTGCCGGTTCCGCCGCTCGTCAAACACCAGCCGCCGGTCGCCGTCGACGACTCGGTGCGGGTGCGCGCCGGCGATATCGTCACCGTCCCGGTGCTCGACAACGACTACCATCCGGATGCCGCCGAGATCCACGTCGCCCAGGATCTCGTGGACGTCGGCGAGGACGGGGACGGCCTCGCCTTCGTCTCGAAGGATGCGGTGCGGTACCAGGCGCCCGAGACGCCCGGCGTGTATTCGGTCGTGTACGCGGCCGAGGACGAGTCGGGGCAGCGTGCGACGGCGTCGGTGACGTTCACGGTCGTCGGCCCCGATCCCGAGCACAACCGCGCGCCGATGCCGACGCCGATCACCTCTCGCGTCTTCGCGGGCTCGGCGGTGCGGATCGACGTGCCGCTCGACGGCCTCGACCCCGACGGCGACTCGGTGCGGCTGACGGGCATCTCCTCAGAGCCGGCCCTCGGGCGCATCGCCGAACGCACGAGCGAGGGCTTCGTCTATGCGGCCTTCGAAGGCTCGGCCGGCACCGACGCCTTCCAGTACGAGGTGACCGACACGGGCGGCGAGACGGCCACGGGTACGATCCGCATCGGCGTGATCCCGAGGCCGGCGCTGCAGCTGCCGCCGAACGCCGTCGACGACGAGATCGAGATGAAGCCGGGCCGCACGGCCTCGGTCGAGGTGCTGCTGAACGACTCGGATCCGAGCGGTTTCGAGCTGCACGTCGCCGAGCTGCCGAAGACCGACGACGGCATCGAAGCCGAGATCCAGGATCGCCGCCGCGTCGTCGTCCGCTCCTCGGAGCAGGAGGGCGCCTACACGCTCCGCTACACCGTGTCGAACGGGCACGGCGGCACCGATACGGCCTTCGTGCAGATCGCGGTCTCGAAGGACGCGGTCGTGAAGCCGCCGACGGCCGAGGACCAGGTCATCGAGCCCGACGACGTGCTGCAGAATCCGCTGGTGAACGTCGATCCGCTGGATGACGCGACGAACCCCGGCGGCCTCATCGACGATCTGAAGGTCTCGGTCGAAGGGCCGAACGCGGGTCGGGCCGAGGTCCACGAGGACGGATCCATCGACGTCGAGGCCGGCAACGAGCGCTACGTCGTCGCCTACCGGCTCACGAACGACATCGACGAGCTGTCGGCGCGGGCGTTCATCGTCGTGCCGCCGATCCCCGGAAGCGACAGCGGTGCCGAGGAGCGCGAGAAGACCCCCGAGGAGATCGCGGCCGAGGAGCGCGCGAAGTTCCCCGCCCCGCATCTGGCGGACCTCGGCGAGGTCATCGTCCCCATGAACGGCGAGATCAGCTGGAAGCTGTCGGACATCGTCGTGGTGCCGAGCGGCAAACCGCCGCTCATGCTCTCGGCGCGGGCGACGAACGCGAGCGAGGACCCCTTCGTCGACGACCAGACCTTGCGTTTCGTGCCCGAGAAGGATTATCGCGGCCGCGCCCAGGTCAGTTTCGACGTCACCGACGGCACGAGCGCGGACGACCCGGTCGGCCGACGCGCAGTGCTCACGATCCCGATCATCGTCGGCGACCCGGAGTTCAAGGACACGCCGCCGGCGTTCACGCCGCGCACCGAGACCCTCGAAGCCGGCGAGGAGCCGATCGAGATCGACCTGCGCGCCTCGAGCGACCACCCGAACCCCGACGTCATCGAGCAGTTGACGTACACGAACCTCACCGGCACGAGCGAGGACATCGAGGCCGAGATCGACGGCGGCACCCTGCGGGTCTCCGCGCCGATCGGCGTGCAGCCGGGCACGGCCGCGACCCTCGCCTTCGACGTCGGCTTCGGCGAGTTCACGGTGCCCGGCGAGGTCGAGGTGAAGGTCGTGTCGTCGACCCGGGCGCTGCCGAAGGCCGTCGAGGACGAGGAAGTCGAGATCACCCGCGGCAAGTCGGGGACGTCGCAGGTGCTGAAGAACGACTTCAACCCCTTCGACCAGGACGAGCTGCCGCTGACCGTCATCGACGCGAAGATCGCGCAGGACGGCGTCGATTCGAAGGCACAGGTCTCCTTCACCGACAGCACCGTCACGGTGAAGACGGGTTCCTCGTTCACGGGTAACATCGCGGTGACCTACCGCATCCAGGATGCGACGAAGGACCCGGCCCGAGAGGTCACCGGCACCGCGCAGTTCGTCGTGCGCGACAAGCCCGACGCGCCGGCAAAACCGACGGTGTCGGCGGACGACGGCGAGGCCACCGTGAAGTGGAAGGCCCCGGCCGACAACAACTCCGAGATCACGGGCTACGTCGTGCACTACGGCGGCACGTCGAAGAAGTTCGACGCGGGCGACGCCGGAACCGCCCAGACGATCGGCTCGCTCAGCAACGGGACGACGTACACCTTCACGGTCACCGCGACGAACGACAAGGGCACCTCCGAGGCTTCGCCCGGCGCGAGCGCGACCCCCTACGGCAAGCCGACCGCGGTGAGGAGCCTGTCGCTCGACCGCTCCGGCGAAGGGCCGAACGGCAGGATCACGGCCACCTGGGCGGCCCCGAGCGACCTCGGCGGCAAGAGCGTGACGTACGTCGTCAGCGGCCCGGGCGGCACGAAGGAGACGACGAGCGGCATCATGACCTTCACGGGGCTGTCTGCGGGCAGCCACACCGTCACGGTGCACGCCGTGAACGAGGGCGGCAAGGTGGGCCCGAAAACCTCGAAGTCCGCCTCCGTCCCCGAGCCCAGCCCGTCCGGCACGATCGGCAAGGGTGCGCGGAAGGGCTGCGACAGCGGCGGCGGCGGATGCGCCAACGTCCGCATCACGTGGAAGAACATGGACCCCGGCACCTACCGCGTCTACGCGACCACGAACGGCGGTCCGTGCTGCGGCTGGCAGGAGACGATGACGATCCCGGCGGACGGCCGCTTCGAGCTCTCGAACCACCTCGGTCAGCGCTCGGGGAGCGAGACGATCGCCGTCCGCTTCGAGAACGTCAGCGGCGGCACCTCGCGGACGCTCGGCGGTATCAGCGGGTCCCAGTGGAACAACCTCGGCTACAACACATGGTGACCGACGTCGTCGGCCGCCCCGGCAAGGAGAGCAGCACATGCCCGTAACGCAGGAACAAGCAACGTGGTTCCAGACGGCCTTCAGCCGTCTCGTCGACAATGTCGACCAGGCGATCCTCGGCAAGCGCGACGTCATCGAGCTCGTCGTCACCGCGATGCTCTCCGGCGGGCATGTGCTGCTCGAGGACTTCCCGGGCACGGGCAAGACGGTGCTCGCCAAGGCGCTGGCGAACACCCTCGACGGCACGCACTCGCGCATCCAGTTCACGCCCGACCTGCTGCCCTCAGATGTGACGGGCGTCACGATCTACGACCAGGGCAAGGGGCGTTTCGAGTTCCACCGGGGCCCGATCTTCGCCTCGATCGTGCTCGCCGACGAGATCAACCGTGCCAGCCCGAAGACCCAGTCCGCCCTCCTCGAGGTCATGGAGGAGGGCCGGGTCACCGTCGACGGCGTCGGCTACGAGGTCGGCAGCCCGTTCATGGTGATCGCGACGCAGAACCCGGTCGAGCAGGCCGGCACCTATTCGCTGCCCGAGGCCCAGCTCGACCGCTTCCTCATCAAGACCTCGCTCGGATACCCCGACCACGACACCGCGGTCACGCTGCTCCTCGAGTCCTCGAACCGTCAGCGCGCCTCGAAGGTGAGCCCGATCATCGCCGCCGACTCGGTCGCGATGATGGCCGAGCTCGCCTCCAATGTGCACGTGGATGCCTCGGTGCTCTCGTACCTGAACGAACTCGTCCAGGCCACCCGCGACGACGAGCAGGCCGCGCTCGGCGTGAGCATGCGCGGTGCGCTCGCCCTGGCGCGCGCGGTGAAGACGCGCGCGATCTCCCGCGGGCGCGAGTACGCGACGCCCGACGACGTGAGCGATCTCGCCGTGCCGGTGCTCGCGCACCGCATCATCGTCGACCCCGAGGCCGAATTCGCCGGCACCTCCGCCGCCGACATCGTCACGCGCGCCGTCGGGCGCATCGCGCCTCCGGCCTACCGGGCGGCATGAGCGAGGCCGCCAGGCAGCCTCCCGGCCGCACCCGATCCCAAGCGCAGCACGCCCTGCGCTCCCTCGGGCGCGCCCTGAAGCCGGGGCTCGCGGAGCGCGGGCGGGCCGTCGCCGGCGGCGCCCGCGCCGTGTGGGCGCGCGTCGAGCCCGTCGCCCGGCCGATCTCGGCGGCGGGGTGGATCGTGATCGCGGCGGCGGCGGGCTCGCTCGCGCTCTGGCTCGGGTTCGGGTGGATCGAGTTCGCCTTCCTCTCCTTCACCCTGTTCGCCGCGGTCGTCGTGGCCGTGCCGTTCGTGTTCGGCCGCATGGCGTTCGACGTCGACGTCTCCCTCACGCCGCGCCGCGTCGTCGCCGGCGACCGCGCCTTCGGCCGGATCGCCGTGCGGAACACCGCCGAGAAGGCGTCTTCGCCCGCGCGGGTCGAACTGCCCGTCGGCGCCGGCCTCGCCGAGTTCCACATCCCGCAGCTCGCGGGCGGCGCCGAGCACGAGGAGCTCTTCGCGGTGCCGACCGAGCGGCGTGCCGTGATCGTGGCCGGACCGGCGATCTCGGTGCGCGGCGACCAGCTCGGGCTGCTCCGTCGCACGGTGCGGTGGACCGACCCCGTCGAGCTCTTCGTCCACCCGCGCACCGCACGGCTCACGCCCTCGGCCGCGGGTCTCGTCCGCGACCTCGAGGGCGAGGTGACGAAGGTCATCACCGACAGCGACATCTCCTTCCATGCGCTGCGCAACTACGAGCCGGGGGATCCGCTGCGGAACGTCCACTGGCGCACCTCGGCGCGCACGGGCACGCTCATGGTCCGCCAGTTCGAAGAGACCCGTCGCTCCGAGCTCGCCCTCATCCAGTCGACCGAGCAGTCCCGGTACGCCTCGGAGGAGGAGTTCGAGCTCGGCGTCTCGGTGCTCGCCTCCGTCGCCCTCCAGGTGATCCGCGATGCGACGGAGCTCTCGGTCATCACCGAGGGGCTGCAGCTCCGCACCGCCACCCCCGTCACCCTCCTCGACGACAGCTGCCGCATCGAGCCGGCGAACGGCGCCTACCCGTCGATGCGCGAGTACGTGCGCGAGGCGACGAAGCGCCTGAAGGCGCCGAGCGTCGCCATCGTCGTCGTCGGCTCGGCACAGCCCCTCGCCGACATCCGGGCGGTCGACGCGCACTTCGGCCCGGCGACCCAGACGATCGCGCTCCGCGTCGAGACGGGCGCCGCCAGCCGCATCCAGCGCGTCGGCGACGCCGTGGTGGCCACCGTCGGCGAGCTCGCGGAGCTGCCGCGCATCATGCGGAGGATCCGCCCGTGAGACGCATCGCCGCCCGCAGCTGGGTCGACCTCGGCGTGCTCGCCGTGCTGTCGATCACGGGCATCCTCGGCTACGCCACCGCCTTCGGCACGATGAACTTCCTGCTCGCCGCCGCCGGCGGGCTCCTCATCGGCACGGCCGCCGCCGTCGCCGGCAGCCTGTTCCGCCTCGACGTGCTGACGACGACCCTCATCGGCATCGCCGCCTACTTCCTGTTCGGCGGGGCGTTCGCGCTGCCGGCGACGACCATCGCCGTCGTCGTGCCCTCGCTCGACACCTTCGCGATGCTCGCGATCGGCGCCGTCTTCGGCTGGGCCGACATCGTCACGATCGGCGCGCCCGTCGAGGCACCGCACTACGTCGCCGCCGTGCCGTTGGCCGCAGCGTGGGTCGTCTCCCTCGTCGGGTCGATGCTCGCGCTCCGCTGGCTGCCGAAGAAGCGCACGCCGTGGCGCACCTCGCTGCTCGTCATCGGGCCGGGGCTGCTGTATCTCTCCGGCATCCTGCTCGGCACCGACGAGCCGGTGCTCGCCGGCGTCCGCGGCCTCGTCTTCGCGGTGCTCTCGCTCATCTGGGTCGCCTGGCGGCAGGCGTCGGCCGCCCCCGTCTCCGGCGACGGTGCGGCGCGGCTCCGACGTCGGCGGATCGCGGGCACGGCCGCCGTCGTGGCCGGTGCGGTCGTCGTCGGCGGCGTCGCGGGCGCGGCCGTGCAGCCGGCCTCCCCGGAGCGCTACGTGCTGCGCGAGCAGGTGGTGCCGCCGTTCGATCCGCTCGAGTTCCCGAGCCCGCTGTCGGGCTTCCGCCACTTCACGAAGGATCTCGCCGACACCCCGATCCTCGAGGTGTCGGGCGTCGAACCCGGCGACAAGATCCGTCTCGCGTCGATGGATGCGTACACCGGCAAGCTCTGGAACGTCGCCGGCCCCGAGGATCCGGCCGGGCAGGACGGCGGCTATGCGATCGTCGGCGAGACGCTCCCGCAGCCCGACACCGCTTCGCTCGGCGGCGAGCGATCCGTCGAGATCGCCTCGACCGGCTACGCCGATGTGTGGATGCCGACGGTGGGTTACGGCAGCGCGATCCGCCTCGTGGAGCCCGCCGAACTGACGCGATCGGCCGACCTCCGCTACAACGCGGAGGCAGGCACGGCCGTGCTCACGACGGGTGTCGAGGAAGGTACCGCCTATACGCTCGACGCTCGGGTATCGAAGGTTCCCGGGGACGAGGAGCTCGCCGAGGTGCCGGTCGCGCAGCTGCCGGTCCCGGCCGCCCAGTCGGTGCCCGACGTCGTCACCGCCAAGGCCGAGGAATGGGCCGGCGAGCAGGCGAGCGTCATCGGCCAGATCCGCGCCATCGAACGGGCCCTGAAGACGAACGGCTTCCTCTCCCACGGCCTCGCCTCCGATGCGGTGCCCTCGCGCGCCGGCCACGGCGCCGACCGCATCATCGAGCTCTTCACCCGCTCGCAGATGATCGGCGACGAGGAGCAGTACGCGACGGCGATGGCGCTTATGGTGCGCCAGCTCGGCTACCCCTCCCGTGTCGTGATGGGCTTCGCGCCCGAGATCGCCGAGGGCGCCGGCACCGTCGAGGTGACCGGCTCCGATGTGACCGCCTGGGTCGAGGTGCCGTTCGAGGGCATCGGCTGGGTGGCCTTCGACCCCACCCCCGAGCAGACCGACGCACCGAAGGACCAGGTTCCGAAGCCGAAGACGGAACCGCAGCCGCAGGTGCGCCAGCCCCCGCGGGCGCAGAACGACGCCGAAGACCTGCTCGCGACCGTCGAGATCGACGAGACCGAGGACGAGGACCGCGATCCGCCGTTCCGCATCCCCGGCTGGGTGTGGGCGATCGCCCTCTCGCTCGGGATCCCCGCCGCGATCGTGTTCCTGCCGCTCCTGGCCGTCGCCGCGGCCAAGGAGGCCAGGCGCCGCCGTCGCATGTCCGGGCCGGGGTACCGCAGCAGTGCGGGCGCCTGGGAGGAATTCGTCGACCGTTCCGCCGAACTCGGGCTCGAGCCGCCGGAGCGCGGCTCCCGCCTCGTGTTCGCGCGCACGCTCGGGCAGCGCCTCGCCGAGCAGGACCTGGCCGCATCGGCGGCCCCGGCGACGCGGGCGGACGCCGCGCACCGCACGGCGATCGCGACCGCCGAGGTCACGGCGCTCGCCGCGAGCGTCGACCGGGACGTGTTCTCGGGCCGAGAGGTGGATGCGGCCGAAGCGAAGGCTCGCTGGGCCGAGGCCGACCGCGTGCTCGGCGAGATCGAGCGCTCCGGCGGCCGGGTGCGGCGCATCCTCGCCAGATACCGGTACCGCCGGCGTCGTCGCCGCAGCCGCAAGGACGCGTCGTAGCATGGGCGGCATGGACAGAACGGGCGAGACCGGCGGGCCGGGATTCATCGTGCCGCCGCCGGGGCTGTTGCCGCCGGCCCCCGCACGCGAGCGGCCCGCCGAGCCGCCGGCCGCGCCGCTGACCCGGCCCGGCCCGGCCGGCGCCCCCGAGCACACCGTGCCGCACCGCGGCGGCGTTCCGGTGCCTCCCGCACCGCCCGGCGTCGGCCGCCCGCCCGGTGTGCCCGTGCCGGTCGCCCCGCCCTTCGCCGGGGCCGGCGGTGCCGGCCCGGCTCATCCGCACCCCGCGCGCCGGTGGCGCCTCGTGCGCGACGGCGGCGCCGAGCTGCCCCTCGATGGCCCGCTCGTGATCGGCCGCGACCCGGTGCTTCCGGCCCACCGGCCCGAGGTCCGGGCGATCCGCATCGCCGATCCGGCCAACTCCGTGTCGAAGACGCACGCCCTCATCGAGCCCGGCGAGCACGGCGTGGCCGTCACGGACCTGCACTCCACGAACGGCGTCTCCACGGCATCCGCCGACGGGGAGATCGCCTTCCTCGAACCCGAGGTGCCGCGCATCGTCACGGCCGGCGCGGTGCTGCGGTTCGGCGAATTCGAGGTGACGCTGCAGCATGCATGAGCGGACCGCCGGCGCGCTGCGCGCCGCCGCGTTCGGGGCCCGCTCGCCGTGAGGGCGCCGGAGTCCGGGTGGTACGCTGGCCGAATGCCAGGCGCCCGGAGTCTTCTCCTTCTGTGCCGCGGCGGGGCTTCGATCTGACCGGCTTCCCGTCGCGGAGTTCTTGCCGACCCTCGATTCCGAGAAGGACGCAACGCATGAACCAGGAAACCCGACCCCGCACGCTCGCCGAGAAGGTGTGGGACGCCCACCTCGTCGCCAAGGGCGAGAACGGCACGCCCGATCTGCTCTACATCGACCTGCACCTCGTGCACGAGGTGACGAGCCCGCAGGCCTTCGACGGGCTGCGGATGGCCGGCCGGCCGGTCCGCCGCCCCGACCTGACGATCGCGACCGAGGACCACAACACGCCGACGCTCGCCATCGACCGCCCGATCGCCGACGCGACCAGCCGTACGCAGATCGAGACGCTCCGTCGCAACGCGGAGGAGTTCGGCATCCGCCTGCACTCGCTCGGCGACGTCGAGCAGGGCATCGTGCACGTCGTCGGCCCGCAGCTCGGCCTGACGATGCCGGGCATCACCGTCGTCTGCGGCGACTCGCACACGAGCACCCACGGCGCCTTCGGCGCGATGGCCTTCGGCATCGGCACGAGCGAGGTCGAACACGTGCTGGCCACGCAGACCCTGCCGCTGAAGCCGTTCAAGACGATGGCGATCACCGTCGAGGGCGAACTGCGCCCCGGCGTCACGGCGAAGGACATCATCCTCGCCGTCATCGCGAAGATCGGCACCGGCGGCGGTCAGGGCTATGTGCTCGAGTACCGCGGATCGGCGATCCGCGGGCTGTCGATGGACGGCCGCATGACGATCTGCAACATGTCGATCGAGGCCGGCGCCCGCGCCGGCATGGTGGCCCCCGACGAGACGACCTTCGAGTACCTGTGCGGCCGTGCGCACGCCCCGGCCGGTGAGGAGTGGGACGAGGCGGTCGCGTATTGGCGCACGCTCCGCACCGACGACGACGCCGTGTTCGATGCCGAGGTCTTCATCGACGCCGATGAGCTCGAACCCTTCGTGACCTGGGGCACGAACCCCGGCCAGGGCGTCTCGCTCTCGCAGGCCGTGCCGGATCCGGCCGGCTTCGACGATCCGCACGAGCGGGCGGCCGCCGAGCGCGCACTCGACTACATGGACCTCGCCGCGGGCACCCCGCTCAAGCAGGTCGCCGTCGACGCGGTCTTCATGGGCTCGTGCACGAACAGCCGGATCGAGGATCTGCGGGCGTTCGCCTCCGTCGTGAAGGGCCGCCGCAAGGCCGAGGGCGTGCGCGTCATGGTCGTGCCCGGCTCGGCCCGCGTGCGGCTGGAGGCCGAAGCGGAGGGCCTCGACCGGGTCTTCGAGGAGTTCGGCGCCGAGTGGCGCTTCGCGGGCTGCTCGATGTGCCTCGGGATGAACCCCGACCAGCTCGCCCCGGGCGAGCGCTGCGCGTCCACCTCGAACCGCAACTTCGAGGGCCGCCAGGGCAAGGGCGGGCGCACCCATCTGGTCTCGCCGCTCGTCGCGGCGGCGACCGCGATCCGCGGCACGCTCTCGAGCCCGTGGGATCTGGAGCACGACGACGATGCCGCGGCGCGCGCGGGCGAGGAGGCGATGGCCTGATGGAGAAGTTCCAGACCGTCACGGGGGTCGCAGCGCCCTTGCGCCGCTCCAACGTCGACACCGACCAGATCATCCCGGCCGTGTTCCTGAAGCGGGTCACGAAGACGGGCTTCGACGACGCCCTGTTCCACGGCTGGCGGCAGGATCCGGAGTTCGTGCTGAACCGCCCCGAATACCAGGGGGCCGAGGTGCTCCTGGCCGGGCCCGACTTCGGCACGGGGTCGAGCCGCGAGCATGCCGTGTGGGCGCTGCGGGACTTCGGCTTCACAGTCGTCGTGAGCGCCCGCTTCGGCGACATCTTCCGCGGCAACTCCGGCAAGCAGGGCCTGCTCACCGCGCAGGTCGCCGAGGCCGATGTCGACCGCCTGATGGCCGCCGTCGAGGCGTCGCCGGGAATATCCGCGACCGTCGATCTCGTTGAACGTATCGTGTCCGTGGGCGACCTCCGGGTGCCGTTCGACATCGACGACTACACTCGATGGAGGCTGCTCGAAGGGCTCGACGACATCGCTCTGACCCTCCGCGAGGAGGATCGGATCTCCGAATTCGAGTCGCGACGCGAAGCGTGGCGACCGACCACCCTTCCCGTGCGGGAACCAGCAGGAACAGGGAGCTGAGTGAACACCCTCGTGGAAGACGCCAAGAACCATGGATCCGCCGTCGGCCTTCCGTCCGACAAGGTCACGATCCGCGGCGGCAAGCCGCTTCGCGGCCGGATCGAGCTGAAGGGCGCCAAGAACCTCGTCACCAAGGCGATGGTCGCCGCCATCCTGGGCGACACGCCGAGCGTGCTGAAGAACGTCCCCAACATCTCCGATGTGCGCGTCGTGCGCGGCCTCCTCGAGGTCCACGGCGTCGTCGTCGAAGAGGGCGTAGAAGAGGGCGAGCTCGTGCTCGACCCGAAGAACGTCGAGTCGGCCCACTTCGCCGACATCGACGCCCACGCCGGCTCCAGCCGCATCCCGATCCTCTTCTGCGGGCCGCTGCTGCACCGCCTCGGCGAGGCGTTCATCCCCGACCTCGGCGGCTGCCGCATCGGCGACCGCCCCATCGACTACCACCTCGAGGTGCTGCGCAACTTCGGCGCCAAGGTCGAGAAGCTGCCGAGCGGGATCCGCATGTCGGCGCCGAACGGGTTGAAGGGCGCGAAGGTCTCGCTGCCGTACCCGAGCGTCGGGGCCACCGAGCAGGTGCTGCTCACGGCCGTGCGCGCCGACGGCATCACCGAGCTGGCGGGCGCGGCGATCGAGCCCGAGATCATGGATCTCATCAACATCCTGCAGAAGATGGGCGCCATCATCACGGTCGAGACCGACCGGGTGATCCGCATCGAGGGCGTCGACAAGCTCGACGGCTACACGCACCGCGCCCTCTTCGACCGCAACGAGGCCGCCAGCTGGGCGGCAGCGGCCCTCGCGACCGACGGCGACATCTTCGTCGGCGGGGCGCAGCAGGCCGAGATGCTGACCTTCCTGAACGTGTTCCGCAAGGTCGGCGGCGCCTTCGAGATCGCAGAGGACGGCATCCGCTTCTACCATCCGGGCGGTGAGCTGAAGCCGGTGATCATCGAGACCGATGTGCACCCGGGCTTCATGACCGACTGGCAGCAGCCGCTCGTCGTCGCCCTCACGAAGGCGAAGGGCGTCTCGATCGTCCACGAGACCGTCTACGAGCAGCGTTTCGGCTTCGTCGACGCGCTCGTGGAGATGGGGGCCTCGATCGAGGTGCACAAGGAGTGCCTCGGCGGCCGCCCGTGCCGTTTCGGCCAGCGCAACTTCAAGCACTCGGCGGTGATCCAGGGCCCGAGCCAGCTGCACGGCGCCGACATCGAGGTGCCGGACCTCCGCGGCGGCTTCAGCCACCTCATCGCGGCGCTGACGGCCGAGGGCACCTCCACGGTCTCCAACGTCGGCATCATCGCGCGCGGGTACGAGAACTTCATCACCAAGCTGGAGCTGCTCGGGGCGGACTTCGTCCTCGAAGGATAATGGGGGAGTGCCAGACAAGACCCCCGCTCCCGGCCCGGGCGTGAAGCCCCGCTCGGAGACCCGCCGACCCTCGATCTTCTGGATCATGGCGGGCATCGTCATCCCCCTCATGAGCCTCATGATGCGGCTGCGCTTCCATCACCCCGAGAAGCTTCCGAAGTCGGGCGCGTTCGTGCTCGCCCCGAACCACTACAGCGAGATCGACCCGCTCGTCGTCGGCGTCGCCAGCTGGCGGCTCGGGCGCGCCCCGCGCTATCTCGCCAAGGCCTCCCTGTTCGACGTGCCCGTCGTCGGCTGGTTCCTCCGGAAGTCGGGGCAGATCCCCGTCGAACGCCACGGCAAGCAGGGCTCCCGCTCGGTGCGCGCGGCCGAGGAGCTCGTGCGGAAGGGCCGGATGGTCGTCGTCTATCCCGAGGGTTCGCTGACGCGCGATCCGGATCTCTGGCCCATGCGCGGCAAGACGGGGGCCGTCCGCGTCGCCCTCGAGCAGGGCATCCCGGTGATCCCGATGGCGCACTGGGGCACGCAAGCCCTCATGCCCCGCTACGGCAAGAAGATCCACCCGTTCCCGCGCAAGATCATCGATATCGCCATCGGCGACCCGGTCGACCTCGACGCCTTCCGCGGGCGGCCGCTCGACCGCGAGAACCTCGAGGCGGCGACGGACGTCGTCATGGCCGACATCGCCCGGCTCGTGGGCGGACTGCGGGGGGAGACCCCGCCGGCCGAACGGTGGGATCCGCGCGCGCACGACCAGAAGGAGACGGGCCGTTTTGAAGGCTAGGCAGGCCAGGGCATCCGCGGGCCGCGGCACGCGCGTGGCGGTGCTCGGCGCCGGCAGCTGGGGCACGACGTTCGCGAAGATCCTCGCCGACGGCGGCGCCGACGTCGTCGTGTGGGCCAGGCGCCCGGAGCTGGCCCGCGAGATCCAGGAGGCCAAGCGCAACAGCGACTACCTGCCGGGCGTGAACCTGCCGGTGGGCCTCCGCGCCACGAGCCGGCTCGACCTCGCCCTCGACGGCGCCGAGCAGGTCTACCTCTCCGTGCCGAGCCAGTCGCTCCGCGAGAACCTGAAGAACGCCGAAGCGCATCTGAACCGCAACGCCGTCATCGTCTCGCTCATGAAGGGCGTCGAGAAGGCCAGCGGACGCCGCATGAGCCAGGTCATCGCCGAGACCCTGCCGATCGACACCGACCGCATCGCGGTGATCTCGGGCCCGAACCTCGCCCTCGAGATCGCCAAGCAGCAGCCGACGGCGGCCGTCGTGGCATCCACGAGCCTCGAGACGGCGCAGGCGGTCGCAACGGTCGCCCGCAACGGCTACTTCCGCTCCTTCGTGAACACCGATGTCATCGGCACCGAGTTCGGCGGGGTGCTGAAGAACCTCATCGCCGTGGCCATCGGCATCGTCGACGGCGTCGGTTACGGCGAGAACACGAAGGCCTCGATCATCACCCGCGGCCTCGTCGAGATGACCGATTTCGCCGTCGCCTACGGGGCGCAGCCCGAGACGCTCGCGGGCCTGGCGGGCCTCGGCGACCTCATCGCGACGAGCCAGTCGCCGCTGTCGCGCAACAACACCGCCGGGCGCCTGCTCGGGCAGGGGTATCGTCTTCCCGACGTCGTGGACCAGATGCAGCAGACCACGGAGGGCCTGGCCTCGGTCGGTCCGGTGCTGGAGCTCGCCAAGGCCAAGGGCGTCGAGATGCCGATCGTCGAGCAGGTGCGCCAGGTGCTGGCCGGCACGCTCGACCCGAAAGACATCGCACCCCACCTCACGACCGACGACGAGCCGCAGGGCGAAAGGAACACGGATGGACAAGCGCAGGGTGGTTCTGCTGTTCGGCGGGCGTTCAAGCGAGCATTCGATCAGCTGCGCGACGGCGGGAGGCGTGCTCCGCGCGATCGACCGTGACCGCTACGAGGTGATCCCGGTCGGCATCACCCGCGAGGGCGCCTTCGTGCTCGAGAGCGGCGACCCGGATCGCTTCGGCCTCGACCCCGAGCGTCTGCCCGAGGTGGCCGACAACGGCACGCGGGTGCTGTGGCCCGAGAGCACGGCGAGCCGCGAGATGCGGGTCGTGGATGCCGCGGGCATCCGCTCCCTCGGCGAGGTCGACGTCGTCTTCCCCATCCTGCACGGCCGCTACGGCGAGGACGGCACGGTGCAGGGCCTGTTCGAGCTTGCGGGGCTGCCCTACGTCGGCAACGGCGTGCTCGCCTCGGCGATGGCGATGGACAAGCACGTCGCCAAGACGGTGCTCGAGGCCGCCGGGATCGCCGTGGCCCCGTGGGTGACGCTGACCCGCGAGCGTCTCGCGGCCGATGAGGAGCTGTGGCTGCGCCGCACGCGCGCCCTCGGGCTTCCGGCGTTCGTGAAGCCGGCCCGGGCCGGCAGCTCGGTCGGCGTGACGCGCGTGGACGACTGGGCGGAGCTGGGCGCCGCACTCGACGTCGCCTTCGCCGAGGACCGGACGGTGCTCGTCGAGTCGGCGATGTCGGGCCGTGAGATCGAGATCGCCGTGCTCGACGGACCGGACGGCCCACGGGTGAGCGTCGCCGGCGAGGTCGTCGTGACCGGCCGTGGCTTCTACGACTTCGAGGCGAAGTACCTCGGCGCCGACGGCGTCGAACTCGTCTGCCCGGCCGAGCTCGGCCGGGGGGAGCTGTTCGAGCTGCAACGGGTGGCCCTGCACGCCTTCGAGGCGATCGGCGGGGAGGGCCTCGCCCGCGTGGACGTGTTCCTCACCGGCGAGGGCTTCGTGGTGAACGAGATCAACACGATGCCGGGCTTCACGCCGATCTCGATGTTCCCGACGTGCTGGATGAACACGGGGCTCGGCTACCCGGAGCTGATCGGCGAGCTCATCGAGCACGGCGCGGCGCGCGGCGCACGCTGACCGGGCCGGCCGTCGCGGCCGTGAGAACATGAAGCCATGTCGGATCCGCACGCGATCGTCACCGAACTGAGCGAGAACGAGTGCTGGGCGCTGCTCGTGGCCGGCGAATTCGGCCGCTTCGCCGTCGCCATCGGCTCGCGCCCCGAGATCTTCCCGGTGAACTACCGGGCTTCGGACGGCTCGATCCTCATCCGCACCGCAGAGGGCACGAAACTCTTCGGCGTCGGCGTGAACGACGAGGTCGCCTTCGAGGTCGACGATTACACGGCCACCGAGGCGTGGAGCGTGATCGTGCGCGGTCGGGCGCGGGTGCTGGAGTCGCCGGCCGAGATCGCCGAGGCCGAGCGGGTGCAGTTGCGGCCGTGGGCGCGCACGCCGAAGACGCGCTTCATCCGGGTCGATGCCGCCGAGGTCACCGGTCGGCGCTTCACGTTCGGTTCGGAGACCGAGCTGGCCTACGTGTGACGCCCCCGGCGGCCGGAGGCGAGTGCGGGCGGCGTCAGCCGGCGACCGGCTCCGTGCACGCGCGCGTCTGCGGGATCGTCGAGACCGCCGCGGCGAGGTCGGCCATGACGGTCGAGCCGGCGACGACGTCGCTGTCGAGGTAGACCTCCACGGCGGGTTCGCGGCCGTAGCTGGTGAAGCGGTAGTTCGGGGCGTCGGCGTCGTCGACGATCCAGTCGACGCCCGAGACGTTCTGGCAGGTGAGCGTCGTCGGCCCGGGCGATTCGACGCCGCAGTGCAGGATGATGCTTGCCGGTTCGCCCCAGGCGCCGGTGCCCTGGGCGTCGGTCTCGCGTTCGGCCTGCCCGGCGACCTCTTCGGGCAGGAGCACGACGACGCCGGCGCAGGCCGGGTCGCTCGCCTGCGGTGCGGCGGTGAGCGGCACCGCGTGGGCGCAGCCGGCGAGGGTCGCTGCGGCTCCGAGGGCGAGGATCGCGCCGGCCGTGCGGGCGGCGGATCGGGTGGCCGGTCGGGCGGAGCGGGGCGGTCGAGACATCCCGTTCAGGCTACCGTGTGAGGCATGGAGAACAGCCTGGGCGACGGCGGGCATCGATCGGGTGCGGATGCCGCGGGCGGCCCGACCATCGGGGAACTCGGCGAGGATGCGGTGCTCGCGCGCCTGTTGCCGCGGCTCGCGCCCGGCGGGTTCGCCGAGCTCGGCGCCGGCGACGACGCGGCCGTCGTGCGCGCCGCCGACGGCCGTTTCGTCGTCACGAGCGACCTCATGGTGCACGGCCCCGATTTCCGCCTGGCGTGGTCGAGCCCGTACGAGCTCGGCTGGAAGGCGGCGGTGACGAACCTCACCGATGTGGCGGCGATGGGCGCACGGCCGACGGCGCTCGTCGTCGGGCTCGCCGCGCCGCCGTCCACCCCGGTCGCGGTGCTCGAGGGCATCGCCGACGGCATGCGCGCGGCCCTGGAGCGCTGCGCGCCGGGTGCGGGCGTCGTCGGCGGGGACCTGTCGGCGTCGCCGGCGCTGACGATCGCGGTCACGGCCTTCGGCGACCTCGAGGGGCGCGCCCCGGTGCTCCGCTCGGGCGCCCGGCCGGGGGATGTGGTGGCGCATGCGGGCGAGCTCGGCGAGTCGGCACGCGGCCTCCGGCTGCTGTTCGCCGAAGGGGTCGACGAGCAGGGCGAACCCGATCCGCGCCTGGCCGAGGGGCTGCGGGCCCGGCATCCGCGCGCCGTGTCGGCGCAGCTGCGGCCCGAGCCGCCGGTGGATGCCGGGCCGGCGGCCGCGATCGCCGGAGCCACCTCGATGCTCGACGTCTCGGACGGGCTGGCGCGGGATGCCGCCCGCATCGCCCGGGCGAGCGGAGCGGCCATCGATTTCGAGTCCGCAGCCCTCGGCGCCGAGCTCGCCCTCGTGCTCGGCGGCGCCGAGGACCACGGGCTGCTCGCCACCTTCCCGGCCGGCACGGTGCCGCCGGCGCCGTTCCGGCCGATCGGCCGGGTGGGCGAGGCGGCCGGCGTCGTGAGCGTCGACGGGGAGGCCGTCGACCCGGCCGGCTGGGATCCGTACGCGGACTGGGACGGTGGGCGCGGCTGAGGCCTCAGACGGGTTCGGCGGTGTGCACGGCCGTCTCGCCGTAGTCGCGGCGGCGCACCGGTTCGAGGCCGGCGGGCCAGCGCGGTTCGGGGCTGCGGGCGCTCCGCTCGACGAGCACGAGGGCGTCGTCGGCGAGCAGCGGCACGAGCGCCTCGAGGTCGCCGGCGAGGGCGTCTTCGCCGAGCTCGTAGGGCGGGTCGATGAACACGAGGTCGTAGGGGCCGGCGGCCGACTCCAGGACCTGGCGGACGCTGCGCGCGTGCGTCGTGATCTTCGGCGGGCGTTCGCCGGCCCGGCCGGCGACCTCGCGGGCGTTGCGGCGGCAGACGCCGGCGGCCTGCGCGTCGCGTTCGACGAGATCCACCGCCGCCGCACCGCGGCTCGCGGCCTCGAGCCCGAGGGCGCCGCTGCCGGCGTAGAGGTCGAGCACGCGGGCCCCGCGAACGGCGCCCTGCGCGTCGAGCGCCGAGAAGAGGGCCTCGCGCACGCGGTCGCTGGTGGGCCTCGTGCCGTGCCTGGGCACGGCGAGGCGGGCTGATCCGGCGAAGCCGGCGATGATGCGCGTCATACCACCCCGAAGCCTATGGGGTGTCGTGAAACTCCGCACGGTCCCGGAGCTGGGAGGAAGCCGAATCTGCGTCTTCGGCCTCCGACTGACATGATGGACGCGTGGACGATCAGACCGACGTGAACACCGCCGATCCCGATGCCCGGCCGAGCGAGGGGGCGACGGCGATCACCGAGCCCGCAACGGCCGTGGTGACGGGCGCGCCGGGGGTTGCCGTGGTGGATGCGCCGGCGGCGACGGATGCGTCGGCGGAAGGCTCCGAGGCGGTAGCGGATGCACCGGCGGACGCCGCAAGCGACGCGGCCGAGTCGGTGGCTGCGGAACCCGTGCCGGCCGCCCCGGTCGAGGATGCACCGCTCGAGGCAGCCCCCGAGGCGGCGGCGCCGGCCGAGGAGGCGGAGCCCGCGGCATCCGCACCCGCCGAATCGCCCGCCGACCGGGCCGCGCACCGTGCCGAGGAGCAGCGCCGCGTCGACGCCCTCTGGGACTTCTCGAGCCCGCAGGCCTCGGTCGAGCGCTTCCGCGCCGCCGCCGACGACGACGGGAACCCGCCGCACCTGCGGGCCGTCTTCGCCACGCAGCTGGCCCGCGCGCTCGGCCTCGCGAAAGAGCCCGAGGAAGCCGTCGAGGTGCTCGACGCGATCGAGGCCGAACCGGGCGACGGCGAACTCCGCGCCCGCGTCGCCCTGGAACGCGGACGCCTGGCCACCACGAGCGACCGCGCGCACGCCGTCGCCACCCTCACCTACGCCGCGCGCGAGGCCGCCCTCGCCGCAGACCTCTTCCTCGCCCTCGACGCGCTGCACATGCTCGCGCTCATCGACGCCGGCCACGAAGAGGAATGGGCCGAGGAGGGCTTCGCCGTCCTCGCCGCCTCCCGCGAGCCGCGGGTGCTGCGCTGGGGCGTCGCCCTGCACAACAACCTCGGCTGGACCCTGCACGACGCCGGCCGTGCCGAAGAAGCCCTCGCCCGCTTCGAAGACGCCTCGCGCTACGCCGAACGATTCGGCACCGCCGAGCAGCGCCACGTCGCCCGCTGGGCCATCGGCCGCTGCCTGCGCACCCTCGACCGCACCGAGGAGGCGCTGGCGATCCAGCAGGAACTCCACGAGGCGCGCCCCGACGACGGCTATGTCATCGCCGAGCTGCACGAACTCGGCGTGTCGGCGGGAGCGCCTACGATCGAGGCGTGACGCCGAACGGTCGAGAACCCAGCCCCGCCGACGAGGCGGATGCACCGGTCGGCGCCATCGGGCTGGACGCCCGGCTGGGATCCGTGCTCGGCAAACGCACCGCGGACGCGCTGAAGCGCGCCTTCGGCTACGAGACGGCGGGCGCCTTCCTCGCGCACTACCCGCGCCGTTACGCGCTCCGCGGCGAACTCACCGCGCTTGCGACGCTGCCGCGCGACGAGAACGTCACGATCGTCGCCGAGGTGCTGGAGGTCCGCAGCCGTGAGATGCGCCAACGGCGCGGATCCATCTTCGAAGCCAAGATCTCCGACGGCACCGGCATCCTCACCCTCACCTTCTTCAACCAGAAGTGGCGCGAGAACGAACTGCGCCCCGGCCGCCGAGGCATCTTCGCCGGCAAAGTCTCCGATTACCGCGGCGCCCTGCAGCTCGCCCACCCCGACTACCAGCTCTTCGACGACGACGAGGCGCCGGTGGAGGCCGAGGCCAAACGCTACGCCGAGGCACCCATCCCGATCTACCCGGCGACGGCCTCGCTGACCAGCTGGCAGATCGCCAAGGCGATCCGCGTCGTCCTCGACCGGCTCGGCGAGGTGCCGGAGCCCATCCCCGCAGCCGTGCTCGCCGATCGCCGGCTGCTCGGCCAGCGCACCGCGCTCGAACGCATCCACCGCCCCGAACGCGAAACCGACTGGCAGGCGGCCCGGCGCACCCTGCGCTTCACCGAGGCCTTCGTGCTGCAGACCGAGCTGCTGCGCCGCCGCGCGGGCCTCCGCGCGCAGGTCGCGGAAGCCCGCGAGCCCGTGCCGGGCGGCCTCCTCGAACGCTTCGACGCCGCCCTGCCGTTCGAACTCACCGGCGACCAGCTCGAGGTGAGCGCCGAGATCGCCGCCGATCTCGCCCACCCGGTGCCCATGAACCGCCTCGTGCAGGGCGAGGTCGGCAGCGGCAAGACCGTCGTCGCCCTCCGCGCCATGCTCGCCGTCGCCGACAGCGGCGGACAGTCCGCCCTGCTCGCACCGACCGAGGTGCTCGCCGCCCAGCACCTGCGCTCGATCACGAAGATGCTCGGCCCGGAGCTGTCCGCGCGCCTCATGCCGACGCTCGTCACCGGGCAGCTGCCGGCCGCCGAACGCCGCCGCGCGCTGCTCCGCGTCGCAGCAGGGCAGGCCTCCATCGTCGTCGGCACCCATGCGCTCCTCGGTGAGCAGGCCCAGTTCGCCGACCTCGGCCTCGTCGTCGTCGACGAGCAGCACCGCTTCGGCGTCGAACAGCGCGAGGCGCTGCGTCTGAAGGGGCGGCGGCCGCCGCACGTGCTGGTGCTGACGGCCACCCCGATCCCGCGGACGGTGGCGATGACCGTCTTCGGCGACCTCGACGTCTCCACGATCCGCCAGCTGCCGGCCGGCCGTGCCGGCATCGAGACGTTCGTCGTGCCGCTCGCCGAGCGGCCCCGCTGGGCCGGCCGCATCTGGGAGCGCCTGGCCGAGGAGCTCGCGGAGGGGCGGCAGGCCTTCGTCGTATGCCCGGCGATCGAGCCGAAGGCGCTCGAGGCCGGGATGGCCGAGGACGGGATGGCGGATGCCGAGGAGGAGGCGCCGGCCCAGCTCGCCACGGTCACCGGCACGCTCGCCGAGATCGCCCGGATCCCCGCGTTCGAGGGGCGGCGCATCGCCGGGCTGCACGGGCGGATGCCGGCCGAGGAGAAGGACCGCGTCATGCAGGACTTCGCCGCCGGCGACATCGACGTGCTCGTGGCCACGACGGTGATCGAGGTCGGCGTCGACGTGCCGAACGCCTCGGCGATGGTCGTGCTCGACGCCGACCGCTTCGGCGTCTCGCAGCTGCACCAGCTGCGCGGCCGTGTCGGCCGAGGCGGCCTGCCGGGGCTCTGCCTGCTCGTCACGCGTCAGCCGGCCGACTCCCTCGCCCGCGAGCGGGTGGATGCCGTCGCCTCCACCCTCGACGGGTTCGAACTGGCCCGGGTCGACCTCGAGCTCCGGCGCGAGGGCGATGTGCTCGGCGAGCAGCAGTCGGGCGGGCGCTCCTCGCTCCGCCTCCTGCGGGTCGCCCGCGACGGCGAGATCATCGCCGAAGCCCGCGGGCTTGCCGCAGAAATCCTCGAGAACGACCCGGATCTGGCGGCGCATCCCGCGCTCGAGGCGGCCGTCGCCCGCCGCCTCGACGACGAGACCAGCGGATACCTGAGCAAGGGCTGAAGCGGGGCTCCGAGCATCCCGCGGCGGCGCTACGCTGGGGGGATGCAGCGGATCGCCGTCGTCCCCGGATCATTCGACCCCGTCACGCTCGGCCATCTCGACGTGATCGGGCGCGCGGCCGGCCTCTACGACGAGCTGCATGTGGTCGTCGTCCACAACCCCGACAAGACCGCGCTGCTGCCGATCGCGCAACGCGTCGCGCTCATCGAGCAGTCCGTCGCCGACGCCGGCATCCAGGGCCGCATCGTCGTCGCATCCTGGAGCATGGGCCTGCTCGTCGACTACTGCACCGACGTCGGCGCGAGCGTCCTCGTCAAGGGCATCCGCTCGCAGGTCGACGTCGCCTACGAGACGCCCATGGCGATCGTGAACCGCCATCTCGCGAACGTCGAGACCGTCTTCCTCCTGCCCGACCCCGCGAACGCGCATGTGTCCAGTTCGCTCGTCCGGCAGGTCTCGGCGCTCGGCGGCGACGTCTCGCCGTACGTGCCGCACGCCGTCGCCGACTACCTGCAGGGAGCACGCACCGCATGAACGCCACGCCCGGTACCGCGCCCACCGAGACCGCAACCGGGTTCGCCCGGGGCTCCATGGGCATCGACGAGGTCGGCAGGGTCGCGGAGCTCGTCATCCGCAACGTCGAGACCGTCATCGACGGCAAGCGCGAGGCCGTGCGCTCGGCGCTCATGGTGCTGATGGCCGAAGGGCACCTGCTCATCGAAGACGTGCCGGGCGTCGGCAAGACGATGCTCGCCAAGGCACTGGCCCGATCGGTGGACTGTTCGGTCGGGCGCATCCAGTTCACCCCCGACCTGCTGCCCTCCGATGTGACGGGCGTGGCCGTCTTCGACCAGGCGAGCCGCAAATTCGAGTTCAACCCGGGCCCCGTGTTCGCCAACATCGTCATCGGCGACGAGATCAACCGGGCCAGCCCGAAGACGCAGTCCGCACTGCTGGAGTGCATGGAGGAGCGCCAGGTCACCGTCGACGGCACGAGCCACCGGCTCTCCGACCCCTTCGTCGTGATCGCCACGCAGAACCCCATCGAGATGGAGGGCACGTATCCGCTGCCGGAGGCGCAGCGCGACCGCTTCATGGCGCGCGTGTCGATGGGCTACCCGGCTGCCAAGGACGAGGTCGCGATGCTCGACGCCCGCGACACGACCACGCCCCTCGAACGCATCTCGGCCGTCGTCTCCGAGTCGGGGCTGCGGGAGATGATCCGCGCCGTGCGGCAGGTCTTCGCCTCGCAGCCCGTGAAGGAGTATGCCGTCGCGCTCGCCGACGCGACCCGCGCCGACCGGCGCCTCCGCCTCGGCGCGAGCCCGCGCGCGACCCTCCAGCTCATCCGCGCGGCCAAGGCGCGGGCGGCCATCGAGGGCCGCGACTTCGTCATCCCCGACGACCTCGACGCGCTCGCCGTCCCCGTGCTCGCGCACCGGCTCGTACCCACGAGCCGCGCCCTCGGCTCCCACGACCACGAGGGCGGCCCGCTCGTCGAGGCGATCGTGCGGCAGATCGTCGAGGAGACGCCCGTGCCGGTCGGCGCACAGCGACGGGGGTGAGGCGCATGTTCGGGGGGCGCGAGCGGATGCGGGACTGGCCGCGGCCGACCCGCCGGGGCGCCGTGATCCTCGTCGCCGGCGTCCTCGTGATCGCCGTCGCACTGCTCTTCGAACTGCGCGACCTCCTCCTGCCGGGCTTCGTGGCGATCGCCGTGCCGCTGCTGGCGGCCGTCGTCGTCGGCCTCTGGCGGCCGGCCCTGGAGATCACGCGCCGCTTCGAACCCTCGGCGGCTCCGACGGGGTCGGCCACGACCGTACTGCTGACGGTGCGCAACCGCGGCCGATCCACCCTCGACGGGGCCGTCTGGGAGGACGAGGCCCCGCCCGGCCTCTCCCCGCCCGAACAGAGCGTGCTGCCCGCACTCGGGCCGCGCGAACGCATCCTCGCCGCCGGCGACGACACGGCCCGCCTCGCCTACCGGCTGCAACTGCCGCGGCGCGGCGTGTACAACATCGGCCCCCTGCGGGTGGGCATCGCCGACCCGTTCGGGCTGGCGTGCGCGACGAAATCGTACGGCGAGGCGCGCGAGCTCGTCGTCACCCCGCGCATCATCCCGCTCGGCGACGGCGGCACCGGCACGGCATCCATCGACGGCGGCCTGCACTCGCTCATGCGGCGCACGCATCCGAACTCCGACGAGCTCATCGCGCGCGAATACCGGCACGGCGACCCGTACCGGCGGGTGCACTGGCGCCAGACGGCCAGGCGCGGCGAACTCATGGTGCGTCAGGAGGAGCAGCGCGGCGACCCCGAGGCGGTGCTGCTGCTCGACAGCGGCCTGGCCGGCCGGATGCATTCGGCCGAGGAGATGCAGATCGACGGCACCGTGCTGCGGCGCGGCTTCGAGCTCGGCGTCGAGATCGCCGCCTCGATCGGGGTGCGGTTGCTCGCCGAGGGCTTCCGGGTGCGGTTCGGCGAGACGACGGACCCCGCCGACGGCGCGGGGGAGCGGCGCACCGTGCTGTTCGAGACGGCCGGAGGCGCCGCCGCGTTCCTCGAATACCTCGCCCGTATCGACCAGCCGGACGAGGCGCCGGCAGAGCGGCCGTCGGGCCGCACGGCCGATCCGCTGCCGGGCATCGCCGGGCGGGCCAAACGCGGACTCTTCGCCGTGCTCGTGGATCCCGACCGCGAGACGGCCGAAGCGCTCGCCGCCGCCGGGTCGGGTTTCGAACCCCGCGTGGCGATCGTGCTGGACACCGTCGACGAAGACGTCGTCGAGGTGCTCGGCCGCCACGACTGGCGATGCATCGACGTGTACCGCGCCGCCGAGCTCGCACCCGCATGGGCGGGCCTCGGCGAAGGTGCGAAACGGGCGGGTGCCGATGCGCGCTGAAACCCGTCGGAACATCGGGCAGGACGCGGCCCTGTCCGTCGCCTCGCTCGTGCTCGTGCTGATCGCGATCACGGGCCTCTCACCGCTCGTGCAGGGCCGCGGCTGGTGGTGGATCGCCGCCGTCGTCGCGGTCGTCGCGATCGGCTCCGGGCTCGGCTTCCGGGCCCTCCGCGTGCCGGCCGGCGTCGTGCCGCTGCTGGAGATCCTCGTCGTCATCGCCATGCTGACCCTCTTCTTCGGCGAGGGCAGCGGCATCCTCGGGCTCATCCCGAGCCTGGACACCTTCACGGTCTTCGGCGAACTCGCCGACTCGGCCGGACGGGCGATCATGCAGCAGTCGCCCCCGGCGGTCGCCGTGCCCGGCCTGCTGTACCTCCTCGGCCTCGGGGCCGGCATCGTGGCCGTCGTCACCGACATCTTCGTCTCGACCCTGCGGATGCCGGCGCTCGCCGCGATCCCGGTCGCCGTCCCGCCCCTCGTGACGGTCTTCGTCATCGGCAACGGCGCCGCGTTCGTGCCGCTGCTGGCGACGGCCGCCGCCTACCTGCTCGTCCTTCGGGTGGATGTCCGCGTCCGTCGTGCCGGGGCCGTCGCCGGCGAGGCCGGGGAGGACGCCCCCCGCATCCTCGGCCCGAAGCGTGCACCGACGGTCTCGACGATCGGCGCGACGCTCGGCATCGCCGGGATCGGCCTGCTGACGGCCGGAGTGCTCGCGGCATCCGTTCCGAGCCTGCCGACGGGCTTCTTCAGCGCCGCCGGGCAGGGGCCGAGCGCATTCGGCGTCGGGGTGAACGCCTTCGTCGACCTCGGCCGCGACCTCCGCCGCCCGAGCCCGCGGCCCGTGCTGCACTACACGGCCGAAGACGACTCGCCCGTCTACCTCACCCTCCTCACCCTCGATCGCATCGACGGCCAGGTCTGGCTGCCGAGCGAACGCGAGCTCGATCAGGAGAACGACGTCGGCGACATCGAGGCGCCGCCCGGCCTCCGGGACGAGGTGCCGCGGAGTCCCGAGCGCGTGCAGGTGTGGATCGACGGCCTCGACTCGGGGTGGCTGCCGCAGCCGTACCCGGCCAGTTCGGTCGCCGGCCTCGACGGATCCTGGTACTGGGACGCGGAGACCCGCAACATCCGCAGCGCCGACTCCTCGACGGCCGGCCAGCGCTATGCCGTCGACCGGCTGAAGCTCGAACCCGACCCGGCGATGCTCCGTGCGGCGAGCCGGCAGGTGCCGGCAGAGCTCGACCGCTACCTGGAACTGCCGGGCGAAGTCCCCCGCATCATCACCGAGACCGCGCATCAGGTCACCGCCGACGCGGCCTCGCCGTACGATGCGGCGATCGAACTGCAGCGCTTCTTCCGCGGCCCCGGGTTCGCGTACTCGACGGAGGCGCCGGTGCGCGCCGGCTACGACGGCGGATCCCTCGACGTCGTCGCGACCTTCCTCGAGGAGCGCAAGGGCTACTGCGTGCACTTCGCGAGCGCCATGGCGCTCATGGCGCGCGAACTCGGCATCCCGGCCCGCGTCGCCCTCGGCTACACGCAGGGCACCGCCGCCGACACCACCATCGACGGACTCGAACGCCGCGACGTCGACACGCACGACCTGCACACCTGGCCCGAACTCTACTTCGAGGGCGTCGGCTGGCTGCCCTTCGAACCGACGCCCGACCGCGGCGTCGTGCCGCAGTACTCCATCGCGAACACCGTAACCGAGACCGAACCGTCGGCCGCCCCGAACGACCCGGCCAGCCCCGCGCCGACGCCCGGTGCAGACGGCGGCGACCGCGGGCTGACGCCGGAGCAGCTCGAGGCCGACGGATCGAGCGCGACCGGCGCGGACGACGGTGCCGCGCTCGCCGCGTTGCGGATCTGGGCGATCGCGCTCGCCGTGCTCGCCCTCGGGGCGATGCCCGCCCTGTTCCGCATGGCCAGGCGCCGCTCGCGCCTCCGCCGCATCGCCGCCGGGGGTGCGGATGCCGCACGCGACGCGTGGCTCGAGGTGCAGGACACGGCGGTCGACCTCGGGGAGAGCTGGGCGCCGACGCTCACGGCGCGCGAGTTCGCGAGCGAACTCGGCGGGCGGCCGGCCTTCGGCGATGCCGCAGCGTCCCGCACGGGCCGGGCCCTCGGCGCGATCCTCGCGGCGATCGAACGGGATCGCTACGCCGAGGCGGCCGGCGCATCCGGCATCCGCCCCGCCGACGTCTCGCTCGTGCTGCGGGCGCTGCGCGCCGACGCGAGCCCCTGGCAGCGGATCGTCGCGACCGTGCTGCCGGGCTCGCTGCTGACGGGCGTGCGCCCGGGCTTCGCGTTCAGCCGCAACGCGTAGACTCGGAACGTGGCCCGCATCCCCGCATCCCCGTACCGCCTGAACGTGCGCGACCTCTCCGGCCGGCCCGGCGAGTACCGCGACGAGACGGTGACGCTCGCCGTGCCCGAGGCCCTCGGCGAAGGGCTCGTCGCCGTCCGCGAGGGCGCCCGGCTGAGCTTCGACGTGCGCCTCGAATCGGTGCACGAGGGCATCCTCGCCACGACCGGCGTCGACACGGTCGCCGAGGGCGAGTGCGGGCGCTGCCTCATCGACATCGCGCTGCCGGTCGAAGTCGAGTTCACCGAGCTCTTCGGGTATCATGCTGGGGAAGCCATCGAGTATGAGGTTCAAGACGACCACGTGGATCTTGAACCGCTCATCCGAGATGCGGTAGTGCTGGCACTGCCCTTCCAGCCGGTGTGCCGACCGGATTGCCCGGGTCTCGACCCCGAGACGGGCCTCCGGCTGGCCGATCATCCGGAACTCGCTGCGACCGAAACGAGCCGCGACCCGCGTTGGGCCGCGCTCACCGGATTCCGGGCTTCCGCAGACGACGGCGCGGGCGATGAGCCCGACGCCGACCAGCAGAGAGAGAAGAGATAACCATGGCCGTCCCCAAGCGGAAGAAGTCACGAGCCAACACCCACGCGCGCCGTTCGCAGTGGAAGGCCGAGGCTCCCACGCTCGTCAAGACCGTGGAGAACGGCAAGGTCACCTACAGCCTTCCGCACCGCGCGAAGGTCGTCGAGGACGCGGCGGGCACCCCGCTCTTCCTCGAGTACAAGGGCCGCAAGGTCGCCGACGTCTAGTCGGCGCCCGACGCAGAATCCACGACCGGTCGTGAGGCGGACGGAGCACACCGCGGGGCCCGATCTCGATGAGCTGCAGCGCACGCTGCACGTCGAGCTCGACCCCGAGCTTCTGCTCCTCGCCCTCACGCACCGGTCGTTTGCGTACGAGAACGGCGGCATCCCGACGAACGAGCGCCTGGAGTTCCTGGGCGACTCGATCCTCGGGCAGGCCGTCACGGTGCGCCTCTACCGCGACCACCCCGATCTCGACGAGGGCGAGCTCGCCAAGCGGCGCGCGAGCCTCGTCTCCAGTGCCGCGCTCGCGGAGGTGGGCCGGGCCATCGGCCTCGGGCGGCACATCCTCCTCGGCCGCGGCGAGACGATGACCGGCGGTGCCGACAAGCCCTCGATCATCGCCGATACCGTCGAGGCGATCATCGGCGCCGTCTACCTGGATCGCGGCGGCGAGGCCGCCACGGAGCTCGTCATGCGTTTCGTCGAACCGCTCATGCAGGACCCGGACCGGTTCGGCGCGGCGATGGACCCGAAGACGAGCCTGCAGGAGCTCGCCGCCCGTCGCGGCGCGAGCGCCCCCGCCTACCTCGTCACCGAGTCCGGACCCGACCACAGCAAGCACTTCGTCGCGACCGTCACGGTCGACGACCTCGTCTCGGCATCCGGCGAGGGTTCGAGCAAGAAGCAGGCCGAGATGGCTGCAGCGCTCGAGGCCTGGACGCTGCTGTCGAACCCGTAGCGTGCCCGAGCTGCCCGAAGTCGAGGTCGTCCGTGCCGGCCTCGCCCCGGCCGTCGCCGGCGCCCGCGTGAGTGCCGTCGAGGTGCTCGACGAGCGCGCCCTGACCCGCCACGACCGCCGCTTCGGCGACTTCGAGTCGCTGCTGACGGGCGCGCGCATCGCCGCAGCCGTGCGTCGCGGCAAGTTCCTGTGGATGCCGCTCCACGCGCCGTCCGGCGCGTCGCACCTCGGGACGCGCCACGCGCCGGCCGGCGCGTCGCATCTCGGGGCGTCGGCGGAGCCCGTGCCCGCCCGCGCCGTCGTCGGCCATCTCGGCATGAGCGGCCAGCTGCTGCTGCGCACCCCCGACCATCGCGGCGACGATCGGCACGCACGCGTCCGCATCCACCTCGAACACCCCGCGCACGGCGAGCTCCGCGTCGACTTCATCGACCAGCGCACCTTCGGCTCGCTCGCCGTCGACCGCCTCGTGCCGACCCCCGACGGCGAGATCGCCGGCTTCGCCGGTGGAGTCGGCGGCGACTGGGAGCGGCTCGTGCCGAGCCAGGTCGCCCACATCGGCCGCGACCCCCTCGACCCCGCCTTCGACGACGCCGCCTACCTCGCCGGGCTGCGCCGGCGCACCTCCGCCGTGAAGCGGGTGCTCCTCGACCAGAGCCTCGCGAGCGGCATCGGCAACATCTACGCCGACGAAGCCCTATGGGCCGCCCGCCTGCATCCCGAGCAGCCGGCATCCACCCTGTCGACCCGCGCCGCCCGCACCCTCCTCGCCGAGATCCGCCACGTGCTCGCCAAGGCCCTCGCCGAGGGCGGCACGAGCTTCGACGCCCAGTACGTGAACGTCAACGGCCAGGCGGGCTACTTCGCCCACTCCCTGAACGCCTACGGCCGCACCGGGCGCCCGTGCCCGCGCTGCGGCACCCCCATCGTGCGCGACGCCTTCATGAACCGCTCCTCGCACCGCTGCCCCCGCTGCCAGCGCATGCGGCGCCCCGCCCAGCGCTGAGGCCTTTCGTGCCGCTTGACGCCGCGGCGCGGGCTACCGTGGTGCCATGCCCGACGACGCCGCCATCTCCGACCCTGTGACGGGTATGCGGGCTGCGGTCGTCGCGCGCCTCTGGGGGGAGCTGCAGCGGGTCCGCCCCGAGGGTCGCGCGCTCATCGCCCTCGACGGTTTCGACGGGGTGGGCAAGACGCACCTCGCGCGGGAGCTCGCCGAGCATGCGGATGCGGTGGGCGGGCGGGCGCTCGTGAGCGTCGGCATCGACGGATTCCATCGGCCGAGAGCCGAACGGCTTCGCGCAGGCGCCGGGCCGGAGGGCTTCTACCGGGGCTCGTACCGGTACCGGGCGTTCTTCGAGCACGTCGTCGATCCGCTCCGCTTCGGCGAGGCCGTCGTCCCCGCGATCTGGGACGTCGCCCGGGACGAGCCGGTTCCGAAACGGCCGCGAGACGTGCCGCCGACCGGCATCGTCGTCGTCGACGGGATCTTCCTCCACCGCCCCGAGCTCGTCGATATCTGGGACGACTCCGTCTGGGTGAGCGCACCGTTCTCGGTCACCGTTCCACGCGGGAACGCCCGGTTCCCGCGCCGGGGCGACGACGATCCGGAGAGCCCCGCGAACCGGCGGTACGTCGAAGGCCAGCGGATGTACCTGCGGGAGGCCGACCCCGAATCGCACGCGGGCTGGCTGTTCGACAACACCGACCTCGATCGGCCGAGCCTCAGGCACGGCCTCGCCGAGGCGGCCGCGCAAGCGTAGCCCGGCCGACCGCGCGGCCGACCGCCCGGCTGACGCGAATGCAGGCCGAATCGACCGCGGCGCACCGAAAGCAGGCCACTCCGGCAGGCACCGGCCCACGACCGCCTGCTCTCGCGCCGCAGCCGCGGTGGATGCCCGCCGCGCCGCAGGCCGCGCGGCGGCTGCGCAATGCAGGAACGCGCACGGCGTGTCGCGGGCGCCGAGTGGGCAGGAGAGGCCGCGACACGGATGCGCTCCTGCATTGCGCAGGGAGGGAGAGTGCGGTCGGGGTGGGCTCGGGGAGGGAGAGGGTGGTCGGGGTGGGGAGGGTGAGTGCGGCCGCTCAGCGCGCCCAGGAGGATTCGAGGGCGATCGGGCGGAAGCCGAGCGCCGTGTTGATGCGGAGCATGTGGGCGTTCTCGTCGGCGTTCCAGGTGATGACGCGGGTGCGCTCGGGTGCCGCCCGGGTGAGGGCGAGGGCGTTGGCGAGCTTCATCCTGAGGCCGAGCCCGTGGCCTCGATACGGGGCGAGGACGATGGTGTCGTCCTGGTAGGCGACGGTCTTGCGGGGCGCGTTGGTGAGCTGGGTGTACCCGGCGATCGCGCCGTCGGCGGCGACGGCGGCGGTGAGGAAGCGGGCGCGACCGGCCTCGCGGGCCGCGCGTTCGTCGGCGCGGACGCGTGCGGCGTCCCAGACCTCGCGTTCGAAGCCGATGGCGCCGGACGGGGCATCCACCGACATGTGCTCCTTCGCGACGGCGAGGGCGTCGACCAGCTCGTCGGGTGCGGCATCCGCCCACGACACGAGCCGGTAGTCGGGCGAGGCGGTTTCGCTGTCGGCCAGTCGCGCGGCGAACTCCGCGGCGCGACCGGTCAGGGGCATCGCGCTCATCCGGTCGAGCTGGCCGAGCCGGTAGCCGTGCTCGCGGGCGAAGCGCACCACGGGGTCGTCGGCCGGCAGCCACGCGTCGCCCTGCGGGGCGAGGACGCGCTCGCCGGGTCGATCCGGGTCGGGGATCGGATGGTCGCCGAAGACGGCGAGGTTCGTGCGCCCGGCCGAGGCCGCGGCCTGTTCGACGGCGGCGAGGAGGGCCGAGCCGATGCCGCGCCGGCGGTGCTCGGGAACGACGCCGAGCGTCGGGCAGAACGCGGCGACGCCGCCGTCGACCTCCCAGAACACCGAGGCGGTGCCGATCATCCGGCCGCCCTCCCAGGCGCCGAATCTGCGGCGCTCGGTGTAGGCCTGATCGCGGGAGAAGGCGAACAGTTCGTCGACCCCGAAGCTCGTGTCGGCGTCGCCCAAGGTTTCGACCTTGAACGATTCGGCGAGGGCGGCGAAGGCCTCGAAGGGCGCCGATTCGGGCGTGCCGAGGCGCTCGGGCACCTCGATGGGGCGGATCTCGGCCATGCGGGCTCCTTCGGTCGGCAGCATTCCAGCTTCGTCGAACGGCCCCGGGTTTCGCAACACGACGGCCGCAGTGGATGCCGCGGGCGACGGTTCCCGCGTGGCGCGGCGCGGGCGGCATCCGCACGCCCCGCGGTCGACTACGCTCGAACCCGGCGTTCACGCGCAACAGGAGAGGGTGGGACGTGTACCTGAAGAGCCTGACGCTGAAGGGGTTCAAGTCGTTCGCGCAGCCGACGACCTTCGCCTTCGAGCCCGGCGTCACGTGCATCGTCGGCCCGAACGGCTCCGGCAAATCGAACGTCGTCGACGCCCTCGCCTGGGTCATGGGCGAGCAGGGCGCGAAGACCCTGCGTGGCGGCAAGATGGAAGACGTCATCTTCGCCGGCACCTCGACGCGCGGGCCGCTCGGCCGCGCCGAGGTGAGCCTCACGATCGACAACGGCGACGGCGCCCTGCCGATCGAGTATTCGGAGGTGCGGATCAGTCGCACCCTGTTCCGGAACGGCGCGAGCGAGTACGCCATCAACGGCGAGCAGTGCCGCCTGCTCGACGTGCAGGAGCTGCTCAGCGACTCGGGCCTCGGCCGCGAGATGCACGTCATCGTCGGGCAGGGGCAGCTCGACCAGGTGCTGCGCGCCTCGGCCGACGACCGTCGCGGCTTCATCGAAGAGGCCGCCGGCATCCTGAAGCATCGTCGGCGCAAGGAGAAGACGCTCCGCAAGCTCGACGCGATGCAGGCGAACCTCACGCGCCTGTCGGACCTGGCCGGGGAGATCCGCCGCCAGTTGAAGCCCCTCGGCCGGCAGGCGGAGGTCGCGCGCGAGGCGGCGCAGATCGCCGCCGTGGTCCGGGATGCCAAGGCGCGCCTCCTCGCCGACGAGGTCGCAGACCTCCGTCGCACCCTCGAGGAGGCCGGCCGCACCGAGCAGGAGCGGCAGAGCGAACGCCAGGTGCTCGCCGAACGGCTCGGCGGCATGCAGGCCCGCATCGCCGAGATCGAGGCGACGCAGCAGAGCGACGACGTCGACCGCGCACGGGCCGTCGCGCACGCCCTCGAATCGGCCGAGGAACGGCTGCGGAGCGTCCTCTCGCTCGCGAAGCAGCGCATCAGCCTCCTCGGCGAGGAGCCGACCCCCGACGACGCGTCGCCGCGGGTGAGCCGCGGCATGATCGAGGAGGCGCGCGAGGGCCTCGGCGAGCTGCAGAACGCGGTGGTGGATGCCGGTGCGGCGCTCGAGCAGGCCGCCGCCGCCGTCCGCGGCGCACGCGGGCGCCTCGACGCCGTCGACGAGGAGATCGCCGCGCGCGCCGCCGAGGTCTCCCGCTACGACCTCGCCGTGCAGAAACTCTCCGGCCAGGCCGATGCCGCCGCGTCCAAGCTCGCCGCGGTGCGCGGCGAGGTGCTGCGGCACGAGAACGCGCTCGCCGCCGCCCGCGAGCGTGCCGACGCCGCCCGCATCCAGCAGGAGCGGGTGGAGGCCGAAGCGGCCGAGGAGGTCGCCGCCGACACCGATCTCGATGAGGCGTACGAGCTCGCCCAGGCGGCCGTGTTCGAGGCCGAAGCCGATATCGAGCGCTTGCGCGAGACGCTGCACGCCGCCGAGCGCGAACGCGATGCGCTCGCCGCGAAGACGGGCGCGCTCGCCCGGGCGCTCGACATGGAGGGCGGTTCGGCCGAACTCGTCGCCGCCCGCCTCGACGGGGTGCGCGGGCTCGTCGCCGATGCCGTGCAGGTGTCGCCGGGCTACGAGTCGGCGATCGCCGCGGCGCTCGGCACCCTGGCCGACGCGGTGCTCGTCGGCACCGCCGAGGACTCCTACCGTGTGCTGGCGTGGGCGACCGAGCACGAGCTCGGCCGCATCGACCTCGTGGTCGCCGAGGCCGCCGGAACCGAGGCCGGGGGAGCCGCGCCCGCCGGGGGTGCCGCGCCCGCAGGCACTGCGCCCCGGGCATCCGCCGCGGCCGCGCACGGCACGCCAGCGCACACCGTCGTCACCGCCCCGCCGGGCGTGCTCGGCATCCTCGCCCACGTCGCGATCGTCGACGATCTGGGGGCGGCGCGGGCCGCAGGCCCGGCGCTGGCCGGAACCGGGGCGACCGTCGTCACCCGCGACGGCGAGCTCGTCACCGAGCATGTGCTCCGCGGCGGCAGCGGCGCGAGCGCCGGCCGCATCGGCCTGCTCGCCGAACTCGAATCGGCCAAGGAACGGCAGGACGAGGTGCGCCGCCTCATCGAACGCTCCGGCGGCGAGCTCGAAGCCGGCCGTCGCGTACTGGAGCAGGCCAAGCAGGCCTCCGCGCAGGCCCTCGGCGAGCTGCGCGCGTTCGACGCGAAGCTCGCCGAACGCACCGAGAAGCTGAACCGCGCCCGGGTGCAGGCCGAGGCCGCTCTCGCCGAGGCCGAACGGCTCGGCGGCGCGGCCCGCACCGCCGCCGAGCAGGTCGCCGACGCCGAGCAGGCGGCTGCCGCCGCGAAGGAGGCGCTCGAGACCGCCCGTGCGGAACCTCGCCCCGTGCTCGACGCGAGCCGGCGCGACGGCGCGCTCGCCGAGGTGGAGCGGGCCCGCGAGTCCGAGGTCGAGGCGCGGCTCGCGCTCGAGACCGCCCGCGAGCGGGTGCGCGCCGAGGAGGCGCGCATCGTCGCCCTCGAACGCCGCTTCGAGGCCGAACGCCGTCAGGCCGAGGAGGCGGCCCGCCGTGCCGTGATCCGCCGCCGGCAGCTCGCCGCGGCATCCCGCGTCGCCCGGCTCGTGCCGCCCGTGCTGGAGTCGGCCCGCGCATCCGCCGCCGAGGCCCGCACCGAGCTCGCGAAGGCCGAAGCCGAGCGGGCCGGCCGCAACGAGGAACTGAACGCGATCCGCCGCACCGAGCAGGAGCTCCGCGAGCGCGTCCAGACCGTCACGGAGGACGTGCACGGCCTGGAGCTGCGCATCTACGAGAAGAAGCTGCACGTGCAGAGCCTCGTCGAACGGGCCGCGAGCGAACTCGGCCTCGAGGAGGACGTGCTGCTCGCCGAGTACGGCCCCGGGCAGCCGATCCCGGCCGAGACGGAGGACGCTGAGCCGGCCCCGTTCGTGCGCGCCGAGCAGCAGCAGCGGCTGCAGGCCGCCGAACGCAAGCTCGGCCGGCTCGGACGGGTGAACCCCCTCGCCCTCGAGGAGTTCGCGGCGCTCGAGCAACGGCACGCCTTCCTCACCGAGCAGCTCGCCGACCTCACGAACACCCGCAAGGACCTCCTCACGATCATCGAGGAGATCGACACGAAGATGGAGTCGATCTTCCGCAGCGCCTTCGAGGACACGCGGGCGGCGTTCGCCGAGGTGTTCCCGATCCTCTTCCCGGGCGGCACGGGCGATATCTCCCTCACGAACCCCGACGATCTGCTCACCACGGGCATCGAGGTGTCGGTGCGGCCGGCCGGCAAGAAGATCGAGCGCCTCTCGCTGCTGTCGGGCGGGGAGCGTTCGCTCGCGGCCGTCGCGTTCCTGCTGGCGATCTTCACGGCCCGGCCGAGCCCGTTCTACATCATGGACGAGGTCGAGGCCGCCCTCGACGACGCGAACCTCGGGCGACTGCTCACGACGTTCGAGAACCTGCGCGCCTCCAGCCAGCTCATCGTCATCACCCATCAGAAGCGCACCATGGAGATCGCCGACGCCCTCTACGGCGTCTCGATGCGGCAGGACGGGGTGTCGGCCGTCGTCGGCCAGCGTGTGCGCGAGGAGCTCGCGAGCGCATAGCGCGGGGTGGATGCCGCGGCCCCGTAGGCTTGACGCATGGCAGAACGTGCATCCTGGTCGCTCGGTGCGGCGCTGCGTGGGGTCTTCGGGGCGAAGCGCATCGACGAGGACACCTGGGACGATCTGGAGTCCGCGCTGATCCGCGCCGATTTCGGCCCCGCGATCACCGAGGAGCTCGTCGACCGGCTGCGGGACGACGTCGCGCGCTTCCGCACGACCGACCCGAAGGATCTGCAGCGGATGCTGCGGGAGCGCGTCGAGGACCGGCTCGCGAAGTACGACCCGACCCTGAAGCTCACCGAGCGTCCGGCGGTCGTCCTCGTCGTCGGCGTGAACGGCGTCGGCAAGACGACGACGATCGGCAAGTTCGCCTACTACCTCCGCAACCTCGGCCGGAGCGTCGTCGTCGGCGCCGCCGACACCTTCCGTGCTGCGGCGGTCGAGCAGCTGGCGACGTGGGCGACGCGGGCCGGCTCGGTGGTCGTCCGCCCCGAGCGGGAGGGGCAGGATCCGGCATCCGTCGCGTTCCAGACGGTGGAGCTCGCCAAGCGCGACGGCGTGGAGGTCGCGATCATCGACACCGCCGGCCGTCTGCAGACGAAGGGCGGCCTCATGGACGAGCTCGGCAAGATCCGCCGCGTCGTCGAGAAGCAGGCGCCGGTCTCCGAGGTGCTGCTCGTGCTGGATGCGACGACGGGGCAGAACGGGCTCGCGCAGGCGGAGGCGTTCATCGAGCACGCGGGCGTCACGGGGCTCGTGATCACGAAGCTCGACGGCAGCGCGAAGGGCGGCTTCGTGCTCGCGGTGCAGGAGAAGACGGGCCTGCCGATCAAGCTCATCGGCCAGGGCGAGGGCATCGGCGATCTGACGGGCTTCACGCCGCACGTGTTCGCCCAGAAACTGGTCGGCTGACGACGAAGGGGGCAGGGATGTCCACCGAACACGATTACTTCGGGCTCATCGGCGATTACTGGTCGGAGCGGGTGGAGTTCGCCGATCAGGATGTCGAGGTCGTGCTCGATGCGGACGAGGACACGGTCTCGACGGATGCGCTGGATGCGGCCGCGGCCATGATCGGCGAGCTCGAGGTGCTCGACGCCGACATGCGCGAGGGCTTCCTCTCGCAGCTGTCGGAGACGGGCTCGCCGGTGTCGCGCTTCCTGGAGGCGGTGCTCGGCGGCGACGAGGAGACGCGCGAGCTCGCCGAGGCTGCGGTCTCCCGCGATTCGGGTGATCGACAGGTGGATGCGATCCGCTCGTTCAGCCTCGTGCGCGTCGACTTCCGGCCGGATGCGGATGCCGACGGCGACGCGTTCGCCGAGTTCGAGTACGGGCTCGCGCCGGAGGATCTCGAGCAGCGTCTGGTCGTGACGATCGACCTGAAGGCGACCGTCGTCGACGTCCGTTTCGACGAGTAGGCGCGCGGGCCGCCCCGCGGGGGTGCGGATGCCCCGGCGCGCTCAGACCGCCTGCGCGAAGCCGCGCGGCTCGGCGAGGTGGGCGAGCCCGGCCGGCAGCGGCCGCCCTTTCGAGGCCATCGACTGCGCCCAGAGCCGCCCGGCGCGGTAGGAGGAGCGCACGAGCGGGCCGGCGAGCACGCCGAGGAAGCCCAGCTCCTCGGCCGCGGCCTTGAACTCGAGGAACTCCTCCGGCGGCACCCAGCGGGCCACGGGCAGGTGGCGGGGCGAAGGCCGCAGGTACTGGGTGAGGGTGATGATGTCGGTGCCGGCGCTGCGGAGGTCGCCGAGGGCCTCGAGCACCTCCCCGGCGGTCTCGCCCATGCCGAGGATGAGGTTCGATTTCGTGATGAGGCC
Organism: Agromyces archimandritae; assembly: GCF_018024495.1. Taxonomy (NCBI): domain Bacteria; kingdom Bacillati; phylum Actinomycetota; class Actinomycetes; order Micrococcales; family Microbacteriaceae; genus Agromyces; species Agromyces archimandritae. The sequence goes on from NZ_CP071696.1 coordinate 3,161,153, forward strand.
GGCGCCCTGGGCCCGGGTGAGCACGCCGAGGGAGCGTTCGTAGCGGAACGCGGGGCGGATCCGCTTGAAGATGCGCGGCACCGTTTCGACGTTGTGGGCGAAGACCTCGGGGCGGGCGGCGAAGACCTCTTCGAGCAGTGCGGGGGTGCCGGAGAAGTCGGTGGCGAGGATCTCGACGCCGGTGCCGGGGTTCAGCTCGTGGATGGCCCGGACGGTTTCCGCGTGGAGCCATGCGCCTTCGTCGGGCAGGTCGTCGCGGGCGACGCCGGTGACGGTGGCGTAGCGCAGGCCCATCGCGGTCACGGATTCGGCGACGCGGCGGGGTTCGTCGCGGTCGTAGGCGGCGGGCCGGCCGGTGTCGATCTGGCAGAAGTCGCAGCGCCTGGTGCACTGGGCGCCGCCGATGAGGAAGGTGGCCTCGCGGTCCTCCCAGCACTCGTAGATGTTGGGGCAGCCCGCCTCCTGGCAGACGGTGTGCAGCCCTTCGCCGCGGACGAGGGCGTCGAGTTCGCGGTATTCGGGGCCCATGCGGGCGGTCGTCTTGATCCAGGCGGGTTTGCGTTCGATGGGGGTGGCGGCGTTGCGGGCCTCGATGCGGAGGAGTCTGCGGCCTTCGGGCGCGGCGCTCATGCGGCGACCGTTCCGAACTCGGCGCGGAGGGCGGCGGCGACGGTGCCGGCGATGCCGGCGGGGGTGACGGGCCGGCCGGCGACCTCGCTCGCGGTCGTGACGCCGGCGTCGGCGATGCCGCAGGGGATGATGCGGGAGAACGCGTCGAGGGCGTTGTCGCAGTTGATCGCGAAGCCGTGCATCGTCGTTCCGGACTGCACGCGGATGCCGATCGCGGCGAGTTTGGCGGTGCCTGCGGGCCGGTGGATCCACACCCCGCTGCGGCCGGGCACCCGTTGCCCGGCCACGCCGTGGGCGGCGAGGGCGTCGATGATCACGGCCTCGAGGCGGCGCACGTAGGCGACGACGTCGACGGGTTCACCGAGGCGGACGATGGGGTAGCCGACGAGCTGGCCCGGGCCGTGCCAGGTGATCTTGCCGCCGCGGTCGACGTCGACGACGGGGGTGCCGTCGACCGGGCGTTCGTGCGCCTCGGTGCGCCTGCCGGCGGTGAAGACGGGCTCGTGCTCGAGCAGCAGGAGCGTGTCGGGGCGGGCGCCTGCGGCGACCTCGGCGTGGATGCGCCGCTGCAGGTCGAGGCCTGCGGCGTAGGGGACGAGGTCGGGGGCGAGTCCTGCGGTGATGACGTCGAGCACGTCGGTCTCCTCGGGTCGGCGGGCGGGGCCCCGGATCGGAGCGCGTGGATCGGGTTCGGTGCGGGTTTCGGTACCGGGTCCAACAATAGGGTCGGCGGGTGCGGATCGGCAACGGCGCGCCGTCGGGGGAGCGCGCGGCCGGCATCCGCACCCCGCGCCGCGCACCCCGCCCGTCTCGCGTAAACTTGGCGCATCATGGCTACCTTCGGCACGCTCTCCGACCGGCTCTCCGAGACCTTCAAGAACCTCCGCACCAAGGGCAAGCTCTCGGCCGCCGACGTCGACGGCACCGTCCGCGAGATCCGCCGCGCGCTGCTGGACGCCGACGTCGCCCTCGACGTCGTGAAGTCGTTCACCGCCACCGTGCGCGAACGCGCCCTCTCCGACGAGGTCAACCGGGCGCTGAACCCCGCCCAGCAGGTCGTGCAGATCGTCAACGAGGAACTCGTCGGCATCCTCGGCGGCCAGCAGCGCCGCCTGCAGTTCGCGAAGAACCCGCCGACCGTCATCATGCTCGCCGGCCTCCAGGGCGCCGGCAAGACGACCCTGGCCGGCAAGCTCGGCAAATGGCTGAAGAAGGAGGGGCACACCCCGCTCCTCGTCGCCGCCGACCTCCAGCGGCCGAACGCCGTGAACCAGCTGCAGGTCGTCGGCTCCCAGGCCGGCGTCGACGTCTTCGCGCCCGAACCCGGCAACGGCGTCGGCGACCCCGTCAAGGTCGCCAAAGAGGCGCTGAAGCACGCCGAACGCACCCAGCACGACACCGTCGTCATCGACACCGCCGGCCGCCTCGGCGTCGACGCCGAACTCATGAAGCAGGCCGCGAACATCCGCAAGGCCACCAGCCCCGACGAGGTGCTCTTCGTCATCGACGCCATGATCGGCCAGGATGCCGTCGCGACCGCGAAGGCCTTCCAAGAGGGCGTCGACTTCACCGGCGTCGTGCTCTCCAAGCTCGACGGCGACGCCCGCGGCGGCGCGGCCCTCTCGGTCGCCTCGATCACCGGCCGGCCCATCATCTTCGCGTCCACGGGCGAGGGGCTCGACGACTTCGAGCCGTTCCACCCCGACCGCATGGCCAGCCGCATCCTCGACCTCGGCGACATCCTCACCCTCATCGAGCAGGCCCAGCAGGCCTTCGACGAGGAGGAAGCGGCCAAGGTCGCCGAGAAGATCGCGAAGGAGCAGTTCACCCTCGAGGACTTCCTCGCCCAGATGCAGCAGCTGAAGGGCGCCGGCTCCATCAAGAAGATGCTCGGGATGCTGCCCGGCGCCGGCGGCCTCCGCCAGCAGCTCGACGGCTTCGACGAGCGCGAGATCACCCGCACCGAGGCGATCATCCAGTCGATGACGCCCGCCGAACGGCAGAACACGAAGCTCCTGAACGGCTCGAGGCGCCTGCGCATCGCCAAGGGCTCCGGCATGACCGTCACCGACGTCAACCAGCTCGTGCAGCGCTTCGAGCAGGCGGCGAAGATGATGAAGACCGTCGCCCGCGGCGGCACGCCGCAGATCCCCGGCATGGGCCCCGTGCCCGGCGGCTACGGCCCCGGCAAGCGCGCCAAGAAGGGCAAGAAGTCGCAGGGCGGCTCGCGCAGCGGCAACCCCGCCAAGCGCGCCGCCGAGAACGCGGCCGCCGCGAGCGGCGCGCCGGCCCCCTCGGCCCCCACAGGCTCGGGCTTCGGCCTCGGCGGCGACAAGAAGCAGCCGCAGCCGAGCGCGGCCGACCTCGCCGAGATGCAGAAGCTCCTCGGCGGCGGGCGGTAGCTCGTCGGGGTGCGGGTGCCGGGCGGTTCTGCCCGGCATCGCTCCGCCGGCCCCGCCCGGCATCGCTCCGCCGGCCCCGCCCGGCATCGCTCCGCCGACCCCGCCCGGCATCGCTCCGCCGACCCCGGCGAGGCGCGGCTCAGCCGCCGAGCCCGGCGAGGCGCTCGCCGATGCCGCGCAGTCGGTCGATCTCGATCCGCTGCGCGTCGGCCATCGAGCCGGCCAGCCGCGCGACCGAGGAGTCGCCGCGCGCCGCGAGCCGCTCCGAGGCCATCTCGATCGCCCCCTCGTGGTGGCGGATCATGAGCCGCACGAACGCCGCGTCGAACGCGGCACCGCTCGCGGCGCGCGCGGCGTCGAGCTCCGCGGCGCTGAGGGCCCCCGGCATCCCCTGCGCGTCGTGCGCGTGGGTCCGCTCGGGCAGGGTGCGGCGGTCGAGCCACGCCCGCATCTCGGCGGCCTCCGCCTCCTGGGCGAGTGCGATGCGCTCGGCGAGCGCGAGGAGCTCCTCGTCCTCGCCGCGCCCCGGCGCGAGGGCGGCGAGCTCGATCGCCTGCCCGTGATGGTCGATCATGTGTTCGAGGAAGTCGAGATCGGCCTCCGAGAGCTCCGCCGGGGCCGGCGGCTCGGTCGCCGGCCGCCCGCCGGGCCCGCCGGGGCGGACGGTGAGCGCCGGATCGGCCGGGGGCGCCGCCTCCGACGCGGTGCAGCCGGCGAGCCCGGCGCCCACGGCCCCGGCGAGCAGCGCGGCGAGCAGGGCCGCAAGCAGGGCGGCGACCGGGGCCGGCCCGGGGCGGCGGATGCCGGTCACGGCGCCCCCGCACGGCGCCGCACGGCGGCCCGCTGCCGGCGGGCCGACCACACGACGAGGGCACCCGCACCGAGCAGGCCGGCGGCCCCGATGACGGCGATCCACGGGGTCGCGGAGGCGCCGGCATCCACTCGGGCAACCGAGGCGACGGCCGCATCGGCCGCCTCGGCGGCTTCGAGCACGGCGTAGGCGAACGCCGGCGCGCTCCGGTCGCCGCGCACCGCGAGCCCGTACGCGCCCGCCGCCAGCGCACCCGGCGCGAGCTCGGCCCGGAAGGCGCCGTCGGCATCGGCGGTGCCCGTCGTCAGCACCCGCTGCTCCGGCATCCACCACACGTCCACCGTCTCGCCCGGCTCGAAGACGCCCGCCGGCACCCGCACCACGACATGCTCCTCGACGCCCGGCGGCACGCTGGCCGGCGAGAGCTCCGCGACCGGCAGCGCCGCCCGCTCGCCGGCATCGGCCGGCACGACCGGCGCCTCCCGCCACACCCACGAGAACTCGGGCTGCGTCTGCGGGTTCAGCTCGCCGGAGACGTAGCGGGCGGCATCCGCGAACTCCGGCCCGGTCAGCCGAAGCACCTCGAGCCCGTCGTACATGTCGCTCGCGAAGAGGTACCCGTTGTAGAAGTACACGGACCAGATCCCGGCGGTGAAATCCATCGAATACCCGTAGCCGGGGCGGTCGAAGGAGGCGATCTCGACCGGCGCCGCCGGATCGGTGAAGTCGATGATCGACACCCCGCCCTCGAGCCACGCCTGCGCGACCACGAAGCGATCCGGAACCGGCACCACCCCGCCGGAATGCGCCACGCACTTCTCCGCGTCGTCCTGCACGCGGGCGATCTTGAACGTCGCGCCCCGCTCCAGGCGCCCGTCGGCGAGGCCCCACACGGTGTCGGCACCGCGATCCGCGCCGAACGCGGGGGAGCAGGTGTTGATGAAACCGTCGCCCAGCTCGTCCTGGAACACGACCGCGCTGCCGTCGTTCGCGAAGATCCCCGAATGCCAGAACGCCACAGCCGGGTCGCGCACACGCTGCAGCACGCGCGGATGCAGCGGGTCGGCGATGTCGAGCAGCACGCCGTCGCCGCGGCACGCCGCGACCGCGAGGCCCTTCGCCGGGTAGGCGGTCATGTCGTGGCAGCCGGTCGTCGCCCGCGTCTCGGCGCCGCCGGGCACCCGGTCGCCCGGCCCGAACGCGGTCGCGTCGTCGAAGTAGTCGACCGTGTTCGCGACGCGCGCCGCGGCCGGGTCGGCCAGCGGCACCTCGACGATCTGCACCGGGTTCCGCCCCTGGCACTCGCCGCCGTCGCCGCGGCTGTACGAGGAGATGTACAGGTACACGACGTCGCTGCGGGCCGGATCGGGCACGAGCGTGTGCGTGTGCGACCCGCAGCGCGTGTGCACGGCCGCGACGTACTCGGGATGCCGCGGATCGCTGAGGTCGAAGATGCGGATGCCCTCCCAGTGCGGTTCGGTCTCGGCGACGCGGCCGGCGTCGCAGCCGTCGTTCGACATGGGCTCGTCGACCGAGAAGAACACGAGCTCGCCGGCCGCCGACACATCGCCCTGCCCGCCCGGGCAGACGACCGCTGCCAGGAGCTCCGGGTCGGCGGGCTCGGCGATGTCCCACACGCTGAAGCCGTCGAAGTTGCCCTGCACGAGGTGATCGCCCGAGAACGCCAGATCGGAGTTGATGAAGTCGGGGTCGTCGCCCGAGCGGAACGGGTTGTCGCGGTGCGCGACCCATTCGAGCGGGCCGGAGACGACGGGATCGCGGCCGTCGGCGGCGGTGGGGGCTGCGCGAACGGATGCGTCGGCGGATGCCGCGGGCGCGGCCGGCGCGAGCAGCAGTGCCAGGGCGGCGGCGATCGCGACGCCGAGCGCCGGGCGGGCGGCTCGGCCCGCGGCGCGGCGGGGCACGGAGGCACGGCCCCCGGCATCCGCTCCGGCACCCGGCCGCATGGCCTAGTCGGCCCGCGCCTGCGCGTCGCCGGTGAACGCGTCGAGCTCTTCGCCGGCGATGACGCGGATCGGCCGCGGCTCGCGCCGCAGCATCCGCTCGAGGAGGCCGAGGTCCAGCGGCTCATCGGAGGCGATGAACTCGAGGTTGCCGTACGGGGCGTCCTCCAGCACCGCGTCCGAGACGATGATCGCCGTGTGCGCGAAGACCGCCCGCAGGGTCGCGGCCATCTCGCGGGTGAAGTCGCGCCCGCTCGATAGCAGGGAGTTCACGACCACACGGCCGCCCGGGGCGAGGCGGGCCGCGATGGATCGGAAGAAGCCCTCCGTCGTGCAATGGCCGGGCACCGCGTTGCCCGAGAAGACGTCCACGACGACGAGATCCCAGCGCGGCCCCGGCGGCTGCCCCTCGACGGCGGCGCGGGCGTCGGCGAACTCGGCGGTGATGGATGCGCCGGGCGCGGGCGGCAGGGCCTCGATCACGAAATCGTACAGTTCGCCGTACAGCTCGACGACGTGCTGCTCGGAGCCGGGGCGGGTATGCGCGAGGTAGCGGGGGATGGTCAGGGCGCCGCCGCCGAGGTGCAGGGCGCTGATCGGCGCGGCCGGCGGAAACGCGGCCTCGATGGCGTGGACGGCGAGCCGCACGTACTCCAGCTGCAGATCGCTCGGGTCGTCGGGGTTCACATGCGACTGCGTCGTGCCGCCGACGACGAGCGAGTACCCGCCGCGCGTGCCGCGCCCCGACACGAGTCTCGCCGTGATGCGATCGGTGGTGAGTTCGAGGTCGCCGCCCGTCATGTTCCGACCCTATTGCGGGTGGGCCCGTGAGGCCAGAGGCGCACCCGGCCGGCCGGAATGCTTTGCTCCGCGCGCCCTGATCAATACCATTGAATGAAGACGAAGTTGCCTATGCGCCGCCGCAGCCGGGGGGAACATGCTCGACACGCTCGCAACGCACACCGCATCGCCGTGGGACGAACAGGTCATCGGCGCGCACAGCTCACCGCACTTCATGCAGTCCGAATCGTGGGCCGAGGCCAAACGCGCCGGCCCTTGGGAGCTCGAACGGCGCCGGTTCGCCGGCCACCCCGTGCAGGTGTTCGCTCGGCACGCCGAGGGCTTCGGGCTGCTCCAGCACCTGCCCCGGGTCAGCGGCATCACCCCCGAGGCGGTGCCGGATCTCACCGAGGCCGTGCGCGAGGGCCGCGGCGAGGCCTTCGCCGCGAAGATCGAGGTGTACCAGCCGCGCGACGCCGAGCTCGTGCGGGCGTTCCGCCGGGCGGGATGGATGCCGGCGCGCGCCTCCCAGTACCGGCACGCCGTCGTCGTGGCGACCGAGGCCGGCGAGGAAGCCGCCTTCGCGGCGATGAAGAAACGCGCCCGGAACGAGGTGCGCACCGCCGAACGCCACGGCGTCGAGATCGAACGCGTCGAATGCCGCGGGTCGAACCGCGAACGCATGCACGAGCTCATCGCCGAGACCACGGAGCGGTCGGGTTCCCTGCAGCGAAGCCGCGGCTATCTCGAACGCATCTGGGAGGCCTTCGAGGCCTCCGGCCGCGGCGCCCTGTACTTCGCCCGCTACGGCGGCGAGGTCGTCGCCGGAGCCTTCGTGCTGCGGTACGGGCCGAACGCCTGGTACAAGGACGGCGGGTCGACGCGCGAGCATCCGCACGTCATGGCCTCCCGGATGCTGCACTGGCACATCATCCGCTCGCTCGCCGCCGAGGGCGTCAGCCGCTACGACCTCGGCAACATCCCGGACCCGGCCAGCGAGCATCCCGCCGGCCTCGGGCTCAGGATCTTCAAGACCGGCTTCACGCGCGACCCGGTCGAATTCCTGCCCGCCTTCGAGCTCTCCTTCCGGCCCGTGCACACCGCCTGGCGGCACGGCGGCGAGCGCGAGCACGTCGGCGCCTACCGCATGCGCACGGGGGACTACTGGTACTGAGCCGCGCGCTACAGTGAGTCGGTCCGGCGGATCGTCGGGATCGACGAGTGGAGTGCGAGATGAAGCAGGATTCCCCCGACTACCGTGACGCCGGCCTGGCATTCGGCGCCGAGTTCCTCTTCGGCAGTGCCACGGCGGCGTATCAGATCGAGGGCGCGGCGGGCGAGGACGGTCGCGGGGCATCCATCTGGGACACCTTCAGCCGCACACCCGGCAAGGTGCTGAACGGCGACACGGGCGACGTCGCCGACGATCATTACCACCGCTGGGAGGCCGACCTCGACCTCATGGCCGAACTCGGCCTCGAGGCCTACCGCTTCTCGATCGCGTGGCCGCGGATCCAGCCGACGGGGCGCGGGCCCGTCAACGAAGCGGGCCTCGCCTTCTACGAACGGCTCGTCGACGGGCTCATCGCCCGCGGCATCCGCCCCATCGCGACCCTCTACCACTGGGACCTGCCGCAGGCCCTCGAAGACGAGGGCGGCTGGGCGAACCGTGCCACCGCCTACGCCTTCGCCGACTACGCGCGTCTCGTCGGGCAGCGCCTCGGCGACCGGATCGAGATCTGGACGACCCTGAACGAACCGTGGTGCTCGGCCTACCTCGGCTACGGCTCGGGCGTGCACGCGCCGGGCGTCACCGACCGCGCGAAGGCGCTCGCCGCCGTCCACCACCTGAACCTCGCCCACGGCCTCGGCCTCGCAGCCCTCCGCGAGGTCGTCACGAACGACCCCGGCTTCTCGATCACGCTGAACCTGCACGTCTCCCGCCCCGAGGGGCCGAGCGGACCGGAGGCCGTGCGCCGCATCGACGGGCTCGCCAACCGGGTCTTCCTCGAGCCGATCCTCGACGGGCGCTACCCGGCCGACGTCCTCGAAGACACGGCCGCCGTCACCGACTGGTCGTTCGTGGAGGACGGCGACCTCGAGATCATCTCGGGGGTGCCGATCAGCGTGCTCGGCGTGAACTACTACTCGAGCGGGCGCGTGCGGGTGTGGGACGGAGAGGGGCCGAAGGCCTCGGCCGACGGGCACAAGGACGGCGCAGGCACCCCGTGGCCGGGCGCGGCCGAGGAGGTCGAGTTCCTCGAACAGCCCGGGCCGTACACGGCGATGGGGTGGAACATCGACCCCTCCGGGCTCGAGGAGCTGCTCGTCGGGCTGCACGAGCGCTACCCGGAGCTGCCGCTCATGGTCACCGAGAACGGGGCGGCGTTCGACGACGTCGTCGAAGACGGCGCGGTGCACGACGCGGCCCGCACCGACTACCTCCGCCGACACTTCACGGCCGCGCACCGGGCGATGGGGCGCGGGGTGCCGCTCACCGGCTACCAGGTGTGGTCGCTGCTCGACAATTTCGAGTGGGCCTACGGCTACTCCAAGCGCTTCGGGATCGTCCGGGTCGAATACGAGACCCTCGAGCGGCTGCCGAAGGACTCGGCGGGGTGGTACGCCGAACTCATCCGCACCCGGCGCATCCCCGAGGCGCCCGTCGCCTCCTGACGCGCGCCGTCAAGCGGGAGGATTATCTTCGGGGCGAGAAATCTGCAAGAATGGTCTGTCGAGTTCCGTTCGTCCGACCCTCTATCCGACGCGCGGAACACCCTCGAGCTTCCGCCGGGTGTGCACCCCACGCTCACGGCTGTCAGTTCAACACTTTTCATCACCATCAGGAGAATTGTGGCTGTCAAGATCCGCCTCAAGCGGCTCGGTAAGATCCGCGCCCCGTACTACCGCATCGTCGTGGCCGACTCGCGCACCAAGCGCGACGGCCGCGTGATCGAAGAGATCGGCAAGTACCACCCCACCGAGGAGCCCTCGTTCATCGAGGTCGACTCCGAGCGCGCCCAGTACTGGCTCGGCGTCGGCGCACAGCCGACCGAGCAGGTGCGCGCCATCCTCAAGCTCACCGGCGACTGGGGCACCTTCAAGGGCGAGAAGGATGCGAAGTCCACCGTCAAGGTCGCCGAGCCGAAGGCCGAGTACCAGGCCGACGAGCAGAAGAAGACCGTCGTCAAGCCGAAGGCCGAGAAGCCGGCCAAGGCCGAGGAGCCGGAGGCCGACGCCTCCGCCGCCGACGAGACGGCCGAGGCGTAAGCAATTGCTCACCTCCGCGCTCGAACACCTCGTCAAGGGAATCGTCGATCACCCCGATGACGTCGAGATCGTGGCCGCGGCGAGTGCACGCGGCGAGGTCCTCGAGGTTCATGTGAACCCCGAGGACCTCGGTCGCGTCATCGGCCGGTCCGGCCGCACGGCCAAGGCCCTCCGTACGCTCGTGACGGCGCTCGCCGACGGTCGTCGCGTGCGCGTCGACGTCGTCGACACCGACCGCTGACGTGGCCCGGTCCCCGCGAACCCAGCTCCGTGTCGGCCGCCTCACCAAGGCCCACGGCCTGAAGGGCGCCCTCAAGCTCGAGCTCTACACCGACGACCCCGAGCGCCGCTTCGTGCCGGGCGCGGTGTTCTCCCTGCAGGTGCCGGAGTCCTCGCCCTGGCACGGCAAGCACCTCACCTTCCGCGAACTGCGCTGGTACAACCAGCAGCCCGTCGGCTTCTTCGAGGGCGTCGACGACCGCACCGCCGCCGAGAGCCTCGTCAAGGCGATCCTCTGGGTCGACCACGTCGACGAAGAGCCGGCCGAGCCGGACGCCTGGTACGACCACCAGCTCATCGGCCTCGACGTCGTCCGCGACGGCACGAAGATCGGCTCGGTCGTCTCGGTCGAGCACCTGCCGGCGCAGGACCTGCTCATCGTGAAGCACGCCGGCCGCGAGGTCATGGTTCCGTTCGTGAACGCCCTCGTGCCCGAGGTCGACATCGAGACCGGCACCGTGACCGTCACCCCGCCCCCCGGTCTCTTCGAGGAGCTGGCGGAGGAGGCGGCCGCGCCTGCCGAGCCGGCCTCCGAGGAGGCGGCCGCACCCGTCGAGTCCGCCGGATCCGAGGAGCCTGCGCCTTCCGAGGAGCCCGCGGCCTCCGGCGATCCCGCGGCGTCCGGCGAGGAGACGCCCGGCGAGGCGCGCGAGCCCGGCGAATAGGCTGCCGCCATGCGGATCGACATCCTCACCATCTTCCCCTCGTTCTTCGAGGTGCTCGACCTGTCGCTCGTCGGCAAGGCCCGCCAGTCCGGCCTCCTCGAGATCACCGCGCACGACCTGCGCGACTTCACCCACGACCGGCACCGCACCGTCGACGACACCCCGTACGGCGGCGGCGCCGGCATGGTCATGAAGCCCGAGCCGTGGGGCGAGGCCATCGACTCGATCGTCGGCACCGGCCCGTCGTCGGCGACCCTCGTCGTGCCGAGCCCGGCGGGCGAGCTCTTCAGCCAGCCCATCGCCCGCGAGCTCGCCGCCGCCGAGCACCTCGTGTTCGCGTGCGGCCGCTACGAGGGCATCGACCAGCGCGTCGTCGACCACTACGCCGAGCGGATGCCCGTGCGCCTGCTGAGCCTCGGGGACTACGTGCTGAACGGGGGCGAGGTCGCCGCGATGGCGATGATCGAGGCATCCGCCCGACTCGTGCCCGGCGTCATCGGCAACCCCGAGAGCCTCGTCGAGGAGTCGCACGAGGACGGCCTGCTCGAGTACCCGATCTACACCAAGCCCGCCTCCTGGCGCGGCCTCGAGGTGCCGCCGGTGCTGCTCTCGGGCCACCACGGCGAGATCGCGGCGTGGCGCCGCGCCCAGCAGCTCGAGCGCACCCGCGCCGTGCGGCCGGAACTGCTCGACTGACGCCTGCCGCTTGAGCGCGGGCATCCGCTCCGGCCCGGGCTCGCCCGGCGACCCCCCGAGTGAGGGAGTCTTCACCTGCCGGAAACACGCGGGCCCCGTCCGTGAAACACGCCCTGCCTAGCCTCGGACCCGGCGGTCCTGCTCGGCCGCGCGCGGTGAGAGGCGGTATTCGTGGCGATCGGTTCGGGTGACGGGGAACGGATCGACCTACGGCCGACGCCGTTGCGCCTGCTCGCCGTGACCCACGGGCGGCCGTCGAGCGACAACCGCGCCGCCGTCATCCGGCTGGTGGACGGCGTCGCCTCGGCCAGGCCGGACCTCGACGTGTCGATCGCCTTCGTGGATGCCGCGGGCCGCGAACTCGCCGCGGCGCTCGCCTCGAGCGCGGCCGAGCACCGCTCGGTGATCGTGCCGCTCGTGCTCTCGGCCGGCTTCCACGTGCGCACCGGCCTCGCGCAGGGCATCGACCGCCTCGCGGGCGACGGCGCCCGGCTGGCCGCCGGGCTCGGGCCGGATGCCCGCATCGTCGACGTCCTGGCCGGGCGGGTGGATGCCCTGGGGCTCCGCGAGCGCGATTCGCTCGTCCTGGCGGCGGCCGGCTCCAACGACCCGCGCGCCGTCCGGGAGTGCTTCGAGACCGCGCGCCTCCTCGGCGCCCGCCTCGGCCGCCCGGTCACCGTCGGCTTCATCGCCGCGGCCATCCCGCGCCTGCCCGACGCGATCGAGATGCTCCGTGCCGTGCACCCGGGCCACCGTATCCTCGTCGCGAGCTATCTGCTCGCGCCGGGGACCTTCTACGACCAGGTCGCCGCCTCGGGGGCCGATCTCGTCGCCGCACCCCTGCTGCTGCCCGGGGAGCCCGCCGCGGCCGCGCTCGTCGACCTCGTCCTCGACCGCTACGACGAGGCATCCGCAGCACGCCGCCGCACCACCGCCTGAGCGGCATGCTCCGCCGGCCGCCGAGCGGCCTGCGGGCGAGCCGACCGGGGTCCGGCGGTGTCAGCCGACCTGGCTGGGGGCGCCGCCGGTCTCGGCGAAGCGGGCGAGCACCTCGGCGATGCGCCCCTTGCAGCCGCCGCAGCCGGTTCCGGCGCGGGTGTCGCGCCCGACGTCGGCGACGCTCGCGGCTCCGCATGCGGCGGATGCCTCGATGCGTTCGACGGTGACGGCATTGCACCAGCACACGGTCGTCGCCGGTGCGAACGCATCGGCAGCTGCGGCCGGGTCGTGGTCGGGGCCGTCGAAGCGCAGCAGCAGCGAGCGGTCCGCCGGCAGTTCGTCGCCGCGCTCGAAGAGCAGCGTGAGCTCGGCGGCGGTGCGCGGCATCCCGACGCTCACGAAGCCCGTGAGGCGCCCCTCCGCGGTGACCATTTTGACGTAGCGGTGGTGCTCGGGGTCGGCCCACTGGGCGACCGCGGTGCCGTCGGCCGGGTCGTCCCACGGTTCGGCGTCGACCCGCCCGGCCGCGACGACGTCGACGTGCTCGGCCTTCAACATGACGACGGGCTCGCGCTCGGGCGGCATGACGGCATCCACCGCGTCCGCGCCCGACGCGCCCGCACCCGCCCCCGCCTCCTCCGAGAGCTGCGCCGCGAGCCATTCCGCCTGTCGCCATCCCGGCCCGATGAGGCCGCTCGGGGCGCCGGGCAGCCCGCCACCGGCGGCGGGCTCAGTGCCGCGCGGCACGACGTGTGCGCAGTCGCCGATCGCGTGCACCGCGGGGTCGGTCCAGCTGGCGAGCCCTTCGTCGACGACGATGCCGCCGGCGGTGCGGAGGCCGGCGAGGGTCGCGAGCTCGCTGCGGGCGGTCACCCCGCAGGACAGCAGCAGGAGGTCGCCGCGGATCTGCTTGCCGTCGGCGGTGACGAGCATGTCGAAGCGTCGCCGCCCGTCGGCGTCGTCGCGGAAGGCGATCGCTTCGGCGCGGCTGTGCGCGATGACGGAGACGCCCGTGCGTCGCAGGGCGCGGCCGAGGACGGTGCCGCCGCCGCGGTCGAGGTTGCGGGGCATGGGGTGCGGGCCGTGGTGGACGACGCACACCTGGGCGCCGGCGTGCGCGGCGGCGAGGGCGATCTCGAGGCCGAGGACGCCGGCGCCGAGGACGACGATGCGGGCGCCGGCGGTGACGGCCTCGCGCACCCGGGCGGCGTCCTCCAGATCGCGGAGCGCGGTGACGCCGGCCGGCAGCGGGTCGTCGGCGCCGATGAGCCGGTCGCCGAAGCGTTCGAGGGTGCCGGCGTCGCGCCGGGGCCGGTCGACGCCGTCGAGGGTGGGGATGTTCGCGCGGGCGCCGGTGGCGAGCACGAGCCGGTCGTAGCCGATCCGTTCGCCGTCGGCGAGCTCGACGGTGCGGGCGGCGCGGTCGACGCGGCGGGCGGCGACCCCGGTGAGCACGCGCGCGCCGGCATCCCGAAGCGCATCGGGGTCGGCGATCAGCATCGAGTCGAGTCCGACGGCGCCGACGGCGTGCTCGGCGACGAGGACCCGGTTGTAGGGGTCTGCGGTCTCGGCGCCGACGACGGTGAGCGCGATGCGGCCGTTTCGGAGCCCTGGCAGCAGTTCCTCGGCGAAGCGGGCCCCGACGGGGCCGTAGCCGACGAGCACGATGCGGAACGGTCTCATCCGGCCTCCACGATGATGCGCCGCACGGTGACGGCGGCGGTTTTGAACTCTGGCATCGATGAGACCGGGTCGACGGCGTCGGAGGTGACGAGGTTCGCCGTCTCGTCGCCCGGATAGTGGAACGGGGCGAAGAGGGTGTCGGGGCGGATGTCGGTGCTGAGGCTGGCGAGGCCCCGGACGCGTCCGCGGTCGTTGCCGAGTTCGATCGGGTCGCCGTCGGCGATGCCGTGCGCCTCGGCGGTCGCCGGGTGGAGCGTGATGCGGGCGACGGGCTGCGCGTCGCGGAGTTCGGCGACGCGGCGGGTCTGGGCGCCGGACTGGTAGTGCTCGAGGAGGCGGCCGGTGACCAGCGTGAGGCGGGCCGCGGCGGCTTCGCGTTCGGGGTGCGGATGCCGGGCGACGCTCACGATGCGGGCGAGCCCGTCGGGGTGGGCGAAGCGATCTGCGAAGAGCCGCGGGGTGCCGGTCGAGCCGCGCGGGTACGGCCAGTGGGCGGCCTCACCGGCATCCAGGAGCCCGTAGTCGATGCCCGAGTAGTCGGCGATGCCGCCCTCGGAGGCGAGCCGGAGCTCTTCGAAGACGGCGCGCGGTTCGTCGGGCCACGCGGACGGGGCGTCGAGGCGCCGGGCGAGTTCGGCGAGGATCTGCAGTTCGTCGCGGACGCCGTCGGGGGCGGCGACGGCCCGCAGCCGGCGGATGACGCGGCCCTCGAGGGAGGTCATCGTGCCCTCTTCTTCGGCCCACTGCCGCACGGGCAGCACGACGTCGGCGAGCGCGGCCGTCTCGGAGAGGAAGAAGTCGCAGACGACGAGGAGGTCGAGCCGGCCGAGCCCGGAGCGGACGGATGCGGCGTTCGGGGCCGAGACGACGAGGTTCGAGCCGTGCACGAGGAGGGTGCGCACGCCGCCGGGCCGGCCGAGCGAGGCGAGCAGTTCGACGGCGGGCACGCCGGGCCCGGGGATGGATGCTTCGGGCACGCCCCAGACGGCGGCGAGATGGGCGCGGGCGGCGGGGTCGGTGATCTTCCGGTACCCGGGCAGCTGGTCGGCTTTCTGCCCGTGTTCGCGGCCGCCCTGCCCGTTGCCCTGGCCGGTGAGGGTGCCGTAGCCGGAGCCGGGGGTTCCGGGCAGACCGAGCGCGAGGGCGAGGTTGATGGCGGCGGTGGCCGTGTCGGTGCCGTCGATGTGCTGTTCGACGCCGCGGCCGGTGAGGATGTAGGTGCCGCCGGCCGGCCGGCCGGCCGTGCCCGCATCGCCGGCGGGACGGGAGGCGAGCCGGCGCGCGACGGCGCGGATGGTCGCGGCCGGCACCCCGGTGACGGATGCCGTCCGCTCCGGCCACCACGCGGCGACGCTCCGGCGCAGCCCGCGGGCGCCGCTCGTGCGGGCGGCGAGGTAGCCCTCGTCGACGAGGCCCTCGGCGAAGACGACGTGGGTGATGCCGAGGAGGAGGGCGAGGTCGCTGCCGGGGGTGGGCTGGACGTGCAGGCCCGCGCCGTCGCCGGCGAGGCGGGCGGTCGGGGTCCGCCGGGGGTCGACGACGATGAGGCCGCCGGCGGACTGCGCCCCGGCGAGGTGCCCGGCGAAGGGCGGCATGGTCTCGGCGACGTTCGTGCCGAGGAGCAGGATCGTGGATGCGCCGTCGAGGTCTTCGACGGGGAACGGCAGCCCCCGGTCGAGGCCGAAGGCGCGGGAGCCGGCTGCGGCGGCCGAAGACATGCAGAAGCGGCCGTTGTAGTCGATGCGGCTCGTGCCGACGGCGATGCGGGCGAACTTGCCGAGCAGGTACGCCTTCTCGTTCGTGAGGCCCCCGCCGCCGAAGACGCCGACGGCGTCCGCACCGTGTTCGAGCCGGGTGCGGCGGATGCCGCGGGCGACGAGATCGAGGGCTTCGTCCCATCCGGTCTCGGTGAAGCGCCCGTCGGCGCCGCGCACGAGCGGGGCCGTGAGGCGCCCGGCGCCGCCGAGCAGTTCCGCCGACGTCCAGCCCTTCTTGCAGAGCCCGCCGCGGTTGGTCGGGAAGTCGCGCGGGGCGACCTCCACCGGCACGGCCCGACCGGCCGCAGGCGTGAGGGTCATCGCGCACTGCAGTGCGCAATACGGGCAGTGGGTGGCGGTCGCCGCCGCGTGCTGCGGGACGACGGACGGTTCGGCCAGCGTGGTCATCCGCCCTCAGATCTTCCGCGCACGGGCGAACGGGGCTCGGACGTACACGGCCCAGGTGAGCACGAGCAGCAGGACGTAGACGGCGACGAACATCCAGAACGCGGTCGCATATCCGCCGGTGGCCTGCGCCGAGAGGTTCAGCGCCTGCGGGATGAGGAAGCCGCCGTAGGCACCGATCGCCGAGATCAGCCCGAGGGCTGCGGCCGCCTTCCGCTGCGTGCCGACGTCGCCGGCCGCATCCGCCGAGGCGCCGCTGCGGAGCGCGAAGACGACCGGCACCATCCGGTACGTCGAGCCGTTGCCGATGCCCGCGGCGGCGAACAGCACGAGGAAGCAGGCCAGGAACAGCCAGAAGCTGCCGAGCGGCAGGGTGAGGATGACGGCGACGGTGACGGCCGCCATGACGGCGAAGGCGGCGACCGTGACCCGCGCCCCGCCGAGCCGGTCGGAGAGCCGCCCGCCGTAGGGGCGGGCGAGCGAGCCGACGAGGGCGCCGAGGAAGGCGAGGGAGAGCGAGGCGCCGCCCACCTGGAACGTCGAGAATGCGGGGAACTGGTCGGCGATGAGCTTCGGGAAGACGCCGGCGAAGCCGATGAAGGAGCCGAAGGTGCCGATGTAGAGCAGCGCGAGCAGCCACAGGTGCGGCTCGCGGAGCGCCGCTGCCGAACCGGCGAGGTCGGCCTTCGCCGAGGAGAGGTTGTCCATGTAGCGGAACGCGCCGAACATGGCGACGACGATGAGCGGAACCCAGATCCACCCCGCCAGGGGCAGGTTCAGGCTCGCCCCTGCGCCGATCGCGATGACGATCGGCACCGCGAACTGGGCGACGGATGCGCCGAGGTTGCCGCCCGCCGCGTTCAGGCCGAGCGCCCAGCCCTTCTCGCGCTGCGGGTAGAAGAAGGTGATGTTCGACATGGAGCTGGCGAAGTTGCCGCCGCCGAAGCCGGCGAGCGCGGCGACGCCGAGCAGCACGCCGAACGGCGTCTCGGGGTTGCCGACGCATACGGCCATGGCGATCGCCGGGATCAGCAGGAGCCCGGCGGAGATGATCGTCCAGTTCCGCCCGCCGAAGATCGGCACGAGGAACGAGTACGGGATGCGCAGGGTCGCCCCGACGAGGCTCGGCATCGAGATCAGCCAGAACACCTCGCTGCTGCCGAGGGCGAAGCCGGCGCCGGGCAGCTGCACGGCGACGATCGACCACAGCTGCCACACGACGAAGCCGAGGAACTCGGCGAACACCGACCAGCCGAGGTTGCGCTTGGCGATCGCCCGCCCCTCGTGCGCCCATTGCACCGGGTCCTCGGGGTTCCACCCGTCGATCCAGCGCCCGCGGCGACGGACGAGGGCGGTGCCGACGGCATCGCCGGCGAGGTTCGCATTGCTCGGTTCGGTGACGGTCATGTCGGCCTCCGCTCGCGGATGGGATCGTGTATGGCGAAGCTATCGACGCCGTGTTTCGGCGGATCGCGCGGGCCGTGAACGTCAGGTCTCGACTCGCTCACCGGCCTCAGGGCGGCGCGTGAGGGAACCGTCACACGTCGACGCGGTAGCCGCGTTTGACGACGGTCGCGATCACGCCCGGCACGCCGAGCGCGGCCCGCAGCCGGCTCATCGCGACCTCGAGGGCGTGCTCGTCGTCGGTGCCGGGCAGGGTGCGGGCGAGGCGTTCGCGGGAGACGACGGACCCGCCGGCGATGACGAGGGTGTGCAGGATCGACCGGCCGGCGGGGGAGAGGGCGATGCGTCGCCCGCCGACCTCGACGACGGATCCGCGGATGCCGAGCGGGCCGTGCCGGGTCTCGAGCCGGGTGACGCCGTGGTGCTCGAGGTGCTCGCAGACGAGGCGGATGAGCGCGCCCATGCGGTAGCGCTCGGGTTGCAGGGGTGCGATCCCGGCATCCACGAGGGGCGCGGCCGTGACCGGCCCGACCGCGGCGGCCACGACCGGCCCGCGCATGGCCTCGGCGAGGGCGCCGGCGCTGCCGTCCGCTTCGGCGGCGGCGAAGAGGGCGTGCACCGCCGGCGCGCTCGTGAACGTCACGCAGTCGACGGTGCCGGCGCAGACGGCGTCGATGAGGCGGTGCACCCGGTCGTCGGCGTCGTCCGGCATCCGCCAGCGGTACGGTTCGACGGTGAGCACGCGCGCGTGGGCGGCCCGCAGACGCTCGAGCTGCGCGGGGTCGAGCACCCCGTGCAACTGCACGGCGACGGTGAGGCCGGGCGGGTACTCGGCGAGCACGGTGTCGACGAGCGAGGCGGTCGTCTCCTCGGGGCTCATTCCGACGTCGTTCAGGCCCGCCGCGCGGATGCCGCCGCGCGCCTTCGGGCCGCGGACGAGGATCGCGGTGGCGGCGAGGGCTTCGACGAGTTCCTGCCCGAGGCCGGCGGCGTCGGCGACTTCGAACCAGCGGCGGATGCCGTACGCGGTCGTGGCGAGCAGCACATCCGGCCGGGCCTCGATGACGGCCCGCGTGTCGGCGATGACGGGGTCGTCGAGCTGCGCGTTCGCGATCCGGAGCGTCGGGGCGTGCAGTACCTGCGCCCCGCGCCGTTCGAAGGCGTCGATGAGGTCGGCGCTGCGACGGTCGCTCGTCACCCCGATGCGGAAGCCTTCGAGCTGATCGGGGCGGAAGCCGGGGATGCCGGTCACGGCGACGCCCCGAGCCCGGCCGCCCGCTGCATGACCTCGCGGGCCGCCCCGTCGCCGCCGGCCGCGAGTCGCACGACCTCGCCGATGACGATGATCGCCGGCGACGCAGCCCGCACGGCCGCCGCCCGGGCGACGACGTCGCCGAGTTCGGCGACCGTCGTGCGCTGCCCGGCCTGGAAGCCGCGTTCGACGATCGCGACGGGCGTGCCGGCGGCCATGCCCGCGCGCACGAGCCCGGCGGCGGTCGCCGGCAGCGTCGTCATCCCCATGAGCACGACGATCGTGCCGCCGAGGCCGGCGAGATGGCCGAGTTCGGCGTCGGAGAGGGGCGCATGGCCCGACACGACGGTGAACATGCAGCTGATGCCGCGGTGGGTGAGCGGGATGCCGGCGGCCCCCGGCACGGCGACGGCGCTCGTCACGCCCGGCACGACGTCGACGGGGATCCCGGCGGCCCGGCAGGCGGCCAGCTCCTCGCCGCCGCGGCCGAGCACGTACGGGTCGCCGCCCTTCAGCCGCACGACCCGGCGCCCGGCGAGCGCATGCTCGACGAGGAGGCGTTCGATCTCGTGCTGCGGGATCGCGTGGTGGCCGGGGCGTTTGCCGACGTCGACGAGCTCGGCCCGCGGCGCCAGCTCGGCGAGATGTTCGTGCGGGGCGAGGCGATCGTAGAGGACGACCTCGGCGCCGGCGAGGGCACGGACGGCCGCGACCGTCAGCAGGTCCTCGCGGCCCGGGCCGCCGCCGACGAGGGTGACCCGCCCGCTCATCGCTCCTCCTCGTTCCGCACGGGGATCGTCGCGCCGGCGATGAGCACGGCGCGACCGTCCTCGACCTCCTCGCGCGTCGCCGGCCGCAACTGGCCCCGCTCCGGCACCCGGGCGACGGTGGGGTCCGGGGTGCCCGGCGCGTTCACGAATGAGCGGAAACGCCGAAGCCGCTCGGGGTCGGCGAGGGTCGCCGCCCATTCGTCCTCGTAGGTGTCGACGTGGCGGGCCATGGCCGCCTCCAGCTCGTCGGCGAGGCCGAGGGAGTCGTGCACGACGACGTCGCGGACGTGGTCGAGGCCGCCCTCGAGGTCCTCGATCCAACGTGCGGTGCGCTGCAGGCGGTCGGCGGTGCGGATGTAGTACATGAGGTAGCGGTCGATGTAGCGCAGCAGCGTGTCGTCGTCGAGGTCGCTGGCGAGCAGCTGCGCGTGCGCCGGCTGGAAGCCGCCGTTGCCGCCGACGTACATGCTCCAGCCCTGCTCGGTGGCGATGACGCCGATGTCCTTGCCGCGCGCCTCGGCGCATTCGCGGGCGCATCCCGACACCCCGAACTTCAGCTTGTGCGGCGAACGCAGGCCCCGGTAGCGGAGCTCGAGGCGCACCGCCATCGCGACCGAATCCTGCACCCCGTACCTGCACCACGTCGATCCGACGCAACTCTTCACGTTCCGCAGGGCCTTGCCGTAGGCCTGACCGGATTCGAAGCCGGCATCCACCAGCCGCCGCCAGATCTCCGGCAGCTGGTCGAGCCGGGCGCCGAAGAGGTCGATGCGCTGGCCGCCGGTGATCTTCGTGTAAAGGCCGAAGTCGAGGGCGACGGCGGCGATGACGGCGAGCTTGTCGGGGGTGATCTCGCCGGCGGGGATGCGGGGCACGACCGAATAGGTGCCGTCCTTCTGCATGTTCGCCATCGCCCGGTCGTTCGTGTCCTGCAGGGTGCCGCGACCCTCGTCGAGGATGTACGAGCCGTGCTGGGCGGCGAGGATGGAGGCGACGACGGGCTTGCAGACGTCGCAGCCGCCGCCGGTGCCGAAGCGGGCGATGATGTCGTCGAAGCTCGTCATCCCGGTGACCCGCACCGACTCGAACAGCTCCTGCCGGCTGAGCTCGAAGTGCTCGCAGAGGGCGCGGGAGGCCTCGATGCCGGATTTGGCCAGTTCGGCGTCGAGGAGTTTCTTCACGAGCGGCACACACGAGCCGCACTGGGTGCCGGCGCGGGTGCAGGCCTTCAGGGCGCCGAGTTCGGTGCACGCCTCGCCGTGCTCCCCGTTGACGGCGTCGCGGACGGTGCCGGCGTCGACGTTGTTGCATGCGCAGACGAGGGCGGATGCCGGCAGCTCGTCGCCGGCCGGCGGCTCCATGCCGGAGGCCGAGAGGTAGGCGGCCGGTTCGGCGGAGAGCTCGGTGCCGAGCAGGGGGCGCAGCGAGGAGTACGGGGCGGCGTCGCCGACGAAGACGCCGCCGAGGAGGGTCTTCGCGTCGTCGGTCGTGACGAGCTTCTGGTACAGGCCGCGCGCCGGGTCCGCATAGACGATCTCGAGGGCGCCCGGCGTGACCGCCAGCGCGTCGCCGAAGCTTGCGACATCCACCCCCGACAGCTTCAGTTTCGTGGCGTCGTCGACGCTCGTGAACTCCGCGGCGCCGCCGAGGAGGCGGTCGGCGACGACCTCGGCCATCGCGTTCGCCGGTGCGACGAGGCCCGTGCACCGGCCGCGGAAGCTCGCGACCTCGCCGATCGCCCAGATCCCGGACCGCGAGGTGCGGCACGCGGTGTCGATCTCGACGCCGCCGCGCGGGCCGAGCTCGAGGCCGAGGTCGCGGGCGAGCTCGTCGCGGGGGCGGATGCCGATCGCGAACACGACGAGGTCGGCGGCCACCTGCTGGCCGTTCGTGAACCCGGCGCCGATGACGCGGCCGCCTTCGATGTGGATCGCCTGGGGCCGGGTGCCGAGGTGCAGGCCGATGCCCTGCGCCCCGATGATGCGCCCGAGGGCGCGGCCGGCTCCCTCGTCGAGCTGGGCCGACATCAGCCAGCCGCCGGAGTGGACGACCGCCGCCCGCGCGCCGAGGGCGGCGAGCCCGCCGGCCGCCTCGAGGCCGAGGAGGCCGCCGCCGGCGACGAGCACCTGCGCAGGCCGGCCGCGTTCGGCGGCGATCCGCTCGGTCTCGGCGACGAGCCGGTCGACGTCCTCGATCGTGCGGTAGACGCGGGCGTGCTCGGCGCCGATGATCTCGGGTACGGGGGCGGTGGATCCCGTCGCCAGCACGAGCTCGTCGTATCCGATCGTGCGGCCCGACGAGGTCGTCGCGATATGCGCGGCATGATCGACGGCGGTCACCGTCTCGCCCGTGATGAGGCGCACCCGCTCCTCGTCCCACATCGCATCGGGCTTCAGGGTCAGATCGACGTCGCCGGCCAGCCGCGTGCTGAGGGCGACCCGGTCGTAGGGCCGGTGCGGTTCCTCGCCGACGACCGTCACCCGCAGGCTCCGCCCGGCATCCCGCTCGTGCAGGCCGTCCGCCAGGCGATGGGCCGCCGGCCCGCCGCCGACGATGAGGATGCGCCGTTCGCGCCCCGGAGTCTGCTCGCTCATTGCCGCCCTCCCGATCGGTATACGGCCGAACGTACGGCGCGGCCGTTTCCGCCGTGTTTCGGAGGCGTAACCGAGCCCGCACCGTGCCCGCACACCGCATCCGCCGCGGTGTGAGGCCGGTTTCACGCGGCCGTAACACGCCGTCGTGCCCGCGAAACACGCCGCGCGTAGCGTCGGGGCAACGCCCCACCGCGAGGCCCGAAGGGATCCGACATGACCGTCACCGCGACCCGCACCGCCTGGCGAGCCGTCTGCCCCGTCGACGAACTCGAACCCGCCTGGGGCGAGGTCGCCCTGCTCGGGGAACGCCAGATCGCCCTGTTCCGCATCGGCCCCGCCGAGGTCTACGCCGTCGACCACCTCGATCCGCGCACCGGCGCACCGGTCATGGCGCGCGGCATCGTCGGCTCCAAACGCGACCGGCCCACGATCGCCTCCCCGCTGCACAAGGAGGTCTACGACCTCGGCACGGGGGAGTGCTACACGGCGCCCGACTACCGCCTCGGCACCTACCGCACCCGCGTCGTCGACGGCGGCATCGAGGTCGAGCTCGGAGTCGCCCGGTGAGCGCCCCCGTGCTCCTCGCCGTCTCGCACGGCACCTCCTCCGAAGCCGGCCGGCGCGCCGTCGCCGCCCTCGTCGACGCCGTCCGCGAAGCGAGCGGCGCCCGCGTCGAAAGCGCCTTCGTCGACGTGCAGCAGCCCGACGTCCCGGCGGCGCTCGCCGCGATCGGCGACCGCTCCGTCGTCGTCGTGCCGCTGCTGCTCTCGGCCGGGTACCACGTGAACGTCGACCTCGTGCGGGAGCTCGAGGCCTTCCCGCGGGCCCGGCTCGCCCGCGCCCTCGGGCCGGACCCGCGTCTGGCGTCCGTGCTCGTCCGGCGCCTGGGCGAGGCCGGACGGGCCCCGGGCGACCGGATCGTGCTCGCCGCCGCCGGCTCGAGCGACCGCTCGGCCGTCGCCGACTGCCGAGCGGTGGCCGGCCTCGCCGCGACCGAGCTCGGCCTGGCGGTGCGACTCGGCTTCCTGTCGGCGGCGCGGCCGAGCGTCGCGCGGGCCGTGGCCAACGCCCGCGCCGTGCATCCGCTCGCGCGGGTCGCCGTCGCGAGCTATCTGCTCGCGCCCGGCTACTTCCACGATCTCGCGGTCGCCGCCGGCGGCGAACTCACGAGCGCGCCGCTCCTCGGCGACGGGCCGGTGCCGGACGAACTCGTCGACGTCGTGCTCGACCGCTACGCGGAGGTCGCGCTGAGCCTCGCGGCCTGAGGCGCGGCCGGACCTCGGCCGGAGCCGGCGGCCGAACGGCGCGGCCGAACCGCTCAGTCGCGCGCCGTGAGCACGATCGGGTCGCCGTCGGTGACCGCGATCGTGTGCTCGGAATGGGCGCCGCGCGAGCCGTCGGCGCTCCGCAGCGTCCAGCCGTCGGGATCGGTGAAGATGCGCTTCGTCGTCTCGAGGAACCACGGCTCGATCGCGATCACGAGGCCCGGCTTCAGCGGCAGGCCGCGGCGGGCGCGGCCGTCGTTCGGCACGTGCGGGTCGCCGTGCATGGTGCGGCCGACGCCGTGGCCGCCGAAGTCGGTGTTGATCTTGTAGCCGGCGCCGTGGCCGACCTCGGCGATCGCCGCGGAGATGTCTCCGATCCGGTTGCCGACGCGGGCGGCGGCGATGCCGGCCTCGAGGGCGAGCTCGGTGGTGCGGATGAGCTTCAGATCGGCGGGCCGCGCCGTGCCGACGACGACCGACACGGCCGAGTCGGCGACCCAGCCGTCGACGGATGCGGCGAAGTCGAGGCTCAGCAGGTCGCCGTCGCGCAGCGTGTAGTCGTGGGGGAGGCCGTGCAGGACCGCGTCGTTGACGGAGGTGCAGATGACCTTGCCGAAGGGGCTCGCGCCGAAGGAGGGGTGGTAGTCGATGTAGCACGACTCGGCGCCGGCCTTCCGGATCATCTCGTGCGCGAGCGCATCGAGCTCCAGCAGGTTGACGCCGACCTTCGCGGCATCCCTCGTCGCCTCGAGCACGCTCGCCACGAAACGGCCCGCCGGCCGCATCCGCTCGAGCTCTGCCGGAGTCCTCAGTTCGATCACGGTGCTCCCTTCCGGCATCCATTCTCCCCGTTCCGCGCTGAGTGAACACCCGGTGGATGCCCGGGCGCGCCGATTAGGCTCGGATCATGCCCCTCCGCAGGCTCTTCTACCGCTGGCGCCTCGCCGCAGTCGTGGCGCTGCCCGCCTGGCTGTTCCTCGGCTGGGGCTTCTTCGGCCAGACCGGCTGGGGCTTCCTCGGCCTCCTGGTCCTCGTGCCCGTCGTGCTCATCGCGCTCGGCGCGGTGGCCCTGCTCATCGGCATGCGGCCGACGGCCCGCGAGACGCGGGCGGCCTCGTGGCCCGACGTCGCCGTGCTGGCCGCGTGGCACGCGAGCCTCGTCGGCCTCGGATTCTTCGGCGAGACGGCCACGCTCTTCGGGGTGCTCGCGCTCCTGCTCGGCATCGCGGCGTTCTGGCTCGCGCTGTGGCAGCTGATGCGCGACGGCTCCCGGCGCATGCAGGCCTTCGCCGAGGCGCAGCGGCGGGCCGCCGGCACGCCGCCCGGGCGTCTGCCGCCGGAGGACGGCGGCGAATACCTCGTCATCCGCGAGTCGCGCGACTGAGCCGCGAGGGGCGATGCCCGCCGCGCATTGGCGGCCGGGGCCGGTTCATGGCAGAATAGACGCTTGTGCCGCCGCAGGGCTCTGCCTCCGGGGAGCACGCGTGCGCTTCCGCACGCGGTGCGGCACCGGATTCTTTTCCCATGAATCGCGTTCGACCGGTGGCGGGCGCAGAGAGCGAACCATCATGCACATCCTCGATTCCGTCGACGCAGCGAGCCTGAAGTCGGATATCCCCGACTTCCGCCCCGGCGACACCGTCAAGGTGCACGTCAACATCATCGAAGGCACGCGCAGCCGTATCCAGGTCTTCCAGGGCGTCGTCATCGGCCGCTCGGGCGACGGCGTGCGCGAGACCTTCACCGTCCGCAAGGTGAGCTTCCAGGTCGGCGTCGAGCGCACCTTCCCGGTCCACTCGCCGGTGATCGACCACATCGAGGTCGTCACCCGCGGCGACGTGCGTCGCGCGAAGCTGTACTACCTCCGCGGTCTCCGCGGCAAGAAGGCCAAGATCCGCGAGAAGCGCGAGAGCTGAGCCGTCGCGTCCCTGCACGCGAGACCGGACTCCCCGACCTAGACTGGTCGAGGAGTCCGGTTTTTTCATGCGGACTGTACGACGGTCCGCATGACGCGGGGCGGGGCGCGGAGGCTGAAGCGGTGACCGACACGGGCGAGGCGATCGAGGACGAGCAGGACCGCGGTCGCCGCAGGCGGCGGGGGCTGCTGCTGTTCCTGCGGGACCTCCTCATCATCTTCGTGGTCGCCGTCCTGGTGTCCTTCCTCATCAAGACCTTCCTCATCCGCTCCTTCTTCATCCCCTCGCGCTCGATGGAGCACACCCTCGAGGTCGACGACCGCATCATCGTCAACGAGCTCGTCCCCGACCTCGTGGGCCTCGAACGCGGCGACGTCGTCGTGTTCAAGGATCCGGGCGGCTGGCTCACCCCCCAGCCCGAGCCCGAGCAGCCGCCGCTCGTGGCCGCCTTCGACTGGTTCCTCGGCTTCGTCGGCCTCACGGCTCCCGACTCGAACGACCACCTCGTCAAACGCGTCATCG
This sequence comes from Agromyces archimandritae, assembly GCF_018024495.1. NCBI lineage: Bacteria > Bacillati > Actinomycetota > Actinomycetes > Micrococcales > Microbacteriaceae > Agromyces > Agromyces archimandritae. Next base: position 3,187,157 of record NZ_CP071696.1, read on the forward strand.
GTCTGCCGGGCGACACCGTCGCCTGCTGCAACGCCCTCGGGCAGATGACCGTCAACGACGTCCCGCTCGACGAGCCGTATGTGACGCTGCCGCCGAACGAGCAGCGCGTCTCGGCGATCGATTTCGAGACGACGGTGCCCGACGACCGCCTCTGGGTCATGGGCGACAACCGCTACAACTCCAAGGACTCCCGCTACAACGGCGACACGCCCTCCGAGGGCTTCGTGCCGATCGACAACGTCGTCGGCCGTGCCTTCGTCGTCAGCTGGCCCATCGAGCGCTGGGCGTGGCTCGACAACTATCCGAAGGTCTTCTCCGGCGTCGACGAGGGCAACGGATCGTGAGCCCCGTGCTGCCGCGCTTCTTCCACGAGCAGCGCCTGTTCGACGCGGGCGCGCCGTTCGTCATCGGCGTCGACGAGGTGGGGCGCGGGGCCATCGCCGGCCCCGTGACGGTCGGCGTGGCCGCCGTCCACGCCGCGATCGGGCCGTGGCCGGACGGCCTGCGCGACTCGAAGCTGCTCGCCGAGCCGAAGCGGGAGTCGCTGCATCCGCTCGTGGCCGAGTGGGTCGCCGGCTGCTGGGCGGTCGGCGAGGCGAGCGCCGAGGAGATCGACCGCATCGGCATCGTCGCCGCCCTGGGCCTGGCCGGAACACGCGCCCTCGACGTCCTGTTCGCCGCCCGTGCCGGTGTCGCGGCGGGCACCGTCCTCCTCGACGGCGCCCACGACTGGCTGACGCCGGCCCTGGCCCGCACGGCCCCGGCGCGCACGGTCGAGGTGCGCATCCGACCGAAGGCCGACCGCGACTGCGCGAGCGTGGCGGCCGCATCCGTCCTCGCGAAGGTGCATCGGGATCGCTTCATGCGCGCCGCGCACGTCGAGACCCCCGGCTACGGCTGGGATGCCAACAAGGGGTATGGATCCGCCGCCCACCGTGCGGCCGTCTCCGAACTGGGGCCGAGCCCGCTGCACCGCATCAGCTGGCTCGGGAACGAGCCCCTCGACATCCCGGCCTGAGGGGCGGGCCGGGCCTGCCGTTCGGCGGCGTAGGATCGTCGTGATGGATGAGGACGAGTTCGAGGACTACGACCGCGAGGTCGAGCTGGCCCTGTACCGCGAGTACCGCGACATCGTGTCGCAGTTCAAATACGTCGTCGAGACGGAACGGCGCTTCTACCTCGCGAACGAGGTGGAGCTCGTGCGGCAGGATGCGGAGCACGATTTCTACTTCGAGATCACGATGCGCGACGTGTGGGTGTGGGATGTGTACCGCTCCGATCGCTTCGTGAAGTCGGTGCGGGTGCTGACGTTCAAGGACGTCAACGTCGAAGAGCTCGCCGCCCGCGACTTCGAACTGCCGAAGGAACTCGCGCTCGACGAATAGTCGGCGCCTCTCCTCCACAGCCCCCTCCGCCGGGGCCGGTTCCCACGGATTCCCCGGATCGGCCGTGCACGGCCCCGCCCCGGCGTCACGCTGGTCGCGGAGGTGGTGCGAATGGCGCACAAAGACGAACTCGGCCGGCACGGCGAAGAACTCGCGGTCAGGCATCTGACGGCCGCGGGCCTGACGATCCTGGACCGCAACTGGCGGTGCCGGATCGGCGAGCTGGACATCGTCGCGATGGATGCCGGTGAGACGGTCTTCGTCGAGGTGAAGACGAGATCGGGGGCCGGCTACGGCCATCCGTTCGACGCGATCACACCGGTGAAGCTCGCCCGCATCCGCCGGCTGGCGTCGGCGTGGTGCGAAGCGCGCGAGCATGCGACGAGACGCCGACGGGTGGATGCGATCGCGGTGACGGCCCCGCCCGGCCGACCGGCGACCATCGAGCACCTGCGGGGCGTGAGCTGATGGGCGTGGTCCGCACCGCGAGCATCGGGCTCGTCGGCCTCGAGGGCACGGTCGTCGAGATCGAGGCGGATCTCTCCGCGAATCTCCCCGCGCTCGTCATCATCGGCCTGCCCGACGCCTCGCTCGCCGAGGCGCGCGAGCGGGTCCGCTCGGCGGCCGTGAACGCCGGGTGCGCGCTGCCGAACCGCCGCCTCACGGTCAACCTCTCGCCGGCGTCGCTGCCGAAGCACGGGTCGGGCTTCGACCTGGCCATCGCCGTGGCCTGCCTGGCGGCGGCCGGCGCAATCGAGCCCGCCTCGATCGAGGGGGTCGTCCACCTCGGCGAACTGGGGCTCGACGGGCGGCTGCGCCCGATCGACGGGGTGCTGCCCGCGGTGCTCGCGGCGATGCGCGCCGGGTTCCGGGCGGTGATGGTGCCGACGGCGAACCTCGCCGAGGCCGAGCTCGTCCCCGGAATCCGCGCGATCGGCGTCGCCTCGCTCCGCGACGCCCTCATCCACCACGGCGGCACGCTGGAGCCGGTGCCGGTCGAGCCCGTCGCCCTCGCCGCGAAACCCGGCGCCGGCACGGATGCCCCCGAGCCGGAGCTCGCCGAGGTCATCGGCAACGTCGAGGCCGTCGATGCGTTGCTCACGGCCGCTGCCGGCGGTCACCACCTGTACCTGCTCGGCCCGCCCGGCGCAGGCAAGACGATGCTTGCCTCCCGCCTGCCCGGCCTGCTGCCCGACCTCGGCGACGACGCGGCGCTCGAGGCCGCCTCGCTCGCCTCGCTCGCCGGCCGCCCTCCCGTCGGCGGGCTCGGCCGCCGACCGCCCTACGAGGCGCCGCACCATACGGCGACCGCGGCATCCATCGTCGGCGGCGGCAGCCGCGTCATCCGGCCCGGCGCCGCCGCACGCGCCTCGCACGGGGTGCTCTTCCTCGACGAGGCGCCCGAGTTCCCCGCATCGGTGCTCGATGTGCTCCGGCAACCGCTCGAATCCGGGGTCATCACCATCCACCGTTCGAACGCGGTCGCGAGCTTTCCGGCATCGTTCCAGCTCGTCATCGCCGCCAACCCCTGCCCGTGCGGCGGCTGGGGCTCGAAGGCGCCCGGCGAGCTCGTCGACGCCTGCGTGTGCCCGTCGGCGGCGCGCAGGCGATACCTGGGGCGGATCTCCGGGCCGCTGATGGATCGCGTCGACCTGCGCCTGTGGGTGCCGCGCGTGACCCCGGCGCAGCTGCGCATGTCCGCCGCAGGGGGCGCGCTGACGACCGAGGCCGCACGGGCCCGCGTGGTCGCCGCCCGAGGCGCCGCCGCCGAGAGACTGGCCGGCACCCCATGGAGCCGCAACGCCGAGGTGCCGGGCGCCTGGATCCGGGGCGAGGGCGGCCTCCACCCCGGCGGGCGGGCGACCGCCGCCCTAGACCGCGCGCTCGAACGCGGCTCCGTCACGATGCGCGGCTACGACCGCACCCTGAAGGTCGCCTGGACCCTCGCCGATCTGGCCGGCCTCGCCGTGCCCGGCGTCGACGAGATCGGGCAGGCGCTGTACTACCGAGAAGGACTCCCGACATGACCGAGACCATTCCCGCCGCGACCGTCGGAGCATCCGGCCCGCTGAGTCCGGCTGCGCTCCACGGCGAGCTCGGCGCGGTGCGCCGCGGACTCCGGGCGACCGACGACGAGGAACTCCTCGCCCGAGTCGTGCTCGCGGCGCTCGCCGAACCCGGCGACGGTGTGGCCGGCCGCCTCGCGGCCGCACTGGGGCACGCGCGCCTCGCAGCCCTCCTCCGCGCCGGGACCGGGGCGGCGGCCCTCCACGAGGCGGCGGTCGCCGCAGGCGAGACGCTCGCCGCCCGGCAGCTCGGCCAGGCGATGGACCGCTGGCGGCCGCGCATGGATGCCGCCCGGATCGCGCTCGGGGTGCGCCGGGCGGCGGCGATCGGCGCACGCCTGCTCGTCCCCGGCGACGAGGCCTGGCCTTCCGGGCTCGACGACCTCGGCGAACACGCACCGCATCTGCTCTGGGTGCGCGGCGATCCGGGGGCGCTTCGCACTCCGGGCGTCGCCCTCGTCGGCGCCCGCGCCGCCACCGGCTACGGGCAGGGGGTCGCGATCGAGCTGGCCGCAGGGCTCGCCGATCGCGGCATGGGCGTCGTCTCGGGCGGTGCCTACGGCATCGACGGCGCGGCGCACCGTTCGGCGCTCGCGAGCGGCGGCACGACGGTCGCGTACCTCGCCGGAGGCATCGACCGGCTGTATCCGGCCGGCCATGAGGAGCTGCTGCGGTCGATCATCGAGCGCGGCGCGGTCGCCTCCGAGGTGCCGCCCGGCTCGGCCCCGACGAAATGGCGCTTCCTGCAGCGGAACCGGTGCATAGCCGCTGCGAGCGCCGCGACCGTCGTCGTCGAGGCCGGGTTGCGCTCGGGGTCGCTGAACACCGCCGCCCATGCGGCGACCCTCGGCAGGCCGCTCGGGGCGGTGCCCGGCCCGGTCACGAGCCCGGCGTCTGCCGGATGCCACCGGCTGCTCCGCGAGTTCGACGCGGTGTGCATCGTCGACGCGGGCCAGGCCGGCGAGCTCGCCGGCATCGAGCCCGGCGAGCTCGATCGCCCCGCAGCATCCACCGCTGCCGCATCGCCCGCGCCTCCGCAACCCGCCCGGGCCGGCTCGACGGAGGTGCGCGTCCGCGACGCCCTGAGCCGCCGTACCGCGCGCAGCGTCGGCGAGATCGCGGCCCGAAGCGGGCTCTCGACGGCGGAGGTCATGGGCGTCCTCGGTCGCCTCGACCTGGAAGGGGCGGCCTCACGGCGGCCCGAGGGGTGGGTCGCCGTACGCGCCGCCGGCTGACCGGGCCGCGTCGGCGGCCCTCCCTATGCTGGGGGCATCCCGCAAGGAGGTCCCATGCCCGGCATCCGGCTCGGCCGCTACCCGGCGGCCCGCCACACCCTCGTCCACCTGAGCGACACGCATTTCCTGGCCGGCGGCGCTCCGCTGTCCGGCACGGTCGATACCGAGTCCTCCCTCGACCGGGCGGTGCGGCAGCTCGAGCGGCTCGCCGGCGGCGTCGACGCGATCGTCGTCACCGGCGATGTGACCGATCTCGGCGAGCCCGACGCCTACCGGCGCGTGCGGGCCCGGCTCGAGCCGCTCGCCGGGCGGCTGGGCGCACGGATCGTGTGGGTCATGGGCAACCACGACGAACGCGGGGCGTTCCGGGCCGGTCTCCTCGACGGGCCGGCCGTCGACGACCCGGTCGACACGGTCGCCGACGTCGACGGACTCCGCATCGTGGCCCTCGACTCGACCGTGCCCGGCTACCACCACGGCGAACTCTCCGACGATCGTCTCGCGTGGCTGGACGAGGTGCTCACCGAGCCGGCACCGTCCGGCACGGTCATCGCCATGCATCACGCCCCGCTGCCGACGCCGCTCGGCATCATGGACATCCTGGAGCTGCGCGATCAGGACGCCTTCGCCGAGGTCGTCCGCGGGCGCGATGTGCGGGCGATCCTCGGCGGTCACCTGCACTACGCGACGAACGGGACCTTCGCCGGCATCCCCGTCGCCGTGGCCGGCGCCGTCAGCTACACGATGGACCTCTCGGCCCCGCCGCGCGAGCTGCGCGGCATCGACGGCGGCCGGAGCCTGAACCTCGTCCACCTCTTCGAAGAGGAGGTCGTCACCTCCGTCGTGCCGATCACCGAGGCGCGCGAGGTCGCCTCCTTCTCTGCCGAGGTGCTCGCCCGCCTCGAGGCGATGACGCCGGAGGAGCGGCTCGAGGCCTTCTCTCGGAAACCGGCGGGCTGATGCGGCTGGATGCGGCCATCGCCGGCTACCTCGAGGCGGTCCGGCTGGAGCGAGGCGCCTCGCCGAACACGGTGAGGGCATACCGTTCCGACCTCGAGCAGCTGGCCGGCTTCGCCGCCGCCCGCGGGGTGGACGAGCTCGCCGGGCTCGATCTCGCGCTGCTCAGGGACTGGCTCTTCGAGGCGGATGCGCGCGGGCTTTCGCGGGCCTCGATCGCGAGGCGTTCGGCGGCGGCGCGGGGCCTGACGTCCTGGGCGGAGCGGCGCGAACTCGCCCGGACGGATGCCGGGGCCCGCCTGCGAGCGCCGAAGGCCCACCGCTCGTTGCCGCGGGTGCTCCGCGGCGACGACGTCGAGCGCATCCTCCGCGGCCTCGGCGAGCGGGCCGCCGGCGGAGAGCCGGTCGCCGTCCGCGATCGGGCGATCGTGGAACTGCTCTATGCGGCCGCGCTGCGCGTCTCGGAGCTCACCGGCCTCGACCTGGGCGGCGTCGACCGCTCCGCGCGAACGGTCCGCGTGCTCGGCAAGGGCGGCAAGGAACGCGTCGTGCCCTACGGGGCGCCGGCCGAGCGGGCCCTCGGCCGGTGGATCGACGAGGCTCGCCCGGCGATGCTCGCCGCGGCCGGCGCTGCGGCATCCGCCCGCGCGCAGCCGGCGCTCTTCCTCGGGGTGCGCGGCGGCCGCATCGACCCGCGGGTCGTCCGCCGCCTCGTCGGCGGTCTGCTCGCCGAAGCCCCCGGTTCCGGCCCCGACGGCCCGCACGCGTTCCGGCACAGCGCGGCGACCCACCTCCTCGACGGCGGCGCCGACCTGCGCAGCGTCCAGGAGTTCCTCGGCCACGCGAGCCTCGGCACCACACAGATCTACACGCACGTCTCGGCCGAGCGGCTGAAGGAGAGCTACCGGACGGCGCACCCTCGCGCGTGAGGCCGGCCGTCACGACGGGTCCTGCGGCAGCAGCACCGAGCGCGGAATGCCGCCGAGGAACCGCAGGGGAGAGACGTAGTCCCCGTCGACGCGCACGCCGAGGTGCACGCAGGAGCCGTCGCAGTGGCCGCCGTCTGCGACCACGCCGAGCGGCTGCCCGCGTCCGACGGCGGTTCCGGCCGGGAGCGCCGAGAGCACCGGCTCCATCGAGACGAGCACGCCGTCGCCGGTGTCGACGGTGACGACGGCTCGGTCGACGACCGTGCCGGCGAAGCTCACCACGCCGTCGGCGGGGGAGCGGATGCCGTCGCCCGGCGCCGAGGCGAGGTCGACGCCGCGGTGCCCGGCCGCGTAGCGGGTCTCGGGCGCACGGTACGGGGCGACGATGCGGACGGGCGTGATGGGCCAGATCCAGTCGCCGGCCGCGTCGACCGCGGGCGCGCCGAGCGGCACGGCGTGCGCCGGGGACGGAACGGCGAGCACAAGCAGGGCGGCGAGAGGAGCGGATGCGATCAGTCGGCGGATGCGCGTGGGGGGCATGCGGGCCAGTCTGCGACGGGTCCGGCGGTCCATGCGCCGATTCCGAGGATCGGTGGATCCGGCGGGCTCGGCGGGCGCCTGTGGAGGAGGGGCCGTCTGATAGCATTGACCCTGCATCACGGTCTCCGTGGTGACTTCGCGCGCCATTCCGGCATCCCGCATCCCATCGGTCCGACCTCGGTCGGGGCGGATGCGCGCCCGGCGCCAGGGCCCGGCCGACCGGCACGGGCGACAACCGAGAAATAAGGAGAACGGCCATGGCCGTCGTCACCATCCGCCAGCTGCTCGACAGCGGCGTGCACTTCGGGCACCAGACCCGACGCTGGAACCCGAAGATGAAGCGCTTCATCTTCACCGAGCGCTCCGGCATCTACATCATCGACCTGCAGCAGTCGCTCGCCTACATCGACAAGGCGTACGACTTCGTCAAGGAGACGGTCGCCCACGGCGGCACCATCCTCTTCGTCGGCACCAAGAAGCAGGCGCAGGAGTCCATCGCCGAGCAGGCGACCCGCGTGGGCCAGCCCTTCGTGAACCAGCGCTGGCTCGGCGGTCTGCTCACCAACTTCTCGACGGTCTCCAAGCGCCTCGCGCGCATGAAGGAGCTCGAGGAGCTCGACTTCGAGGGCACCACGAGCGGCTTCACGAAGAAGGAACTCCTCATCAAGAAGCGCGAGCTCGACAAGCTGCACAAGTCGCTCGGCGGCATCCGCAACCTGTCGAAGACGCCGTCGGCGCTCTGGGTGGTCGACACCAAGAAGGAGCACCTCGCGATCGACGAGGCCAAGAAGCTCGGCATCCCGGTCATCGCGATCCTCGACACCAACTGCGACCCCGACGAGGTCCAGTACCCGATCCCGGGCAACGACGACGCTATCCGCTCGGTGAGCCTGCTCACCCGCATCGTCGCCGACGCCGCCGCCGAGGGCCTCATCGAGCGTCACCAGAAGCCCGAGGCCGAGGGCAACGTCTCCGCCGTCGAGCCGCTCGCCGAGTGGGAGCAGGAGCTCCTCGCCGCCGGCTCCGAGACCACCCCGGCCGGTGCCACCGCCGAGACCGAGAAGGTCGCCGAGACCGAGGCCGAGGCCTCCGCCGAGGCCGCCGAGGTCGTGGACGAGGCCGCCGAGACCACCGAGGCGACCGAGTCCGAGGCGGATGCCGAGGGCGCCGCCGAGGCCGCCTCCGCCGAGTAATCCGCTTCGACTCCACACAGAAGGAGACTGCCGTTATGGCAATCAGCATCGCCGACATCAAGGCCCTGCGCGAGCAGCTCGGCACGGGCATGGTCGACACCAAGAAGGCGCTCGAGGAGGCCGGGGGCGACCTCGAGAAGGCCACCGAGATCCTCCGCCTGAAGGGCGCGAAGGGCAACGCGAAGCGTGCCGACCGCTCCACCAGCGAGGGCCTCGTGGCCGCCAAGGCCTCTCCGGCCGGCTACACGATGATCCAGCTCGCCTGCGAGACGGACTTCGTCGCGAAGAACGAGAAGTTCGTCGCCCTCTCCGAGAAGGTCCTCGACGCGGTCGCCGCCGCCGGCGCGACCGACGTCGCTTCGGCGCTCGCCGCCCCGGCCGACGGCAAGACCGTCGGCGAGGTCATCGACGAGCAGGCCGCGACCCTCGGCGAGAAGGTCGAGCTCGCGAAGGTCGTCACCCTCTCCGGCGACGACTTCGCGGTCTACCTGCACAAGACGTCGAAGGACCTGCCCCCGCAGATCGGCGTCGTCGTGGCCTACTCGGGCACCGACGCCGACACGGCCCGCGCGATCGCGCAGCACATCGCGATGTTCGACCCGCAGTACATCTCCCGCGACGAGGTCCCCGCCGACATCGTCGAGAAGGAGCGCGAGATCGTCACCGAGATCAGCCGCAACGAGGGCAAGCCCGAAGCGGCGCTGCCGAAGATCGTCGAGGGTCGCCTCACGTCGTTCTTCAAGCAGGTCGCCCTGCTCGAGCAGGACTACGCGCGCGACAACAAGCAGCAGGTCAAGAAGGTGCTCGAGGATGCCGGTCTGACCGTCACCTCGTTCGCCCGCTTCAAGGCCACGGCCTAGCCGTATGGAAGGAGTCCGGATCCGATGGATCCGGACTCCTTTTCTGTGCGCCGCGCAGCATCCGCGCAGGCGCGACCCAGTAGTTTGAGACAGGATGCGAACCGGAAGGACCATCGGGATGACGGAGACCAAGCGCCGCAGGGTGATGCTCAAGCTGTCGGGCGAAGCGTTCGGCGGCGGCCAGCTCGGCGTCAACCCGGACGTCGTGAGCGCGCTCGCCCGCGAGATCGCCGAAGCCGCGAAGTCGGTCGAGATCGCGATCGTCGTCGGCGGCGGCAACTTCTTCCGCGGCGCCGAGCTCAGCCAGCGCGGCATGGACCGCGGCCGGGCCGACTACATGGGCATGCTCGGTACCGTGATGAACGCCCTGGCCCTGCAGGACTTCCTCGAGCAGGCCGGCGCGGCCACGCGCGTGCAGTCGGCGATCTCGATGACGCAGGTCGCCGAGCCGTACATCCCGCTGCGCGCCGAACGCCACCTCGAGAAGGGCCGCGTCGTCGTGTTCGGCGCCGGCGCCGGCCTCCCGTACTTCTCCACCGACACCGTGGCGGCCCAGCGGGCGCTCGAGATCGGCGCCGATGTGGTGCTCGTGGCCAAGAACGGCGTCGACGGCGTCTACAGCGACGACCCGCGGGTCAATCCCGACGCGGTCAAGCTCGACCGCGTCAGCTACCAGGAGGCGCTCACGAAGGGCCTGAAGGTGGTCGACTCGACCGCCTTCAGCCTCTGCATGGACAACGGGATGCCCATGCAGGTCTTCGGCATGGAACCGGCCGGCAGCGTCACCCGGGCCATCCTCGGCGAGGCCATCGGCACCCTCGTCGTCAACGGCGGCTGAGCGCCGCACACTAGACTGAGTGCCGGAATCGAGCCAGAGGAGTACGTCGTGATCGCGGATGTCTTGTCGGATGCCACCGCCCGCATGCAGAAGGCCGTGGAGGCCGCCAAGGACGACTTCGGGACGGTGCGCACCGGGCGGGCCAATCCGCAGCTCTTCCAGAAGCTCCTCGTCGACTACTACGGTTCGCCGACTCCGCTCAGCCAGCTCGCCTCCCTGCAGAACCCCGAAGCACGTACGCTCGTCGTGACGCCGTACGACAAGTCGGCCCTGCGCGACATCGAACAGGCGATCCGCGATATGCCGAACCTCGGGGCGAACCCGAACAACGACGGCAGCATCATCCGCGTGACCCTTCCCGAGCTCACCGAGGAGCGACGCAAGGAGTACGTCAAGCTCGTCCGCTCGAAGGCCGAAGACGCACGCGTTTCGGTTCGCAACGTCCGCCGCAAGGCCAAGGACGAGCTCGACGCCCTGAAGGGCGAGCTCGGCGACGACGAGGTCGCCAGGGGTGAGAAGGAGCTCGAGCAGATCACGAAGGCCAACGTCGAGGCGATCGACGACGCGCTGAAGCGCAAGGAAGCCGAACTCCTCGAGATCTGAGGTCGCATATGGCGGGGGATCCCGGGCAGGAACACCGCACCCTCGGCAAGCGATCGCGGGGCGGACGAGACGAGCTGCGCGCGCAGGTGCAGGCGCGGCGCTCCGACCTCGAGCGGCAGTTCGAGGTCGGCCGAGCCCAGTACGAGCGGGTCGAGGAGAAGATCCAGCAGCGCACCGGCCGCAACCTGATCTTCGCGATCGGCATCGGCATCGTCCTGGGCGGCGCCCTGCTGCTCAGCCTCATCGTCGTCAAAGAGCTGTTCATGGGCTTCGCCGCCCTCGTCGCCGGCTTCGCGACCTTCGAGCTCGTGCAGGCGATGCGGCACGGCGGCTACCGGGTGCCGGCGATCCCGACGATCGTCGCCGCGGTGGCGACGGTGCCGGCCGCGTACTACGGGGGCCCGCCCGGGCAGGTTCTCGCGATCCTCGGCGGGATCGGCCTGGTCTCGGTGTGGCGGCTCGCAACCCAGCTTCCCGCGGCTCGTCGGACGGGCGGCCGACAGCTCGTCGCCGACCTGGCGGCCGGCGCGTTCGTGCAGGTCTATGTGACGTTCCTCGCGAGCTTCGCGGTGCTGTTGACGGCCGCCCCCGGAGGCCAGTGGTGGACGCTCGCGTTCATCATCACCGCGGTCGCCACCGATACCGGCGCCTACGTCTTCGGCCTGCTGTTCGGCCGGCACCCGATGGCGCCGGTGATCAGCCCGAAGAAGACGTGGGAGGGCTTCGGCGGCGGGGTGCTCGCCGGGCTTCTGGCCGGCGTGCTGCTCGCGGTGTTCATGCTGCAGGAGCCGTGGTGGTTCGGCCTGATCCTCGGTGTTTCGATCCTGCTGACGGCGACGGCCGGGGACCTCGTCGAATCGGTCATCAAACGCAATCTCGGTATCAAGGACATGAGTTCGTGGCTGCCCGGCCACGGCGGCTTCCTCGACCGGCTCGACTCGATCCTGTTGTCGGCGGCGGTCGCGTATCTGCTCTACGTGTTCGTCGCCTGAGCGGCGTTCGGGCGCTTCGCGGTCGCTCGCGGGCATAATGGACCGGTGGACCAGCAGACCTTCCCTCGCGTGCGCAAGTCTCAGCTCGGGTACAAGCCGTCGGAGGTCGACGCGTTCCTGCTCCGGGCGCGGCGGGCGTTCGAGGGGCGCGACGCCGACGGCCTCGGCGCGGAATCGATCAGGCGCACGGCATTCGGGATGCAGAAGGGCGGCTACTCGACGCAGCACGTCGATTCGGCCCTCGAGCGCCTCGAGGACGCCTTCGCCGCCCAGGAGCGTTCGGAGATCTCACGGCTGCACGGCAATGAGGCGTGGCTCGCGGAGGCGCGGACGACCGCCCAGGTCATCGCCAATCGCCTCGCACGCCCCGAGGGGCGCCGCTTCGATCGGGTGGGCGGCCTCGCGCAGGGGTACAGCACGAAGGCCGTCGATGCATTCGCCGAGCGCCTGTCATCCTATTTCCGGAACGGTCGGCATCTGGCCGTCGACGACGTCCGCACCGTCGTCTTCCCCGCCCAGCGCGGCGGGTATCGCGAATCGCAGGTGGATCTCGTGCTCGATGCCGTCGTCGACGTCATGCTCGCGGTGCGCTGACGTTTCAGCCGCTGCCGGTGATCCGGCGCTGACCGGCGGATCCTCGCCGCCCCGGCGGGCGGGTTCGCCAGCGGCGCGCGGGGCCGCTACACTCGTGCCATCGTGGGTAGGCATTCCGGCATCGAGACCAGCGACGAGACTCCGCTTCGCGGGGCTCGTCGCTTTCGTACGTTCAAGCAGTCCGCCGTGGCCGTGCTCGCATTCTCGGCCTCGGTCTCGTTCCTGCTGGTGAACGTCGTCGACCCGTATTCGGGCGCGACGGCCTCCTCGGAGTTCCGCGAGGGCGACCGGTTCGCCGGTGCGACCCCGCAGGCCGTCGAGGTCGGGGACGACGTCGCCTCGGTCGCGATCGCGGGCGAGGATTACGTCGTCGCCGAGCCGGAACCCGAGCCGGTCGCGATCGCGCCGGCGGGCGAGGGCTGGGCACCGCCGGCGGTGACGCCGGATCCGGGATCCGCGCAGGCCTACGCCCAGGGCGCAGTGGCGGCCCGCGGGTGGCCCGCCGGCGAGTTCGACTGCCTCGTCGCGCTCTGGAACAAGGAGTCGGGCTGGCGGGTCAACGCATACAACCCGAGCGGCGCATACGGCATCCCGCAGGCACTGCCCGGTTCGAAGATGGCCAGCGCCGGGGCCGACTGGGAGACGAACGCCGCCACTCAGATCGAATGGGGACTCGGCTACATCCAGGGCCGCTACGGAACCCCGTGCGGTGCATGGGCGCACTCGGAGTCCGCCGGCTGGTACTGAGACCTGCGGCGAACGTCGCGGGCGGCCCGGGCGCGAACGGCCTCTCGAGGTTCGCTAGGATGCTCCGTATGCCCCGCTCCAATCGTTCCCGCAGCGGGCGCGACGGCCGCCGCGACGAGCATCCCGAACTCGACGTCGAACGGCTCACGGCCGGCTGGCGCCGCACCGAGGCGCGCGGTGGCGTGGTCTGGAACGTGCAACCCGTGAGCGAGGCCCAGGCGGTCAAACGCTACCGCTGCCCGGGCTGCGGCAACGACGTCGACGCCGGCGTCGCGCATCTCGTGACGTGGCGGGCCGACGGCGTGCTCGGCGATGCGGCCGATCTGGCGGCGCGGCGGCACTGGCACACCCATTGCTGGAGGATCGGAGTCGGATGAGCGAACAGGAGACGGGTCCGGCCGAGATCCGTGCGGGGATCGAACTGCCCGCCGTGCGCGAAGACGTCGAACTCCGCACGGCCGACGGGCTGACGCTCGTGGGAGAGCTGGCGAGGCCCGAAGGGCGCGCGCCGGTCGCGACGCTCGTCACCCTGCATCCGCTGCCGACGGCCGGAGGCTTCATGGACTCGCATGTGCTGCGCAAGGCGGCCGCACGGCTTCCGGCGCTCGCGGATCTCGCAGTGCTCCGCTTCAACACGCGCGGCACCTCCTCGCCGCGCGGCACGAGTCAGGGGGCCTTCGGCGACGGGGAGGCCGAACGCGCCGACGTCGCAGCCGCGATGGGCTTCGTCGCCGAACGAGGGCTTCCGCATCCCTGGCTCGTCGGCTGGTCGTTCGGCACGGAACTCGCGCTGAAGTGGGGCCGCGAGCATCCGGTCGACGGGCTCATCCTCCTCTCGCCGCCGCTCAGGCGCACGAGCGAGGCGGAGCTGGCAGCCTGGAACGGCAACGACGTACCGATCTTCGCGCTGGTGCCCGAGCACGACGACTTCCTGCAGCCTGCCGAGGCGGCCGAGCGCTTCGCCGCCGTGCCGAGGGTGCACCTCATCGCCGTCGACGGGGCGAAGCACCTGTGGGTGGGGGAGACGCAGACGCGGCGCGTGCTCGACGAGATCGTGGGCGCCGTGAACCCGTCGGCGCTGCCGCTGCCGCGGACCTGGCCGCCGTCGGCCTGAGCCGGGTACCGGCCGTCCGGCGGCGATCCGCCGTCAGCGGCGGTTCTGCAGGGGCACGACGACCTGCTTGATGATGAGCAGCGCGGCTGCGGCCACGGGGATGGCCACGAGGGCCCCGAGAACGCCGAGCAGGGCTCCGCCGGCGAGGGCGGCGATGACGACGAGCGCTCCGGGCACCTTGACGGCGCGGTTCATGATGTTCGGGCTCAGCACGTATGCCTCGATCTGCATGTAGACGATGTAGTAGATCGCGGCGACGAGGGCGGTCAGCGGCGAGCCGAGGCCGGGGATGAGGCAGACCAGCACGATGAGCACCGATCCGGTGAGGGTGCCGACCAGGGGAACGAGCGAGAGCAGGAACGCGAGGAACGCGAGGGCCGCCGAGAACGGGGCGTCGATGATCGACAGGAAGATGAAGCTGAGGACGCCGTTGCAGGCGGCCAGGGAAGCCTGGCCCATGACGTAGCGGCCGACGGACTGGGTGATCTGCTCGGTGAGGTCTGCGAAGCGGGCCCGCTGGGAGGCGGGCACGAGCTGATACGTCGCTCGCTTCATGTAGTTCATCGAGGCCGTGAAGTAGAGCGTCAGGATGAAGACGACGATGCCGGCGAAGAGGGCGCCGCCGACGGCGAAGACGAACTGGAGGACCCCGCCGAGGAGCTCCGTGATCTTGTCGGTGTCGGAGACGAACTTCTGCAGCTGCGTCGTGATGTCGCCGATGACCGTCTCGATGTCGAGCAGGGGGAACCAGAGCTGCAGGGTGTCCACCCAGTCCTCGGAGGTGAGACGGCGGAAGATCGCCGGGACCTGCTCGACGAGCTGGCCGACCTCGCGGACCACGATGGGCACGATCGCCAGGACGACGGCGGCGAGCACGAGGGCGACGCCCAGCATGACGATGAGGATCGCCGCCCAGCGGGGCAGTCGCCGCTGTTCGAGCCAGGTGACCGCGGGGTCGAGGCCGAGCGCGAGGAAGAGCGCGGCCCCGATGTAGGTGATGATCGTCGACAGGCTCGCGATCGAGGTGAGGATGAGGAGGCCGAGGCCGACGCCGAGCGTGCCGACGAGTCCGATGCGGAACGCATTCTGGATCTTCACGGCGTCGGCCCCCTCGCCTCGCGTTACTTGATGTCGGCGCCCACCTGCTGCTGAGCCTGGTTCAGCACGCCGCGCAGGCTCTCGAAGTAGCCGGCGACCGCGTCGCGCTCGATGCGGATCTGGGAGAGGCGCTCTTCGGCGTCGGCCACGAGCGCACGGGTGCGCTCCTCGGCGTCGGAGATGAGCTTGCGGGCCTGCTCGTGAGCCTGGGCGACATGCTCGCGGGCGTCCTCGTCGGCCTTGTCGCGGCTCTCGGCGATCTGGGCGCGCACCTCGGTCTCGAGCCGTTCGGCCTCGGCGCGGGCGTCCGCGGTGCGGGCGATCGCGTCGGCGAGCTCGGCATTGGCGTCGTCGAGGAACTTCTGCGTCTCGGCGACGGCGTCCTGGTGGGCGGTCAGCAGTTCCTGCTCGGCGTCGTCGCGCTTGCGCGAGAGTTCGACGTCGAGGTCGATGCGGGCCTGCTCGATCTCGCGACGCAGCTTGGAGACCTCGTGGGTGGTCTTCTTCTTCATCGAGGTGAGCTGGTTGTCGAGGTCGATGCGGGCCTGCTCGGACTCGGCCTCGAAGTCGGCACGGGCCTGGTCCTGCTCGAGCGCGAGGTCGGCGCGCATCTGGTCGAGATCGGTGCCGTGCTTCTTGCGGATGCGCTCGAGCTCGTGCTCGAGCTTCAGGGTCGCCTTCTCGTGCTCGCGCTCGATGTCGGTGCGCGCCTGGGTGTGCTCTTCCTCGATCTTGGCGCGTGCGGCTTCGATCTCGCGGTCGAGGTCGCTGCGCTTCTGCTCGAGTTCGTGGTCGAGCCCGAGGCGCCGTTCGGCGACCTCGGCCTCGATGCCGGCGCGCGCCTCGGCGGTCTCGCGCTCGAGGTCGAGGCGGGACTGCTCGGTGCTGCGGGCGAGGTCGAGGCGGGCCTGCTCGGTCTCGCGGGCGAGTTCGGCGCGGGCGTTGTCGAGCTCGATGGCGACCTCGGCGCGGGTCTGCTCGGTCTCCTTGGTGAGGCCGGCGGCGGTCTCGCGGGCCTCGGCCGCCTCGGTGTTGGCCGCGGAGAGGATCTCGGCTGCCTTGCGCTCGGCCTCGGAGATCGTGGCGCCGGCCTCGCGCTTCGCGCTCGAGCGCAGCTCGGCGGTCTCGGTGGTGACCGCGCCGCGGATGGCGGCGGCATCGCGGGCCGCGTCCTGGCGCAGCTGCTCGGCGGACTCATGGGCCCGGGCGACCATGTCGTCGGACTCGACGCGAGCGTTCTCGAGCAGGCGGTTGACCTGCGCGCGCGCCTCGGAGAGCGTGCGCTCGGCGAGCTCCTGGGCGTCGCTGCGCAGCACGGCGGCGTCGTCTTCGGCGGATCGGCGCAGCTTCTCGGCGTCGATGTCGGCCTGGGCGATGAGCCTCGTGGACTGCTCTTCGGCGACGCGGAGCGTGTTCTCGAGCTTGGTGCCGAGGCCCGAGAAGGTGGGGCTGCCGACCTCTTCGAGCTCGGCGCTGAGCTCTTCGATGCGGGCGTGCAGGCGTTTGACTTCCTTCGCCTGTTCGTTCGACTGGGTGTTCGCCGAGATCAGGTCGCGACGCAGGCTCTGGATGGCCCGGTCGACCTCGTCCTTGTCGTATCCGCGGAAAACCTGTGTGAACTCGGTTTCTTCGACGGCCATTGTTCCTCCGGAGTCTGTCCCGCGGGGGTGGGGGCGGGGCGGGATCCCTCCGATTGTACGGCCCATGCGGCGGCGTGTCGGACGTCATCGGGCATGCAGCCGCCCGTGAGGCGACTCCCAGGCGCAGTCGCTAGTCTGGGGTGTCTTTATCAGGAGCCGGCACGGCCCGAACCCGCGCAACCCGTGGCGGGCCGGCGCCCGCGGAGAGCCCGCGAGCGATGCCGGCGGCACTGGAGGAATATTCGTGCGATTCGTGTTCGCCATCGGGGCGTTCCTGGCGGCGGCGGTGCTCATCGGGCTCGGCATCGCCCAGCGAACGGTCTTCCTCGAACCAGACCGCGTCGAGACGACGATCGAGGTCTCCGAAGACGCCGGCTACCTCGTCATCTCCGAAGAGGCGCTGCAGTCGCATGACGGCAAGCAGACGATCGGGCTGAGCGGCGCCGAGCAGACCTTCATGGCCTACGGCAGCACCGGCGACGTCGAGGCGTGGATCGGCGAGGCCCCCTACACCCGCATCGGCTTCGACGCCGAGACGCAGGAGTTCACGAGCGAGCTCGTCGAGCCCGAGGAAGCCGCCCGGCCGGGTGCGGATGCCGCGGCCGACGCCGAGGCGGAGGAGCCTCAGCTCGGCTCGCCCGCCGGAAGCGACCTGTGGCTCGAGGAGTACACGGGCGAGGCGAGCCTGGCTCGCACGATCGACGTGCCGGAGGGCTTCTCGGTGATCGCCGCTTCCGACGGCACCGCGCCGGCCCCCTCCGAGGTCACGGTCCGCTGGCCGCTCGACAACTCGACGCCGTGGGTCGGCCCGCTGCTGACGGCGGGGACGGTCTTCTTCCTCATCGGCGCCTATCTGCTCATCACGGGCTTCATCCACCACCGCCGCGGCCGCGGGCCGCGCCGCAACCTGCCGAAGGGCCCGCGCCCGAGCCGCCTGCCGAGCGCGCCCCGGCCGACCTCCGTCAAGCGCCGCCAGCTGCCGCCGGCTGGACGCCGCTCCATCGGGCGCGCACCGCGCACCGCAGCGGTCGCCTCCCTCGGCCTGGCGTCGGTCCTCGCCCTGAGCGCGTGCTCGGCCGAGTACTGGCCGAGCTTCGATAGCGCCCCCGAGACGGCGACCCCGACCCCGACGCCGAGCGTCCCGGTCGTGACCGACGCCGCCGAGGAGGCCGACTCGCCCAAGGTGGAGATCGCCAAGCCCGCCGTGACGTCCGCGCAGCTCGAACGCATCCTCGCCGATGTGTCGAAAACCGCGCAGGCCTCCGACGAGGAGCTCTCGGCCGAGAAGCTCAAGGCGCGTTTCACGGGCCCGGCCATGCAGGTCCGCGATGCGAACTACCGCATCCGCACCGTGCTGCCCGACCAGCCGGCCGCGGTGTCGATCCCGGCCGAACCGGTCAAGGTCGTCCTGCCGCAGCAGGCGAGCGCCTGGCCGCGCAACGCCTTCGTCGTCGTCGAGACCGAGGATGAGAAGACGCCGCCGACGGCCATGATGCTCACCCAGGCCGATCCGCGCTCCAACTACAAGGTCGTCTACGCGGTCGCGATGGCCGCAGAGCCCGAGTTCCCGAAGCTCGCACCGGCCTCGGTCGGCGCGCCCCTGCTGTCGCCGGAGGCGAAGGGCCTCGTCGTGGCTCCGGCAAGCACGGCCGGTGCATACGCGGACCTCCTCACGAACGGCGACAAGTCGAAGTTCGCCGAGCTCTTCGAGCAGGACGGCGACAATCTGCTCGCCCAGCTCGGCGTGGCCGGCCAGCAGAAGACCATGAGCGAGACGCCGGCCACGGCGACGCTCTCGTTCCAGACGGTCGCCGGCAAGAGCCCCTCGGTCGCCCTCGGCACCGTCGATGCCGGCGCCCTCGTGGTCGGCACGGTCGAGCAGACCGAGCAGGCGCGGCCGAACGACGGGGGTACGATCGCATTCGCCGAGGGCGGGCCGCGGGCCGCGGTCTCCGGGTTCTCCGCCGGCAGCGCGAAGGGCGTGCAGCACACCACCGGCGTGCAGGTGCTCTTCTACGTTCCCGGCGTCGGATCCGATGAGAAGATCCGCGTCCTCGGTTGGTCCGAAAGCCTCATCGCCGCCTCGGAGGTCAAATGACGAATCCCATCCCGCCGCAGTCCGCGAGCCTGCGGGGCGCCGTCGACCTGTCCGGCCTCGTCAACCGTCCGGCCCCGCAGGCCGGCGGCGACGAAGCCGTGCAGACGGTGCCCTCGTTCGTCGTCGCCGCCGACGAGACCTCGTTCCAGGGGGTGCTCGAGCTCTCGCGCACCGTTCCCGTCGTCGTCGGCCTGTGGTCGGCGCGCAGCCAGGCCAGCGCCGACTTCCTCGGCGTGCTCGAACGCCTCGTGCGCGAGCGCGACGGGCGGATGCTGCTGGCCACCGTCGAAACGGACCAGAACCCGCAGCTCGTCCAGGCGTTCCAGGTCCAGTCGGTGCCGACCGCCGTGGCCGTCGTCGGCGGCCAGCCCGTGCAGCTGTTCTCGGGCGCCCAGCCCGAGGACGTGATCGGCCAGGTGTTCGATCAGCTCCTGCAGCTCGCCGCGCAGAACGGCGTCTCGGGCCGGGTGCGCGTCGACGGCGAGGCCGAGCCCGCCGCCGAAGCGGCCGAACCGGTGGAAGAGCCGCTGCCGCCCCGGCACCAGGCCGCCTACGACGCCATCGAGCGCGGTGACTACGCGACGGCGATCGAGGAGTACCGGCGGGCGCTCGCCGAGAACCCGGCGGACCATCTCGCGACGGCCGGGCTCGCCCAGGTGGGCCTCCTGCATCGCCTGGCGGGTAAGAGCGCCGAGGCGATCCGTTCGGCCGCGGCATCCGCCCCGGGCGATCTCGACGCGCAGCTCGATGTGGCCGACCTCGACCTGTCGGGCGGCCACGTCGAGGATGCGTTCGACCGGCTGCTCGAACGTTTCGCGAGCCTGCCGCAGGCCGACAAGGATCGGGTGCGTGCCCGCCTCCTCGACTATTTCGAGGTCGTCGGTTCGGAGGATCCGCGGGTCGTGACGGCCCGCCGGCGCCTGACGAACCTCTTGTACTGACCTCGTCGGGTCCCGCGGCTTCGGAGCCGGTCGCTCAGCGGGCGATCGGCGCGTAGCGCGCACCGGTGACGGCGACGAGATCGTCGGGGGCGAGTTCGAGGTCGAGGCCGCGCCGCCCGCCGGAGACGAAGATGCTCTCGCAGAGGATGGCGGTCTCGTCGAGCACGGTCGGCAGCGGCTGCCGCTGCCCGAGCGGGCTGATGCCGCCGACGACGTAGCCGGTGCGGCGTTCGGCCAGGCGCGGATCGGCGAGCTCGGCGCGCTTGCCGCCGAGGGCGGCGGCCAGCGCCTTGAGGTCGAGCCGATCGGCCACGGGCACGATCCCGACGACGAGGCCGCCGTCGAGCTCGGCGATGAGGGTCTTGAAAACGCGGGCCGGATCCACGCCGAGCTCGGCGGCCGCTTCGAGCCCGTAGGCGGCGGCACGAGGGTCGTGCGCGTAGGCGTGCACCGTGTACGGGATGCCGGCTGCGGTCAGGGCGAGCGTCGCGGGCGTCGAGGCGGTTCCCCGGCTCATGCGGCGGTGCGCGCGGGCGGGCGACGCCGCGTTGCGGGCGCGACCGGCTGGGAGGGGCGCTCGGGCATGCGATCTACAGTAGTCGGGGGCGCGCGGTGCGCCCGGACGGAGGCGGCATGGCGGTCTATCTCGACCATGCGGCGACGACGCCGATGCGAGCGGAGGCGCGCGAGGCGTACCTGGGCGCCCTCGGCGTGGTCGGCAACCCCAGTTCCATCCATTCCGCCGGCCAGGAGGCCAAGCGGGTGCTGGAGGAGTCGCGCGAACGCATCGCGGCGGCCCTCGGCGCCGAGGCGATCGAGGTCGTGCTCACGGGCAGCGGCACGGAGTCGGTGAATCTCGCGATCAAGGGTCTGTGGTGGCGCGCTTCGGCGGTCGGCCGGCGGCGCATCCTGCTGCCGGGCGGCGAGCATCACGCGACCCTGGACACGGTGCAGTGGCTGGAGGAGCACGAGGGTGCCGTCGTCGAGGAGATCCCGGTCGACGAGGCCGGCCGTTTGCGGCTGGATGCCCTCGAGGCCGCCCTGGCCGAGGCCGACGACGTCGCGCTCCTCACCTTCCTCTGGGCCAGCAACGAGGTCGGCACGATCCAGCCGGTCGCCCGGGCCGTCGAGCTCGCGGCGCGCGCCGGCGTGCCCGTGCATGTGGATGCCGTGGCCGCGTTCGGGCAGCTGCCGATCGATCTCGGCGCGCTGCGACGCGAGACGGGCTCGGGCGGGGGTGCGGGCCTCGTGGCGGCGAGCGTGTCGGCGCACAAGATCGGCGGACCGATGGGGGCCGGAGCCCTGGTCGTGGATCGGTCCGCGGCCATCGAGCCGCTCATCCACGGCGGCGGGCAGCAGCGCCGGCTCCGCAGCGGCACGCAGGACGTGGCTGCGGCTGCGGCCTTCGCGGCGGCGGCGGATGCCGTGGCGCGTTCCCTCGACGGCGACGTGCAGCGCATGGCGGGTCTTCGGGATCGACTGGTGGCAGGCGTGGCCGCCGCCGTTGCCGAGGCGCGGCTCTCGGGCGACGCGCAGTCAGTCGGCCGGCTTCCGGGCAACGCGCATTTCACCTTCCCGGGCTGCGAAGGAGACTCGCTCCTGTTCCTCCTGGATGCCGCCGGCGTCGCCGTCTCGACCGGGTCCGCGTGCACGGCGGGCGTACCGGAACCCTCGCATGTGCTGCTCGCGATGGGCCGGAGCGAAGCGGAGGCGCGCGGGGCGATCCGGGTCACCCTCGGGCACGACACCGTCGAGGCGGACGTGGATGCCTTCCTCGCCGCCCTTCCCGAGGCCTACGCGCGGGCATCCCGAGCCGGAATGGCCGGCCGGTCGACCTCGTTCGACCGCTGACCGGCCGACTCGCAGGCCGTCGCGCTTAGACTGGAGGGATGCGGGTTCTGGCTGCGATGTCGGGCGGCGTCGACAGCGCCGTCGCTGCGGCGCGCGCCGTCGAGGCCGGGCACGACGTCGTCGGCGTGCATCTGGCCCTCAGTCGCATGCCGGGCACCCTTCGCACGGGCAGCCGCGGCTGCTGCACGATCGAGGATTCGATGGATGCGCAGCGGGCGGCGAACGTGCTCGGCATCCCGTACTACGTGTGGGACTTCTCGGAGCGGTTCAAGGCCGATGTCGTCGACGATTTCATCGACGAATACGCGGCCGGCCGCACCCCGAATCCGTGCATGCGCTGCAACGAGCGCATCAAGTTCGCCGCGCTGCTGGAGAAAGCCCTCGCGCTCGGCTTCGACGCGGTCGCCACCGGCCACTACGCGAAGATCGTCGAGGATGCGGAGGGTCGCCGCGAACTGCACCGTGCCAGCGCGGAGGCGAAGGACCAGAGCTATGTGCTCGGCGTGCTGACGGCCGAGCAGCTCGCGCACGCCTACTTCCCGCTCGGCGACACCCCGTCGAAGACGCTCGTGCGCGAAGAGGCGGCCCGGCGCGGGCTGTCGGTCGCGCAGAAGCCCGACTCCTACGACATCTGCTTCATCAGCGACGGCGACACGAAGGGCTGGCTGGCCGAGAAGGTCGGCGCCGAACCCGGCGAGATCCTCGACCGCTCCGGGGAAGTGCTCGGCACCCACGACGGCGCCCGGGCGTACACGGTCGGGCAGCGGAAGGGCCTGGCGATCGGCCGGCCCGCCCCCGACGGCAAGCCGCGCTTCGTGCTCGAGATCCGGCCGAAGGAGAACACGGTCGTCGTCGGCCCGCGCGAGGCCCTCGCGATCGCCGCGATCGCCGGCGGGCGTTTCTCGTGGGCCGGGGAGCCTCCCGCCGACCCGGCGACGCCGTTCGCCTGCGAGGTGCAGATCCGCGCCCACGCCGACCCCGTTCCCGCGGTCGCGGTGCTGCGGGCCGGCTCCGACGGCGCCGACGAGCTCGTCGTGACGCCCGAGCGGCCGTTCGAGGGCGTGGCCCCCGGTCAGACCGCCGTCGTCTACCTCGGCACGCGCGTGCTCGGCCAGTTCACGATCGACCGCACCGTGTCGGCCGTACCGGTCGGAGCCTGAGCCCGAGCGGATCGCCTCCTACCGAGACCTCTGGGACGCCGCCTGAGGCATGCGCGCCAGGGGCCGGCCGCGCCCCGGCATCCCGAGCCGTGTCGGAGGCCGCCGGTAGGATCGGGCCGTGAGCGAGACGCAGGACTTCGACAGCGCCCGGGCCGAATGGGAGGAGCTGCGCGAGCAGATCGAGCGGTACCGTACCGCGTACTACTCCGAGGGAGTCAGCCTCGTCAGCGACGGGCAGTACGACGAACTCTTCCACCGCCTCGAAGCGCTCGAACGCGCCCACCCCGAGCTCGCCGGGCAGGACAGCCCGACCCAGGAGGTCGGCGCCGCGCTCGTCTCGGTCGGCTTCCCGCCGCACGAGCACGCCGAGCGGATGCTCTCCCTCGACAACGTCTTCAGCCTCAAGGAGTTCGCCGAGTGGGCCGCGAAGGTGCGCGAGGCCGCCGGGCGGGCCCCTCGCTGGCTCTCCGAGCTGAAGATCGACGGCCTGGCGATCAGCCTCGCCTACCGCGACGGGGTGCTCGAGACGGCCACCACCCGCGGCGACGGCCGCGTCGGCGAGGACATCACCGAGAACGTCGACTGGATCCCGGTCATCCCGCGGCGCCTCGTCGGCGAGGGCATCCCGCCCTTCTTCGAGGCCCGCGGCGAGGTGTTCATCGCGACCGCCGACTTCGAAGCCATGAACGGGCGCCAGCACGAACTGCAGGCCGCCTACGCCGCCGAGCAGGCCGCCGCCGGCAAAGACCCCGACGCGGTCGCCGTCCGCTTCCCCGAGTTCGCCAACGCCCGCAACGCCGCCGCCGGTAGCCTCCGGCAGCGCCGCGCCGAGAAGTCCGAGGCGCAGCGCGCGCTCATGCGCGAGCGCCTCGGCCGGCTCTCCCTCTATATCCACGGCATCGGCGCCTGGCAGCATCCCGAGCTGCCGAACCAGTCCGATCTGTACGGGCTGCTCAGCGGGTGGGGACTGCCCGTCTCGCCGCACTCCCGCGTCTTCGACACCGTCGAGGCGGTGCAGGCCTTCATCGAGGACTGCGGGGTGCACCGGCACGATTTCGAGCACGAGATCGACGGCATCGTCGTCAAAGTCGACGAGCTCGCCCTCCACGACGAGCTCGGGGCGACGAGCCGCGCGCCGCGCTGGGCGATCGCCTACAAGTACCCGCCCGAAGAGGTGGTGACCCGCCTCCTCGCGATCGAGGTCGGCATCGGCCGCACCGGGCGGGCCACCCCGTACGCGGTGATGGAACCCGTCAAGGTCGCCGGCAGCGTCGTCCAGCGGGCCACCCTGCACAACCAGGACGTGGTGCGCGCCAAGGGCGTGCGCGTGGGCGATTGGGTCGTGCTGCGGAAAGCCGGCGACGTCATCCCCGAGATCCTCGGGCCGGTCGCCGAGCGCCGCGACGGCAGCGAGCTCGAGTGGCGGATGCCGGAGGAATGCCCGGTCTGCGGCACACCCCTCCGCCCGATGAAGGAGGGCGATAAGGACCTCCGCTGCCCGAACGCGAGGTCGTGCCCGGCGCAGGTGCTCGGCCGCATCGAGCACATCGGCTCCCGCGGCGGCCTGGACATCGAGGCGCTCGGCGAGGTGACCGCATCCGCGCTCACCCGGCCCGAAGTCCCCGCGACGCCGCCGCTGGAGACCGAGGCGGGCCTCTTCGAGCTCACCGTCGACGAGCTCGTGCCGATCGTCGTGATCGTCAGAGACCCCGAGACCGGCGAGCCGAAGGAGGACCCGGAGACGGGCGAGCTCGTCCGCCGCGCACCGTTCCAGGTGCTCTCGCCGGCGACGTACCCGCCCGGCACCGAGGACTGGAGCCCCGCCGAACGTCGCAAGGCCGGCGTCAAGAAGGACTACCGCGTGCCCGTGCCGGCCAAGGCCGCCACGACCCTGCTCGACGAACTCGAGAAGGCGAAGACGAAACCGCTCTGGCGCCTCATCGTCTCCCTGAACATCCGGCACGTCGGCCCGGTGGCCGCGCGGGCGCTGGCCGACTGGTTCGGCTCCCTCGACGCGATCCGGGCGGCGAGCCCGGAGGAGCTGGCCGAGGTCGACGGGGTGGGCGCGATCATCGCCGACTCGCTCGCCGACTGGTTCGAGGTCGACTGGCACCGCGAGATCGTCGAGCGATGGACGGCCGCCGGCGTGCAGTGGGCGACACCCGGGCATCCGGGGCCCGGGGCTGCGGCGGATGCCGGGGGCGTCCTCGCCGGCCTCACGGTCGTCGCCACCGGCAGCCTCGAGGGCTACACGCGCGAGGGCGCGCAGGAGGCGATCATCGCCGCCGGCGGCAAAGCGGCCTCGAGCGTTTCGAAGAAGACCGACTTCGTCGCCGCCGGACCCGGCGCCGGATCCAAGCTCGCCAAGGCCGAAGAGCTCGGCATCCGGGTGCTGGATGCGGACGGCTTCCGCATCCTCGTCACGGAGGGCCCGGCGGGACTGCCGGAACCGCCCGCGGCCGACTGAGGAGGCCGGGCCGGCCGCGTCCGGCCCGGATAGAATCGAGTATCCCCACCCCGAGACGACGGAGCAGCATGTCTGAAATCAGTGCGGAGCAGGTCGCGCATCTCGCGAACCTCGCCCGCATCGCGCTCACCGAGGAAGAGATCGGCCACCTCACCACGGAACTCGGCCAGATCATGCGATCGGTCGAGAAGGTGAGCGAGGTCGCCGGGCCCGGCGTGCCGGCCACGAGCCACCCGATCCCGATGCAGAACGTCTTCCGCGACGACATCGTCGGCGACGACGTGCTCACCGCGGAGCAGGCGCTCGCCGGCGCCCCCGAGCGCGACGGCGACCGCTTCACCGTCTCGGCGATCCTGGGGGAGGAGCAGTGAGCGAGATCACCCGTCTGGCCGCCGCCGCCCTCGGCGAACGCCTCGCCGCCGGCGAGCTCAGCTCGGTCGAGGCGACCGAGGCCCACCTCGACCGCATCGCCGCCGTCGACGGCGCCGTCCACGCCTTCCTGCACGTCGACCGCGACGGCGCGCTCGCCGCGGCCGCCGACATCGACCGTCGCCGTGCCGCCGGCGAGGCCCTCGGCCCGCTCGCGGGCGTGCCGATCGCGATCAAAGACGTGCTCGTCACGAAGGGCATGCCCTCCACGGCCGGCTCCCGCATCCTCGAGGGATGGGTGCCGCCGTACGATGCGACCCCGGTCGTCAAGGTCCGCGAGGCCGGTCTCGTGCCGCTCGGCAAGACGAACATGGACGAGTTCGCGATGGGCTCCTCCACCGAGCACTCGGCGTACGGGCCCACCCACAATCCGTGGGACCTCGACCGCATCCCCGGCGGCTCCGGCGGCGGCTCGGCTGCATCCGTCGCCGCCTTCGAGGCCCCGCTCGCGCTCGGCAGCGACACCGGCGGATCCATCCGCCAGCCCGCGCACGTCACCGGCACGGTCGGCGTGAAGCCGACGTACGGCGCCGTCAGCCGCTACGGTTCGATCGCGCTGGCCTCCTCGCTCGACCAGATCGGCCCCGTCACCCGCAATGTGCTCGACGCGGCGCTGCTGCAGGACGTCATCGCCGGCCACGACCCGCGCGACTCGACCTCGATCCCGCGGCAGTGGCCCTCGATGGCCGAGGCCGTGCGCCGCGCCGACGTCTCGGGCCTGCGCATCGGCGTCGTCAAGGAGCTCGACGGCGACGGCTTCCAGGCCGGTGTCCGGCAGCGCTTCCACGAGTCGCTCGACCTCCTGCAGAAGCAGGGCGCCGAGATCGTCGAGGTCAGCGCCCCCCACTTCGAGTACGCGATCGCGGCCTACTACCTGATCCTGCCGGCCGAGGCGTCCTCGAACCTCGCGAAGTTCGACTCGGTGCGCTTCGGCCTGCGGGTGACCCCGCCCGGCGGCGGCACCGTCGAACAGGTCATGGCGGCCACCCGCGAGGCCGGTTTCGGCCCCGAGGTCAAGCGCCGCATCATCCTCGGCACCTACGCGCTGAGCGCCGGGTACTACGACGCCTACTACGGCAGCGCCCAGAAGGTGCGCACCCTCGTGCAGCGCGACTTCGACGCCGCCTTCGAGCAGGTCGACGTGCTCGCCTCGCCGACGGCGCCGACGACGGCCTTCAAGCTCGGCGAGAAGCTCGACGACCCGATGGCCATGTACCTGAACGACATCGCGACGATCCCGGCGAACCTCGCCGGCGTGCCCGGCATCTCGATCCCGGCCGGCCTCGCGCCCGAGGACGGGCTGCCCGTCGGCATCCAGTTCCTCGCCCCGGCGCACGAAGACACCCGCCTCTACAACGTGGGCGGCGCGCTCGAGCGGCTGCTCGAGGCCGAGTGGGGCGGTCCGCTGATCGCCCGCGCACCCGAACTCACCCCTGCGACCGAGGAAGGCGCACGCTGATGGCCCGCGCAGAACTGATGGACTACGACGAGGCCATCGCCCGCTTCGAACCGGTCATCGGCCTCGAGGTGCATGTCGAGCTCGCCACGGCGACCAAGATGTTCTCGGATGCGCCGAACCCCGCGAACTCCGCCAACCACGGCGCGTCGCCCAACACCCTGATCACGCCGGTGTGCCTCGGCCTGCCGGGCTCCCTGCCCGTGGTGAACGCCCAAGCGGTGCGCTACTCGATCAGCCTCGGGCTCGCCCTCGGCTGTTCCATCGCGGCCTCCAGCCGCTTCGCGCGGAAGAACTATTTCTACCCCGATCTCGCGAAGAACTACCAGATCTCCCAGTACGACGAGCCGATCGCCGAAGAGGGCTCCGTCGAGGTCGAACTCGACGACGGTCGTGTCTTCGAGGTGCCGATCGAGCGCGCGCACATGGAGGAGGACGCCGGCAAGCTCACTCACGTCGGCGGCGCCACCGGCCGCATCCAGGGCGCCGAGTACTCGCTCGTCGACTACAACCGTGCCGGCGTGCCCCTCGTCGAGATCGTCACGAAGCCGATCTTCGGCGCCGAGGCCGATGCGCCCCAGCTCGCTCGCGCCTACGTGTCGACGATCCGCGACATCGCCCTCTCGCTCGGCATCTCCGAGGCGCGCATGGAGCGCGGCAACCTGCGCTGCGATGCGAACGTCTCGCTCCGGCCCCGCGGTGAGACGAAGCTCGGCACCCGGACCGAGACGAAGAACGTGAACTCGTTCCGATCGATCGAACGCGCCGTCCGCTACGAGATCCAGCGGCAGGCTGCGATCCTCGCCTCCGGCGGCACGATCACGCAGGAGACGCGGCACTGGCACGAGGACACGGGCACGACGAGCGCCGGCCGTCCGAAGTCCGACGCCGACGACTACCGCTACTTCCCCGAGCCCGACCTGCTGCCGGTCGTCCCGTCGGCCGAGCTCATCGAGGAACTGCGCGCCGCGCTGCCCGAGCCGCCCGCCGCCCGCCGACGCCGGCTGAAGGCGGAGTGGGGCTTCACCGACCTCGAGTTCCAGGATGTGGCCAACTCGGGTCTGCTGAACGAGCTGGCCGCGACCGTCGCGGCCGGGGCGAGCCCCGCCGCCGCACGCAAGTGGTGGACGGGCGAGATCGCCCGCCTCGCGAACGCGAGCGAACGCGACGCTGCCTCGCTCGTCGAGCCCGCCCACGTCGCCGAGCTCGCCGCCCTCGTCGAGGCCGGCACCCTGACCGACCGCCTCGCCCGCCAGGTGCTCGAAGGCGTCGTCGCAGGCGAAGGCTCGCCGCAGGAGGTCGTCGACGCACGCGGGCTCGCCGTCGTCTCCGACGACGGGGCGCTCATCGCCGCAATCGACGAGGCGCTCGCCGCCCAGCCCGATGTGCTCGCGAAGATCCGCGACGGCAAGGTGCAGGCCGCCGGCGCCGTCATCGGCGCCGTGATGAAGGCCATGCAGGGCAAGGCAGACGCCGCGCGCGTGCGCGAACTCGTCCTCGAACGCGCGAACGCCTGAACGGCGGTGCCGGTCGCAGCGGATGCCGGGGTGCGATGTGCCCCGGCATCCGCTCGCCGCTGCATCCGCCGCACCCCCGGCAGTCGTCTCGGGGGACTGTCGGCCGGTCCGCGTAGGCTCGGAGCGTGAGCAAGCAGGACGGCTCGTCGCGGCAGGTGACGACGGGCCCCGTCGACGATTCGGGCAGCCCCATCCTGCACGTCGACATGGACGCGTTCTTCGCCTCCGTCGAGCTGCTGAAGCATCCCGAACTGCGCGGCAAACCGGTGATCGTCGGCGGCCGCTCGGGCCGCGGCGTGGTGTCGGCCGCGAGCTACGAGGCCCGGCGCTTCGGCGTCAACTCGGCCATGCCGATGTCGCGTGCGCTCATGCTCTGCCCGAACGCCGTCGTGCTGCCCGTGGACGGCAAGGCGTACTCGGCGATGTCGAAACGGGTGATGGCGATCTTCGAGCAGATCACGCCGCTCGTCGAGAAGCTCTCGATCGACGAGGCGTTCCTCGACGTGTCGGGGGCAAGGCGCCTGCACGGCTCGCCCGCCGAGATCGGGTGGATGCTGCGCCGGCGCGTGCACGAGGAGACGGGCCTGACCTGCTCGGTCGGGGTGGCGGCGACGAAGTTCGTCGCGAAGGTCGCCTCGGGCCGGGCGAAGCCCGACGGGCTGCTCGTGGTGCCGGCCGCCGATACGGTCGCCTTCCTGCATCCGCTGCCCGTCTCGGCGCTCTGGGGCGTCGGCGCGGTCACCGAGCAGTCGCTTGCGCGCCTCGGCCTCCGCACGGTCGGCGACGTCGCCGCGATGCCGCCGGCGGCCCTGGAACGCGCCGTCGGGCCGGCGCTCGCTTCGCGGCTCCTGCGCCTGGCCGTCGGCGACGATCCGCGCGCGGTCACGACGGGCCGCGAGGAGAAGAGCATCGGGCACGAATCGACCTTCTCGCACGATCTCACCGATCCGGCCGAGGTGCGCCGTGAACTGCTGCGGCTTGCGGAGAACGTCGGCGTGAGGCTCCGGAAAGCGGGGCTGACCGGCCGCACGGTCGTCCTGAAGTTCCGGTACGGAGACTTCCGCACCGTCACGCGTTCCCGCACGCTCGCAGAGCCGACCGATGTGGCACGCCGCATCTACGACGAGGCCGTGCAGGCGCTGCCCGAGCTCATGCCGGAGGGCACACGGGTGCGCCTCATCGGGGTGCGCGCCGAGGGCCTCGGCGAGTCGGGCGCCGGCCTCGCCCTGTGGGACCCGGATGAGGAGTGGCGGGGCGCCGAACGTGCGATCGACGAGGTGCATGCCCGCTTCGGCACCGGTCTCGTGCGACCGGCCGCGCTCGTCCGCCGCGGTGCGGATCGCGTCTCCACCTCGAAGCGGAAGGACCCCGGGACGTAGCCGCCGCCGCCACGTCCGCATCATGGGCCGGACGGTCACCGCGCGGGGTCTGGCCGCTCGCGCGTTCGGCGGGTAGCGTGGCGTGCATGGCTGATCTCGTCGTGGAACTCGCGAACACCGTCGGCGGCGTCGGGGTGAAGACCTCGTATGCCGATCCGATCGACATCGACGGCACGACCGTGATCCCGGTCGCCGTCGGGTACTACGGATTCGGTGCCGGCACCGGCGAAGTGGAGTCCGGTTCGGGCGGTGAGGCATCCGGGGGCGGGGGCGGCGGGGCATCCATCCCCGTCGGGGCATATATCGGCCGCGGCGACGACGTGCGCTTCGAACCGAACCTCATCGCGCTCATCGCGGTGAGCGTGCCGGCGATCTGGGTCGCGGGCCGCGCCCTCGCGCGCATCGTCCGCGCCCTCAAGCGCTGAGGCTATACTCGCAATCGAACACGGGAGTCCGGTGAGCCGGGCTGAGAGGAAGGTTCTCAACCTTCGACCGTCGAACCTGATCTGGATCATGCCAGCGCAGGGAGACTCAACGATCTCATTTCCCGTGCCTCTTTCACCTCGAACGAAAGGGCACGATACGTGCACGAGACAGCTGCATCCACCACCTCCGCATCCGCCGCGGCACCGGCCGCACCGGCCAGGCGTTTCCGCTGGCGGGTCGTCGACATCGTCGTCGCGAGCGTCATCGGCGTCGCGCTCGGCATCGTCTACTGGGCCTATGGCGCCGCGTGGGGGCCGATCTCGGCGCCCATCGAGGCGCTCCTGCCGGGGCTGCAGGCCGGTCCGGCCGCGCTCTGGGTCATCGCCGGCGTCATGGGCGCCCTCGTCATCCGCAAGCCGGGCGCCGCGATCTACACCGAGGTCGTCGCCGCGACCGTGTCGGCGCTCGTCGGCACCCAGTGGGGGCTGTTGACCCTCGAGGCCGGCCTCGTGCAGGGGCTGGGCGCCGAGATCGTCTTCCTCCTCTTCGCCTACCGCGTGTGGAACCCGGGCGTGGCCGTCCTCGCCGGTGCCGGTGCCGGCGCGGCGATGGCCCTGAACGACCTGCTCATCTACTACCCGGGAGCCTCGTCCGCGTTCACCACGATCTACGCCGTCGCCTCGGTCGTCGGCGGTTCCCTCATCGCCGGGCTGCTCGCCTGGGTCGCCGTCCGCGGCCTGGCGAGCACCGGGGCGCTCTCCAGCTTCGCCTCGGGGCGCACGGCGAAGCTCGCCGAAGACTGAGGGCGCCGGTGAGCGAGGTGCGCCCCGCAGCCGTCAGGGCCGAGGACTGGTCCTGGCGGCATGCGGGCCGCCGCAGCCATGCGGTCTCGGGCGCGAGCTTCGACATCGAAGCAGGGGAGCGGGTGCTGCTGCTCGGGGCCTCCGGGGCCGGGAAGTCCACGCTGCTGCACGGCCTGGCGGGGGTGCTCGGCGGCGATGAGGAGGGCGAGGCCGCCGGCCGCCTCCTCGTCGACGGCCGGCCGCCCGCGCCCGACGGCCGCAGCGGGCTCGTTCTGCAGGATCCCGATGCGCAGATCGTCATGTCGCGCCTCGCCGACGACGTCGCGTTCGGGTGCGAGAACCTCGGCGTCCCGCCCGAACGGATCGGCGCCAGGGTGCGCGGTGCGCTCGACGCGGTCGGGCTCGCCCTCCCGGCCGACCATCCGACGAGCGCCCTCTCGGGCGGGCAGCGCCAGCGGCTCGCCCTGGCCGGGGTGATCGCGATGCAGCCGGGCCTCGTCCTCCTCGACGAGCCGACGGCGAACCTCGACCCGGCCGGTGTCATCGAGGTCCGGGATGCCGTGGCGCGCTGCCTCGATGCGAGCGGGGCGACCCTGATCGTCGTCGAGCATCGCATCGAGGCCTGGTTGCCGCTGGTCGACCGGGTGATCGTGCTCGCCGCCGGTGGCGGCGTGCTCGCAGACGGCCCGCCCGACCGCGTCCTCGCCGACGCCTCGGGGGAGCTGGCGGCGGCCGGCGTCTGGCTGCCGGGCGCCGCGCCCGGGGCGACGGGAGCCGCTGCCGGTGGGGCGACCGATCCGGTCGCGGGGGCCGCGCCGTCGGCATCCGAGCCGCTCCTCACCGCCGACGGGCTCGCGGTCGGGCGATCCGGGGTCGCGGTGCGCACGGGCATCCGCACCCGCCTCGACGCCGGCCGCCTGCTGGCGATCACCGGCCCGAACGGGGTCGGCAAGACGACCCTCGGGCTCACCCTCGCCGGCCTCCTGCCGCCCGTCGCCGGCCGCCTCGAGGCGAGCGGGGCGCTCCGCGATGGGGCGCGATCCGCCCACCCGATCGAGTGGCGCTCGAAGCAGCTCCTGACCCGCATCGGCACGGTGTTCCAGCACCCCGAACACCAGTTCCTGCGCGGCAGCGTGCGCGCCGAGCTCGAGGTCGGGCCCGACGCCCTCCGCCTCGGCCGCCGCGAGCGCGACGCGCGCGTCGCCGGACTGCTCGACGCCTTGCGGCTGGATCGACTCGCCGGCGCGAACCCGTTCACCCTCTCGGGCGGCGAGAAGCGGCGCCTCTCGGTGGCGACGGCGCTCATCGCCAGGCCCCGCCTGCTCATCCTCGACGAACCCACCTTCGGGCAGGATGCGCGCACCTGGCAGGAGCTCGTCCGGCTCATCGCCGAGGTCCGCGACGGCGGCACCGGCATCGCCGCGATCACCCACGACGAAGCCTTCGCCGCCGCCCTCGGCGATGCGCGCCTGCATCTCGGCGCCCGGGCGGAGGTGCGGGCATGAGCATCGGCCTCGTGCGCGCGGGCCTGCCGCTGGCGTCGATCAACCCCGTCGCGAAGCTCCTCGCGGCCGTCCCGCTGAGCGTGGCCCTCATCCTCACCCTCGACCCGGTCTCGGCCGCGACGGCGCTCCTGGCCGAGCTCGCCCTGTTCGCCGCGGTCGGGCTCGGGCCGCTCGCGTTCTCGGTGCGAACGCTTCCGGTGTGGATCGCGGCCCCCCTCACCGGGGTGAGCATGCTGCTCTACGGCGAGTCGTCGGGGGCGACGTTCTTCGAGTTCGGGCTCATCCACATCAGCGAGGGCTCGATCCATATCGCCGCGTCGACGACGCTTCGCGTGCTCGCGATCGCGCTGCCGGCCGTCGTCCTGTTCCTCACGATCGACCCCACCGACCTCGCCGACGGCCTTGCGCAGACCCTGCGCCTGCCGGCCAGGTTCGTGCTCGGGGCGCTCGCGGCCCTTCGTCTGGCCGGCACCACGGTCGACGACTGGCGGATGCTCTCCCTCGCCCGGCGTGCGCGCGGCGTCGGCGACGGCGCTTTCCCGGTGCGGTTCGCCCGGCAGTCCCTCGCCCTCCTCGTGCTCGCGGTGCGCCGCGGCGGCACGCTCGCGACGGCGATGGAGGCCCGCGGCTTCGGCAGCGACGTGCCGCGCAGCTGGTGGCGCCCGGCTCGCTTCGGCCGCGCCGAGTGGGCGACGGTCGCGGCCGGGGCCGCCGTCGCGGCGCTCGCGGTGGGCGTGGCGGTCGCCACCGGCAGCTGGAATGTGATCTGGCATGGCT
Organism: Agromyces archimandritae; assembly: GCF_018024495.1. Lineage (NCBI taxonomy): Bacteria > Bacillati > Actinomycetota > Actinomycetes > Micrococcales > Microbacteriaceae > Agromyces > Agromyces archimandritae. The sequence continues at coordinate 3,220,757 of NZ_CP071696.1, forward strand.
GAGACGGCGGGCCCCGAGTCGGTCGGCGCCCTGTCGCGGGGCTGGGCGCCGCATCTCGCACGCGTCGGCGCCGCCGTCCGTGCGGCCGGGCCGGCGCCCCTCGTCCTCATCGACGGCCCGAGCGGCTCGGGCAAGTCGACGCTCGCCGGGCTGCTCACCGCCGGGTCGGCGGCCCGGCCGAACCGAACCGAAGCCGTGCGCCTCGACGACGTCTACCCCGGCTGGGGCGGCCTCGAGGCCGCGGGGCGGATGCTCGCGCGCACCCTGATCGGGCCGCTCGCCGCCGGGCGACCCGGCCGCGTCCCGCTGTGGGACTGGGCGGCCGGCCGGCCGGGGGCGGTCCGCATCGTCCGGCCGGGCGGTGCGCTCGTGATCGAGGGGTGCGGGGCGTTCGCGGCAGGCGACGGCGTGCCGGCGGTGCGGGTGTGGATCCACGCCCCGGATGCCGCGCGCCGGCGTGAGGCGCTCGCGCGCGACGGCGGCGCGTTCGACGCGCACTGGGACGACTGGGATCGTCAGTGGCGCCGCCACCTCGCCGTGCACGGGCGCGGAGGGGCCGGCGTCATCCGGCTCCGCGGCCTGCCGGGCTGTCGCCGTCCGCGGCCCCGGGATACGGTAGTGCCATGAGCGACAACGAGACGTCGGCGGAGTACATCGCCGAATTCCTCGACGGGCCGCTCGAGGGGGAATACGTGCCTCGAGTGCTCGTCGACGGCCGGCCGGACGAACGGGTCGGCATGATCGCCGCGGTCGAGGGCCTCGAATCGGTGTTCTGGTACGAGCTGGTCGATTCGCGCGAGGTCGATGGGCAGCAGCGCGTCCGGTACCGCTTCGATGCGGGCGATTCGGATCCGGTCGAACCCGACGACGAGAACGACTGACGCGCGGCCCGTCGGGGCCGGCGGGCGGGTCAGCGGATCGAGCCGAACAGGGCGTTCACCATGATGATCGGATGCCCGAGGCGCCAGAAGACGCCTGGATCGCGAAGGTCGTCGGAGAGCTCGAGCGGCGAGGTCGCCGTGCCGCCTTCGTAGTCGATCGTGATGCGCCCGAGGCGGTCACCGGCGCGCCCGGTCGCGAAGTCGTCGATGCGGATGTCCGGCGCCTGAGCGCCGCCGCCGAACGCGGCCGTCTCCTGCCCGACCGAGGCGACGAGTTCGCTCCGCTGACCCCACGGCGTCGTGACCTTCGCGTACGAGGTGCCCGCTTCGACCAGGCGTCGGGGGCTCGCGGCGGACTCGACGTCGGCGAGGATCCGCTCGACGGCCGGATCGAGGGTCTCGTAGTCGGGCATGCGAAGCAGGACCCCGACGATGCGGACTGCGTCTTCGCCGGTGTCGGCGAGATCGGTGAATGCGAAGACGAGGCCGGCCTGATCGGTGTAGCTGCGGGAGAGCGCGCGGACGCGGTCGGGCATGTGCGCGATGACGTCGGGGATGGTGCGTTCGCCGAGCCCGGCACGTTCGCCGGCGTGGTCGATCATGTCGGCGAGGGCCGGCACGGCCATGATCATCGCCGTCAGCCGCGCGAGTTCGGTCGCGGTTCCGACGTTGTCGCCGGAGAGCCCGGTGGCGTCGTCGACGCGGGTGTGCTCGAAGCCGTGCTCGTCGAGCCAGGCGTTGGCGGCCTCGACGTAGGCGGCCGGGTTGCCGAACGCCCAGCGGACGAGGGTGTCGGCGTGGTTGTTGCTCGAGGCGAGGAGCACGGCCTGAACGACGTCGCGCTGGGTCCACGTCTCGCCCGGCGAGACGGGCAGGACCCGCGAGCCCTCCTTGTCGTAGTTCAGGTAGCCGCGGTAGTCCTCGGCGCCGATGCGGATGTCGGCGCCGTCGTCGCCCGCGGTGAGCGGTTGCGAGGCCTGCGTGACGAGCACGGTGACGAGCTTGGCGGCCCCGCCCATCGGCAGGGCCTCGTCGTCGCCGGCACCGGCGAGCACGACGGGTTCGCCGGTCTCGTCGGGCACGAGGGCGACGGCCGACTGGCCGTCTTCCGGCAGTGCGAAACGCGCCGTCTCGCCGGCTTCGACGGCCGGGGGTTCGGCGGTCACGGCGGCCGCAGGCAACGGCCCGAGCAGGGTCGCGGGGCCGTACACGCCGAGGGCGAGGATCAGGGCGGCGCCGAGGCTCACGCCGATGATCCGCTGGGGGGTCGGGCTCATGCCCACCAGCGTAACCGGGCGCGCATCCGCCGGCCCGTCACGGCAGCGCCGCGCCTACGCCCAACCGAGCTCGTGCAGCCGTTCGTCGTCGATGCCGTAGAAGTGCGCGATCTCGTGCACGAGGGTGATGTGGATCTCGTCGCGGAGCTCCTCCTCGGTGTCGGCGACGGCGAGCAGGGGTTCGCGGTAGAGGATGATGCGGTCGGGCACCTCGCCGAAGCCGTAGCGGTCGCGTTCGGTGAGCGCGACGCCGTCGTAGAGGCCGAGGAGGTCGAGCGAGCCGTCCTCGGGTCGGTCTTCGACGACGAAGACGACGTTGTCGAGGCCGTCGACCATGTCGTCGGGCAGTTCGTCGAGCTCGTCGACGACGAGACGTTCGAAGGCGTCGGCGTCGAGCTCCATGGCGTCTCCTCGGGTCGTGGATGCCGGTGCGCGATGCATCCGGCGCGAGTCTACCCGCGCCGGCCGCGGCCGCAGCTCGGCGGGGCGCGGTTCGGACGGCGCCCCGCCGAGCTCACCGGATGAGGCAGGGCCGTTTCGGGTCGAAGACCCATCCGTCCACCAGGAATCGCATGGCCGCAGCGTCGTCGCGCGAACCGAGCCCGTGCTCCCGGTAGAGCTCATGGGCTTCGGCGACGCGGTCGTGGTTCAGCTCCACTCCCAGGCCCGGCGACGTCGGCACTCGGACCGCCCCGTCGATGATCTTCGGGGCGTTCGTCGTCAGGTCCTGGCCGTCCTGCCAGATCCAGTGGGTGTCGAGTGCGGTGATCTCACCGGGGGCGGCGGCGCCGACATGGCTGAACATCGCCAGCGAGATGTCGAAGTGGTTGTTCGAGTGCGAACCCCAGGTCAGATCGAAGTCGTTGCAGAGCTGGGCCACGCGGATGCTGCCCGCCATCGTCCAGAAGTGCGGGTCGGCGAGCGGGATGTCGACGGCATGGCCCCGCACCGCATGCGCCATTTCGCGCCAGTCGGTCGCGATCATGTTGGTGGCCGTCGGCACTCCCGTCCTGCGGCGGAACTCGCTCATCACCTCGCGCCCCGAGAATCCGCCCTCCGCGCCGCAGGGGTCCTCCGCATACGCGATGGTGCCGCGCAGGCGCCGGCCGATGCGCACCGCTTCCTCGAGCGACCATGCGCCGTTCGGGTCGAGCGTGATCCGGGCATCCGGGAACCTCGCTGCGAGCGCCTCGACCGCATCCGCCTCGTCATCGCCTGCGAACACACCGCCCTTGAGCTTGAAGTCGGCGAAACCGTAGCGCTCCCGGGCTGCCTCGGCGAGCGCGACCACCGCATCCGGCGTCAGCGCCTCCTCCCGGCGGACGCGGGCCCACGCATCCTCGCCGTCCGGCTCGCGCAGGTACGGCAGCCGGGTACGGTCGGCGTCGCCCACGTAGAAGAGGTAGCCGAGCATGGGCACGCTTGCCCGCTGCTGGCCCTCGCCGAGCAGCTCCGCGACGGGAATCCCGAGGAATCGGCCGTGCAGGTCGAGGAGGGCGGATTCGATGCCGGTCACGGCGTGGATCGTCGTGCGCAGGTCGAAGGTCTGCAGACCGCGGCCGCCGTCGTCTCGATCGGCGAAGCGTGCGGCGATCCCCCGGAGCAGGGAACGGTATCGGGCGACGGGGCGCCCGATGAGGAGGGCTCCCGCTTCCTCGATCGTCGACCGGATCGGTTCGCCGCCGGGCACTTCGCCGAGCCCGTCTCGTCCGTCCGAGTCGGTGATGATGACGATGTTGCGGGTGAAGAACGGGCCGTGGGCGCCTGAGAGGTTCAGGAGCATCGAGTCGTGGCCGGCGACCGGGATCGCTTGCACCCGGGCGATGGTCGGAGTGCTCATTTCCCACCCTCCGGGGAGTTCAGGCGCTTCGCTCTCATCGGACGGGCTCCGGCTCGATCCCGGCAGCGACGATCAGCGCGCCGAGGTCGGCGACGTCCTGCTCGCCGAGGTCGGTGAGGGGCGGGCGTACGGGCCCTACGGGGCGGCCGATGATGTCGAGGCCGGCTTTGATGATGGAGACCCCGTATCCTTCGCCGCGGTCCCGGATGTCCGCATACGGCAGCACGAAGCGCGCGAGCTTCTCATTGATCGCCGTCCGGTCCTGTGCGCGCACATCGCGGTAGAAGTCGAGTGCGAACTCGGGCACGAAGTTGAACATGGCGGACGAGTAGGTGCTCATGCCCATCTGCAAGAGCGGCAGGGCGTAGACCTCGGCCGTCGGGAGCCCGCCGAGGTAGAACAGGCGATCGCCGTTCAGCGATGTCACCTTGGCGAGGTGCTCGATGTCGCCGAGCGCGTCTTTGAAGCCGATGAAGTTCTCGTGGGCACCTGCGAGGGAGGCGATCGTCTCGGCCGAGTAGACGGCGTTCGCACGGTTGTAGACGATGAGCGGAAGTCTCGTGGAGTCGGCGATCGCACCGACGTGTTCGCGCAGACCTTCTTGCGAGCATTCCGTGAGGTACGGCGGAAGGATGAGGAGGCCTTCGGCGCCGGCGTCCTCGGCAGCCTGCGCGTTGGCGATCGCGTTCTTCGTCCATCCGCCGGCCGATCCCAGCACGGGCACTTCGGGGCGGGACGCTTCGACGGCGGCGCGGATGACGCGTGCGTTCTCCTCAGGAGTGAGGCTGAATCCCTCGCCGGTGCCGCCGGCGGCGAACAGTCCGCCCACCTCGTAGCTCGCCTGCCAGGCGACATGCTCCCGGTACGTCGCCTCGTCGAACTCGAGATCTGCGGTGAAGGCCGTGGCGGGGAAGGAGAGCAGGCCGTCTTTGAGATGTCGGGCCAGCTCTGCCGGAGTGAAGTTCGTCACTGTTGGGGACTCCTGTCGTGGCTGTGCCCCTTCACGCTAGGTGGGTCGTGGATGCCCAAACAAGCCGAATTCGGCATGGCGCAATACCTCAGCTGTATCGATGCTGCTCGCGTCGATCGGGCTCGATGCCGTCGACGGTGCGACGCCGCTCGGACGCGACGAGATGCGCCCGCATCGCAGCCTGCGCCGCGAGCGGATCCGACCGCTCGATCGCATCCGCGATCGCGGAATGCTCCGCCCGAACGGAGGCCGTCGCCGCCGGCAGACGATCGCCGTGCGCGATCCTCGAAGCGGGGACGACGATCGCCCGTGCGCCGATGCGGTCGAGCGCGGCCGCGAGGTATCGGTTCCCGGCGGCGCGGGCGATCGTCCGATGGAATCGGAAGTCGGCGTCGACGCTGTCGGACGGGCGCCGAGCGGCGTCGATCGCCTCGAGTGCGGCGCGCATCTCGACCAGGTCGGCCTCGGAGCGGTGCCGTGCGGCCGATGCGGCCGCTTCGGTCTCGATGGCGGTTCGGAACACGACCAGCTCGCCGCGTTCGGCATCGCTGCGTGCGGTGAGCCACGTATCGTCGCCCTGCTCGGCCGGAGGAGTCAGTGCGTAGCTGCCCGATCCTGTGCGCGTACGCACGTACCCGAGGGTCTTGAGGCGCTGCAGCGCCTCGCGGACGGCGGCCCGGCTCGCGCCGAACTCCGCGGAGAGCTTCGCCTCGCTCGGCAACCGCTCCCCGGGCGCGATGTCCCCGTCGACGATGCGATCGGAGAGCGCTCGGGCGATCTGCTCGCCGCGGGAGAGGGGCACCGTCCTCACCCGCCGATCGTGACGCGTTCCGTGACCCAAGCCCGGGCCTGATCGCTGAAGGTGAACCCGAGACCCGGTCGATCCGGGACGATCATCCGGCCGTCGCGGGTCTCGAGCCGCTCGTTGAAGAGCGGGTCGAGCCAGTCGAAGTGCTCGACCCAGGGTTCCCGCGGGTAGCACGCCGCGAGGTGCAGATGGATCTCCATCGCGAAATGCGGGGCGAGGTCGAGATCGGCTCGGTCGGCAAGGGTCAGCAGGCGCATGAACTGGGTGATCCCGCCGACTCTGGGTGCGTCGGGCTGGATGACGTCGCAGGATCGGGCTTCGATGAGGCGCTCGTGTTCGGCGACCGATGCGAGCATCTCACCGGTGGCGATCGGGGTGTCGAGTGCGCGGGCCAGGTCGGCGTGACCCTCGGCGTCGTATGCGTCGAGGGGCTCTTCGATCCACACGAGGCCGAGTTCTTCGAGCCGCCGGCCCATTCGGAGCGCCGTCGTGCGGTCCCACTGCTGGTTGGCATCGACCATGAGCGGCACGTCGTCTCCGATGTGCTCGCGCACGGCGTGCACGCGACGCAGGTCTTCGGAGGTGTCGGGCAGGCCCACCTTCATCTTGATGCCGCCGATGCCGTCCTCGAGAGATCGGCGCGCGCGATCCTTCACCTCTTCGATCGAGGCGTTCAGGAAGCCGCCCGAGGTGTTGTACGTGCGCACGGAGTCGCGATGGGCGCCGAGCAGTTTCGAGAGCGGAAGGCCCGCACGCTTGGCCTTGAGGTCGTAGAGCGCGATGTCGATCGCGGCGAGCGCCTGCGTGGCGACGCCGGATCGCCCGACCGAAGCGCCGGCCCAGAGCAGCTTCACATAGAGCTTCTGGATGTCGTTCGGGTCTTCGCCGATGGCCGCATCGGCGATCTCTTTGGCGTGCGCATACTGGGCGGGGCCGCCGCCGCGTTTCGAGTAGCTGAAACCGTGACCGGCGAATCCCTGTTCCGTGGTGATCTCGGCGAGCAGGAAGGCGACCTCCGTCATCGGCTTCTGGCGTCCGGTGAACACTTTGGCGTCCGAGATCGGCACGTGGAGCGGCAGGCGCAGGGTCGAGAGCACGATCGATCGGATGGCGTCCGGGGTGTAGGTCATGGGGTCTCCTCCTCGAGAACACCCAGACGCTATCAGACAGCTTCGGAATCTGTTCTACAGGGCGTCCGAACGGGCGGCGACCAGCTCGAGGGCCCTGCGGAGTGCCGGACTCGCATTGGTCCGACTCCACACCGCGTGGAGCTCGACCGGGTCGCGGGCCAGGCCGCCGAGGGGGAGGAGCTCGACGCCGTGGACCCCCATGGCGATGGCGGACTCCGGCACGAACGAGATCCCGCGCCGGGCTGCGACGAGCGCCAGGATCGTCGCGATCTGGCTGACCGTGTGGGCGGTGCGGTCGTGGTCGAGGGGGAGGATGCGGACGGCGAGGTCGTGGAAGTACCGGGCCTTCGTCGCCGAGGGCATGATGAACGGTTCGCGGCCGAGCTGTTCGACGGTGGGCGGGTGCGGGGAGTCCGTGAACGGATGGCCGCTCGGAACGGCCAGCATGAGGGTCTCGGTGAAGAGGAGGCGCGAGTCGAATCGCTCGAGGTCGAACGGCGGTCTGGCGATGCCGAGATCGAGCGTGCCGTCGGCGAGGCCTTCCATCTGCCGGGAGGTCACGAGCTCTTCGAGTTCGACGCGCACGCGCGGCAGTTCATCGTCGAGGAGCGTGACGAGGGGGCCGAGGACGTTGTGGGCGGATGCTGCGGTGAAGCCGATGCGGAGCACGCCACTGGAGCCGGCGGCCACCTCTCGGACGACGACCGGGGCGCGTTCGGCGGTGGCGAGGATCGTGCGGGCTTCGCGGAGGAAGGCATACCCGGCCGGGGTGACCTCGACCCGCCGGTTGTCGCGCTCGAGCAGGACGACGCCCAGGATCTCCTCGAGCCGTCGGATCTGCCGGCTGAGCGGCGGCTGGGTCATCCGCAGGCGTTCGGCGGCGCGACCGAAGTGGAGCTCCTCGGCGACGGCGACGAAGCAGCGCAGTTGATCGATGGTGAACACGATGCGCTGAAGGTATCACGCCATATGAAATCTAGGCTTGACCTGAATCCATCGCCTCCCTACTTTTGGGGGGCACAGCATTGCGGAGCGCACCGACCCCCGCCCGTAGGCGACGAAGCCTGCGCCGAAAGGATTCGACATGAAGATCAAAGCTCTCGCCGTCCTCGGACTCGCCGCCGTCAGCGCAGTCGTGCTCACCGGGTGCGGCGGCAACGTGGGCGCCGCGGCCGGAAGCAGCGACGACGCAGCCTTCCCCACCCGCGACATCACCCTCACCGTCGGCCAGGACGCCGGTGGGTCGACGGACCTCATCGCCAGAGCCGTTGCGGCCGGGATGGAGGAGGAACTCGGCGTCGCCGTCCCCGTCGTGAACAAGGCCGGCGCCAACGGCGCGGTGGCCACGGCCGAAGTCGCCGGCATGGATCCCGACGGCTACAACCTCGTCCTGCTGAACGCATCGCTCATCACGATCACCAACCTCACGCTCGGCGAGGCCGAGCAGGTCGAACTCGACGATCTCACGGTGCTCAAGGGTCTCTCGCAGGATGACTACGTGCTGGTCGCCAGCAAGGCCTCCGGGATCGAGAGCTTCGACGATCTGACGGTGGTCGACAAGCTCAGCTACGGCACCACGGGTGTCGGTACCGGTTCGCAGCTCGCACAGGCGATCCTGTTCGGCGAGGCCGGGGTCGCCGGCACGGACGTCCCCTTCGATTCGGGTTCGCCGGCGCTGACGGCGGTCATGGGCGACCAGGTGCAGGTCGCGACGATCCAGCTCGGCGAGGCCAAGCCGCAGATCGATGCGGGTACGGTCACACCGCTCGTCGTCTTCTCGGCGGAGCGCAACCCGTTCCTCGAGGATGTGCCGACGGCGACGGAGCTCGGATACGACGTCCCCGTCTCGCAGTTCCGTGCGGTCGCGGCCCCGGCCGGGCTGCCGCAGGACATCGAGGACGCGCTGGTCGCCGCGATCGACGCAGCACTCGCGAGCAAGGAGTACCAGGCGTTCAACGAGAACAACCTGCTCACCCCGCACGAGATCTCGGGCGATGACGTCGTCGCCGAATGGAACGGTCTGCTCGAGAAGTACGCTGGACTCGTCGAGGACAACGGCATCTCGCTGACCGACTGACCGCACCGTGGGGTGCACGGCCGCCGAGCCCGCCGTGCCCCCACGGCCATGAGCCGACGAAGGAGCTGGCACATGACGAGCCCGGGCCTGGGCGCAGTGCCGCCTGCAGCCGACACCACGCCGGTGCCGATCGACGAGTCTGCGGAACCGGCGGGGCCGCTCAACAATCTCATCGCAGCCGGTGCGACGGCCGCCCTCGGCGTCTACGGCTTCGTGAGCTCGTTCGCCTTCGGCATCGGCACCCCGCAGTCGCCCGGCCCCGGCCTCTGGCCGATGCTGATCAGCGCGGCGGTCGTCGTCCTCTCCCTCGCGCAGATCATCGTCGGCCGCCGCGGCGGCGGGGGAGAGGTCTTCGTTCGGGGATCCTGGATGGCAGCGGCGGGCCTGGCCACCCTGATCGCCTACGTCGCAGTGCTCCCGTTCATCGGCTTCGAGATCCCGACGCTCCTGCTCACGGCGGTATGGATGCGTTTCCTCGGCCATGAGACGTGGCTCGCCACGGCGATCACCGCGGTGAGCGTCGTCGTGGTCTTTTACCTGGTTTTCGTCGTCGCCTTGTCGACGGCCGTTCCCCACTTGTTCTGACGGAGGCCCGACCGCATGGACATCCAGCCGGTGCTCGACGGGTTCGCCACCGTATTCGAGCCCATGAACCTGCTCTACTGCCTGATCGGCGTCGTCGTCGGCATGTTCGTCGGCGTCCTCCCCGGGCTCGGCCCTGCGGCGACGATCGCGATCCTGTTGCCGATCACCTTCGGCATCGAACCGGTCACGGCCATCATCATGCTCGCCGGGATCTTCTACGGTGCGCAATACGGCGGCACGATCACCTCCGTCCTCCTCCGCCTTCCCGGGGAGGCGAGTTCGGTGGTCACCGTGTTCGACGGCTATGCCCTCGCGAAACGCGGGAAGGCGGGCACCGCACTCGGTATCGCGGCGATCGGCTCGTTCATCGGCGGCACCGTCGCGATCATCGGGCTCACCTTCCTCGCTCCGCTCGTCGCGGGCTGGGCGCTCGAATTCGGCCCGGCCGAGTACGCCGGGCTCGCGCTGCTCGGCATCCTGCTCGTCGCCACCATCTCATCCGGATCGAAGCTGAAGGCGGTCATCGCCGCGACGGTCGGCCTCCTGCTCGCGACGATCGGCCGCGATCCGTTCACCGGCACCGGGCGGTTCACCTTCGACAACCTGCAACTCGTCGACGGCATCGACTTCGTTCCGATCGCCATGGGGCTCTTCGGTCTCGGAGAGATCCTGTACGGCCTCGAAGAACGCCACCGTGCACAGGCCCTCACCCCGGCCAAGATGACCAGCGTCTGGCCGAGCCGTTCCGACCTCGCACGGTCGACCGGCGCATTCGGCAGGGGTTCCGTCCTCGGTTTCCTGCTCGGCCTGCTCCCGGGCGGCGGGGCGACGATCGCCTCGATGGCGGGGTACGCCGTCGAGAAGAAGGTGTCGAAGAAGCCGGAACTGTTCGGCCACGGCGCGATCCAGGGCGTCGCCGGGCCGGAGACCGCCAACAATGCGGCGGCGACCAGCTCGTTCATTCCGCTCCTCACGCTCGGCATCCCGGCGAACGCGACGATGGCGATCATGTTCGGCGCGTTGCTCATCCAGGGCATCACTCCTGGCCCGCAACTGGTCAGCGATCACCCCGACCTGTTCTGGGGCGTCGTCAACTCGATGTACCTCGGCAACGTGCTGTTGCTGTTGATGTCGCTGCCGCTGGTCGGGGTCTTCGTCCGGGTGCTGAGCGTTCGCGCGGCGATCCTGGCACCCATCACGGCGCTGATCACGCTGATCGGCGCCTACACGATCCGGAACTCCGTCTTCGACGTCGGCCTGGTCGTCGCGTTCGGCGCGATCGGCTACCTGATGAAGAAGACCGGCTTCGAACCCGGTCCGCTCGTACTCGCCTTCGTCCTCGGGGCGCTGCTCGAGGACAACGTCCGTCGTGCCCTGCTCATCTTCGACGGCAACCTCGGCGGGTTCTTCACCCGGCCCATCTCGGGTGTGCTGATCGGTCTGGTGATCGTCGTGATCGTGCTGCCCATCATCCGATCGGCGATCAAGAAGTCGCAGGGCGCCAAGGAGCTCGTGGAGTCCGGCAGCCGCCGCTGATCGCGATGCGGCGTCTCGGCGGCATAGGGGGCGGGACCGAGCTCGGACGTACCACCTGCCGTGAGGGAGGATCGTGCGGCCGCGAGAGCGTCCTGCAATCGCTGATGCACCTGGCGGAGTTCTCGGCCCCAGGCGATGAGCCGGTGCGTTTCGCGCTCAGTCACGGGAGCGCGAAGGAGTGGATGAGGCCATCATCGTTCCTTCTGGTTCGACGCCTCCATGCCTGGCACGGCCTGCCACCGACACGCGACGCTGACACGCACTCTACCGGCTGCCCTATTGGGGTGAGTAACGGGGCTTGAACCCGCGACCTCCTGGACCACAACCAGGCGCTCTACCAACTGAGCTATACCCACCATGTGCCCCAGCACAGCGGCCGGGGCAACCGCTCTAGGTTACTACAGTTCCGAGGGGTCCGCGTTCACGCCTGGGCGGCGCCGGCGGCGTCCTCGGCGACGATCTCGGCGGCGATCGCCTGCAGGTCCTGCGTGGTCGGGCCGGGCTCGGCGACGAAAACCGCGCGACGGTAGTAGCGCAGTTCGCGGATCGATTCGAGGATGTCGGCGAGGGCGCGGTGGCCGCCGTTCTTGGCGGGCGCGTTGAAGTAGACGCGGGGGAACCAGCGCCGGGCGAGCTCCTTGATGGAGGAAACGTCGACGCTCCGGTAGTGCAGGTGGGCGTCGAGGCGCGGCATGAACTTCGCGATGAACGCGCGGTCGGTGCCGATCGTGTTGCCGGCGAGGGGCGCTTTCTGCTCCTCGGGGATGTGCTTCAGCACGTACTCGAGCACCTGGTACTCGGCGTCGGCGACGCTCACGCCGCCCGGGATCTCCTCGAGCAGCCCCGAGGTCAGGTGCATCTCGCGCACGAAGTCGCTCATCGTCTCGAGGGAGGAGGGATCGGGCCGGATGACGATGTCGATGCCCTCGTCGACGGGGTTCAGTTCGTAGTCGGTGATGACGACGGCGATCTCGACCAGTTCGTCGACCTCGAGGTCGAGCCCGGTCATCTCGCAATCGATCCAGACCAGCCGGTCGCTCGTTGAAGACATGCTGAGATTCTAACGACCGGCACCGACACGGCCCCCCCGGAGAGATTCGAACTCCCGACCAAGTGGGTAGAAACCACCTGCTCTGTCCACTGAGCTACGGGGGGTCGGGGCGCATGCGGCCGCCTCAGACAGCATAACGACCCGGGCGATGGATGGCCGACCGCCGCCCCGCGGCGCCGGCGGCGGTCGGGCGGTCACGGGAGCGGATGCCGGATCCCGCGACCGGTCACCGCCGGGCGTCCTCCCAGACGATCTCGTCATAGGCGGGCGCCCGGTCGATGAGTCCGGATTCGAGGTGGAAGTCGACCGCGGTCCGGTAGCCGGTCTCGTCGATCGCGGTCGCGTCGGCCATCTCGTCGGGGAGCAGGGCGATGAGCGCGTCGAGCGTCGCCGCATCCGTCGAACCGAGGTATTCGGCGAGCAGCTCGGCCGCCGCATCCGGCTCCTCGGCGATGAATGCGAGCGCCGAGTCGATCGCCCGGTTGAACGCCAGGATCTGCTCGCCCTTGGCGTCGAGGGCGGCGGTGGTGCTGAAGAGCACGCCATGCAGCTCGTCCTCCATCGCGGGGATGTCTCCGCGCTGCGGCGAGATGTAGATCTCGCCGACGCCCTCCGAGACGGCCATCTGGCCGACGGGCTGGAAGAAGGCGAGCGCATCCACCTGGCCTTCTGAGAGGGCGCCGATCGCGGCCGGTGCCGATCCGCCGAGGTTCACGAGCGTGGCATCCGTCGACGGGTCCTTGCCGATGCTCTCGAAGAGGTACGTCACGAGCGCCTCGGTGCCCGACCCCGGCCCCGTGATGCCGATGTTCTTGCCGACGAGCGCAGCGGCCCGCTCCTCGACCGGGGCGTCGGCGGCCGGCCCGTCGAAGCCCTCGCCGACGATGACGTCGACGTAGTACTCGGTGACGAGCGCCCCCGTGACGCGGGCGCGATCGTCCTGCTCCTGCAGGTTGAAGGCGTCCGTGATGACGCCGGCGGCGACGTCGATCGAGCCCGAGGTGAGGGCTGCGGCGAGCTTGGCGCCGGTGCCGAGGCGCGGGCGTTCGCCGAGCTCGACGCCCTCGTCGTCGAAGAACCCCTGCTGTTCGGCGACGAAGAGCGGGAAGAAGGCGATCGAGTCGCTGATCTGCCCGACGTCGAGCGGATCGGATGCGTCCGCCTGCTCGGATCCGCCGCCCGCACAGGCGCTCGCGGCCAGTGCGACGGCGCCCGTCAGGGCGAGGGCTGCGGCGAGGCGCGGCAGACGCCTCCTGGGCCGGTGGGTCATGATGGGGCTCCTCTCGGGTGGTGTGGTGCGGTTCAGGCCTCGTCGAGGGGCTTCCAGCGCCCGGCCCGCGAGGAGATCAGGGCGACGATGCCGTTCAGCAGCATCGCCAGCACGGTGAGCACGGCGACGGCCGCGAAGACGCCCGCCGTGTTGAACTGCGCGGCCGAATCGTTGATGAGGTAGCCGAGCCCGCGATTCGAGGCGACGAGCTCGCCGATCACGGCGCCGATGAGGGCGTAGGGGATGGAGACCTTGAGCCCGGTGAGCAGCCCCGTCATCGCGGCCGGCAACACGACCTTCAGCGCCACCTGCCGGCGCGAAGCGCCCATGAGGCGGACCGCGTCGATGAGTCCGCGATCCACGTCCCGCACGCCGGCGGCCGTGTTCAGGAATACGAGGAAGAAGACGCTTACGGCGGCCAGGATGATTTTCATCTCGATCCCGATGCCGAACCAGACGATGAAGAGCGGCGCGAGCGCGACCTTCGGGATGGAGTACAGGGCCATCATGAACGGCTCGAACACGTCGTAGACGAGGTGGACGGCGGCGAGCAGGAAGCCCAGGAGGGCGCCGGTGACGACGCCGATGGCGTAGCCGGCGGCGACCTCCTGGACGGTGATCCAGGTATGCGTGGGCAGTGTGCCGTCCGCGATCCACTCGATGAGCTGGTTCCAGACCGCGGCCGGGTTCGAGATGAACAACGGGTTCGCCACCGTCGCCGAGGCGAGCTGCCAGGCGCCGAGAAACGCCAGGAAGAGGGCGACCCGCAGCATCCACACCGTCGTGCGGCGGCCGTTGCGGCTCCACCAGCTGCGTCGCCTCGCCTCCTTGACGGGGCAGCCGGAGGCGGGGGCTCCGGATGCCGCGCCCGCCGGGATCGTGTGCGCCGCGGTCATGCCGCCGCCTCCGATCCGGCTTCGGCACCGGCGCGCAGGGCCGCCGCGAACGTGTGCCGCAGCTCGGCGAACGCCGGCGTCTCGGCGATCGCCTCGAGGTCTCGCGGCCGGCCGAGCCCGATCTCCAGGTCGAGCAGGATTCGGCCGAGCGCCCCGAGCACGACGACGCGATCGCCGAGGAGGAGGGCCTCGTCGATGTCGTGCGTGACGAAGACGACCGTCTGCCGCGTCTGCGCCCAGAGTCGGAGCAGCTCGCCCTGGAGCTCTCGACGCAGTTGCGCGTCGAGGGCGCCGAACGGCTCGTCCATGAGGATCGTCTCGGCCCCGGAGGCGAGCATGCGCGCGAGGCTCGCCCGTCGCCGCATGCCGCCGGACAGTTCGCGCGGATAGCTGTCGGCGAAGCCTGCGAGGCCGACCCTGGCGATGAGGTCCTCGGCGGTGGCCCGTCGTTCGGCGCGACCGGTCCCGGCGATCTCGAGGGGCATCTCGACGTTGCGCTGTACTGTGCGCCAGGGCATCAGCGTGTCGCTCTGCGTGAGATAGCCGATATCGGGTGTGGGGCCCGTGTGCGGTCGGCCGTGGTGCAGGACCCGCCCGGACGTCGGCTTCTGCAGCCCCGAGAGCAGGTTCAGCATGGTCGACTTGCCGCAGCCTGATCGGCCGAGCACGGTCACGAAGGAGCCCGTGCCGATGCTGAGGCTGAAGTCTCGGAGGGCGACGGTGGCGACGTCGTCTCGCTGGAACTCCTTCGTGAGGCGCTCGATCTCGAGGACGCCGCTCACGGGGTCGTCTCCTGCAGCTCGTGATGGGCCGCCGGCGCGTCGTCGAGCGGGGCGGCGCCGACGAGGAACCGAGAGTTGTGGACGATCATCGTGCGCACCTCCGCTTCGCCGAAGCCGTCGCCGAGCAGGATGTCGGCGGCGATCGCGAGCCCGTCTTCGACGGGCGGGTTGAAGGGCTGGCCGAGGTCGGAGCTGATGACCGAGTGCTCGGGGCCGGCGGCACGGATGTTGCCGAGCCAGTCCGCCCACGACACCTTGCCCGTGAGCGGAGTCGTCAGGCACCGCTCGAGCAGTGCGCCGCTCGGCACGAGGGCGCGCTGGGCCTCCACCGGGATGCGCTGCGAGGTGAACTCCGGATGCGTGACGACGATGCGGCGAACGCCGCGGTCGCGGGCCGCCGCGATGACCCGCGCCGATTCGTCGCCGTGCAGGTGCCCGGTGGCGAGGGTGAGGTCGTGCCGGGCGATGAGGTCGAGCACCTGCCCGCAGGCGAGCGCGACCTCGCCGTCGGCGCCGAGCACCTCGACCGGCGGGCTGTCGATGCCCCGGTCGCGGAGATCCTGCTGCAGGGCGGCCCACATCGGCGGGGTCGAGCCTTCGGGGGCGGCGGCGAGGCTCGAGCGCTGGTTCGCGCTGTCGACGGTGGGCATCCAGACGAATCGTGCGCCGCTACGCGCAGCGATCTCGACGGCGACCGGGTTCATACCGCCCACCGAGGCATTCAGGGTGACGGCGCCCACCGCATCCACCTCGGGGTGCACGGCGCGCACGAGCGAGGCGCGTTCGGCCGTGGGCACGTAGTGCGATTTCAGCACGAAGCCCGCCATGCCGAGGTCGGCGAAGCGGGCTGCGAGTTCGAGGTCCGTGATGCGGCGCCGCATGACGTCGGGGGCGATGTGCACGTGGACGTCGTAGGCGCCCTGCACAAGGCGGCGGGAGTGGTCGCTCGGTCGGGGGTGCTCGGGCATCTCGCTCCTTTGCGATAGTTGTCTCAATATTGTCGACATTTCTGTGAACAGTGTCAACGGATCCGTCGGTCACGAACCCGAAACACCGGAGCGGTATCGTCATCGGCATGCGCGAACTGCAGGAACGGATCATCGCCGATCTCCACGTCTCCCCGTCGATCGATCCCGCCGCCGAGGTGCGGCGTCGCATCGATTTCCTGAAGGACTACCTCCGCGGCGGCGGCGCCGGCGGCTTCGTGCTCGGCATCAGCGGCGGGCAGGATTCCACCCTCGCCGGCCGGCTTTGCGCGCTCGCCGTCGCAGAACTCGCCGACGCCGGCTCACCCGCCCGCTTCCTCGCCGTGCGGCTGCCCTACGGCGTGCAGCACGACGAAGACGACGCGCGACTGGCCCTCGACTTCATCGAAGCGCCCGAAACCGTCGATTTCGGCATCCGGGGCGGCGTCGACGGCCTCGCGGCCGACTTCCTCGAAGCCGCAGGCGCGCCCATCAGCGACTTCGGCAAAGGCAACGTGAAGGCGCGCATGCGCATGATCGCCCAGTACGCGCTCGCCGGCGAGAACGGCCTGCTGGTCGTCGGCACCGACCACGCGGCCGAGGCCGTCACGGGCTTCTTCACCAAATACGGCGACGGGGGAGCGGACGTGCTGCCCCTCACCGGGCTCACGAAACGCCAGGGGCGGGCCATGCTCGAATACCTCGGGGCGCCCGAGCGCCTGTACTTGAAGATCCCGACCGCGGACCTCCTCGACGAGAACCCCGGCCAGTCCGACGAAGCCAACCTCGGCATCGGCTATCGCGACATCGACGCCTACCTCGAAGGCGAGGAGATCGACGACGAGGTGGCCGCTCGCATCGAGCGTCGCTACCTGCAGACCGAGCACAAGCGCCGTACGCCCGCCTCGCTCTTCGACGAATGGTGGCGGCCGGGCGCCTGAGCGGATGCCGCGAACGCGGCGGACCGATCAGCGCTGTTCGCCGCCCGGGGCGTCATACCCGGAACCCTCGTACCCCGCCGAGGTCGAGGAGTATCCGGCCGCGTCGTAGTCGTAGGGCTGGGTGGCCAGCGGCGTGCCGGCGACCGGCGTCGGCGGGGTGACCGGGTCGGGATCGACCATGACGGCGCCCTGATAGCGCTCGTGGTGCTGCTCGGCGACCCACGCGTCCTGCTCCTGCTGCGCCTCGGGCTCCGGCTCGAGCCGCTGCTGCTCCTTCCAGCGGTCGAGATCCTGCTGGAACCGGCGCCGCGACTTCGCCGGATTCCGCTGCCACTCGACGAGACGGTCGCGGAACTCGACGACGGCCGGGTCGAGCTGGTAGCCGAAGGTCGCCGAGGCGCGCTTCAATTCATGGAGCTGGTGCGCGGCCCAGTTCGCGGCCGCGTCGGCGCCGCGGATCGGGAGCAGACGGACGAGGATGTCGGCCTGCCCGACCGCGCGATCGGCCAGGATCTGCTCCTGCGGCGTCAGCGAGTTCCATACGGAGGCCTCAGTGGCCGCGTCGACGAGGGCGGCGATCGCACTCGCCTTCTGCTCGCGATCGCGCAGTTCGATGACCCGGCGCACCCCGCCTCGCGCGATCCACGCCGAGAGCAGGCCCGAGACGATGACGGCCACGAACAGCACCGTCGCCGTGAACACGATGGCCTGTCCGTCCGAAGAGACGAGCCACGCTGCGAAGTCATTCCACCACTGCATGATCGAAGCGTAGCGGGGCTGCCGCACCGATCAGCGGAAGCACTCCGCCGCGTCGCGAGCAGACCAGAACTCGCCGAGCGGAACCGACCGCGAAGCGCCGTGCGGCAGGCGCCGGGCCGCGAAGCGCTCGCCGTGTTCGGCGGTCGTGCGCTCGATGTGCCCGAGCACCAGTCCGCCGGCCCCGACGACCCTCCAGAGCGACGGCCCGGCCGGCACGAATCGCATCCCCGGCAGGGTCACGCCGAGCCGTTCGGGGATGCGGAGCGGTTCGGGCGGGCGCAGGCCGTCGCCGAGCCGGCGCGCGGCCGGTGCATGACGTTCGCCGCGGTGCTGCAGTGCGGTGGGCATGAGGGGGCTCCCTTCGTCGTGCAGCCGGCCCTGCGTGGTGCTTCGAGCCTGCCGCGACCCACCGACATCGGCTTACCCGAGCACGGAACCGTGCGCGGTGAAGGGCTCGACGGCGGCGACCTCCTCGGTATCGAGCGGAGCCGCGTCCAGGGCTGCGACGTTCTGCTCGAGCTGCGCGACGCTCGAGGCGCCGATGAGGGCGCTGGCGATCTGCGGCACGCGCAGCACCCACGAGAGGGCGAGCTGGGCGAGGCTCTGGCCGCGGCCGCGAGCCACGGCATCCAGTGCGCGAGCCCGTTCGAGGTACGCGGCATCCACCCGCTCGCGGGGCAGGAACCCGCTCGTGGCCGCCCGGGAATCCTCCGGCACCCCGCCGAGGTACCGGTCCGTCAGCAGCCCCTGGGCCAGCGGCGAGAAGACGATCGCCCCCGCCCCCAGCTCCTCGAGGGCGTCGAAGAGGCCGTCGTCCTCGACATGCCGGTCGAACACCGAGTAGCGGGGCTGGTGGATCGTGAGCGGCACGCCCTCGGCGGCCAAGGCGTCGCGTGCGGCCCGGGTCTCGGCAGCCGAGTAGTTCGAGACGCCGACGTAGAGCGCCTTGCCCGCCCGCACGGCCTGCGCGAGAGCGCCCATCGTCTCTTCGATCGGGGTGTCGGGGTCGGGGCGGTGCGAGTAGTAGACGTCGACGTAGTCGAGCCCGAGGCGGCCGAGGGAGGCGTCGAGCGAGGCGGTCAGGTTCTTGCGGGAACCCCATTCGCCGTAGGGGCCGGGGCCCATGCGGTACCCGGCCTTCGTCGAGACGATGATCTCGTCCCGGTAGGCGGCCAGGTCCCCGGCGAGGATCCGGCCGAAGTTCGCCTCGGCGCTGCCGGGCGGCGGGCCGTAGTTGTTGGCGAGGTCGAAATGGGTGATGCCGAGGTCGAAGGCCCGGCGGACGATCGCACGCTGCGTCTCGAACGGCCGGCCGTCGCCGAAGTTGTGCCAGAGGCCGAGGGAGAGCGCCGGAAGCTTCAGGCCGCTGCGACCGACCCGCCGATACTCCATGCGGTCGTAACGTTCGGGAATGGCTGAGAAGGTCATGCCGTTACCCTATGGCGATGGAAACGTATGTTCTCGCGGGTGGATGCTTCTGGTGCCTCGACGCGGTGTACCGCACCTTGCGCGGCGTCGCCGACGTCGTCTCCGGGTACACCGGCGGCACGGTCGCCGACCCCGACTACGAGCTCGTCTGCACCGGCACGACCGGGCACGCCGAAGCGGTCGCCGTGACCTTCGACCCCGAGGTGCTGCCGCCCGAGGTCGTCCTCGACGTCTTCTTCACCCTGCACGATCCGACGCAGCTGAACCGGCAGGGCGCCGACGTCGGCACCCAGTACCGTTCGGCGATGTTCTACACCGACGAGGCGCAGCGGGAACGCTTCGAAGCGGCCCGCAAGCGGGCGGCCGAGTGGTGGCCGGGCGAGATCGTCACGACCATCGAACCGCTCGGCGCCTTCTTCCCCGCCGAGGAATACCACCAGGACTTCTTCGCGAAGAACCCCGGGCAGGGCTACTGCCTGGCCGTCGCCCTGCCGAAGGTCAACAAGATCCGCCGCTCCTATGCGGAGTACGTCCAGGCCTGACCCTTCCTCCACAGGGCACCCGTGCGACGGCGGTTTCCACGGTTTTTCCGGATCCCGTCCGGCGGGTGGATGCCGCGGGCAGACTCTCCGTGCGGCCCCGGACGCCGATCCGGCACGAGGAGCGATTCCGGGGCCGCCGCACCGCGGTCGTCGCGGTGCGCCCCGAGAAGAAGGAGGCGGCATGGCCGACCACATCACGATCACGGGGTTCGTCGGCAACGAACCGCAGGTGATCCCCACCAAGAACGGTCAGGCGATGACCGTGTTCCGCATCGGATCGACCCGCCGCAGGCGTACCGAGAACGGTTGGGAGGACGCCGGCACCAACTGGTACGGCGTCACCGCGCACCGCTACCTCGGCCAGAACGCCCACGCGAGCATCAAGAAGGGCGACCCCGTCGTCGTCAGCGGGCAGCTGCGCGTCACCGACTGGGAGAACGGCGAGCGTCGGGGCACGAACCTCGACATCGTCGCCGACGCGATCGGGCACGACCTCGGCTGGGGTCGCTCGGTCTTCGCCCGCAGCATCACCCGGTCGACCTCGCCGGACGCCGGCGCCGACGAGGCGTGGCCCGAGACCGGGCCGGCATCCGCGGACGGCGACCCGGGCGACGCGGCGGAGGATCCCGCAGGCGATCTCCCGACCGAACCCGCCGACGCGACGCCCGTGCCGTTCTGACCCGTCACGGCTGCGTCGATCGCTCCGTCGAGGCGCGATCGACGCCGGGCGCGGGCGCCGCCGCAGGATGCGGCGCCCGTGCCCGTAGACTCTCCGGGAACGCGCCGGCCCGAACCGCCGGCCCGTGAGGCAAGGGGAGTCATGAGGAGTGCCCATCCGCTTCGACGGATCGCCGCAGCCGCTTCGGCGGTCGCCGTCATCGCCGCGCTCGCCGCGTGCACCTCCGATCCGTCGCCGGCCCCGAGTCCGTCGCCGTCGGCGAGCGAGCGCCCGAGCCCGACGCCGGCCGGCCCGCCGGAGCTCGACCCCGACGGCGGCGCCGTCGACAACCTCGGCTACTTCGACCATGTGAACCGCACGACGGCCGCGACCGAGCCCGGCGTCGACGGGCGCGTGTTCATCGACGCCCTCGTCGCTGCCGGCTTCGACAAGGCCGCCATGCAGGTGACGGCCGACCGGACGACGCTCGGCAGCGAGGCCGACTCGGTCCAGTTCTCCGTGACCTGGAAGGGCGAATGCCTCATCGGCCAGTACGGGCCGGGCTCCGACGGCTACCAGAGCGCCGTGCAGCCCGAGCTCGGCACGAGCGGCTGCCTGATCGGCGCCACCCGCCCCATAGACTGGTAGGCGACATGGCGGAATATGTTCCGCAGGTCCTAACGCAAACGCGGCGTGTCTCTCGCCTCTCGATCCGGGAGGGTGAAGCGGGGTTGCTTACCCGTTCTTGGTTCGCGGTCGCCGAGTTCGCCGCCGAGGCTGCCGAGGACGGCCGCTAGCCGCTCAACGTTTGAGCCCCTGACCAGGGATTTGCGCGAGGGTCTTGGTGTGTGTCATGCTCCTGCCGGGCGCCGGATCGGCCGGCGCGACGAGGAGGTTGCACATGTCTGATTTGGTAGCGCGTTCGGAGCTCGGGGCGGCGCTGGCGCAGTTGATTCCGGATTCGACGATGTTCCGTGGCGCGAATGTCGGAGACCTGGCGTTCGGCGAGCTCGTGGATGCCGTGTACGACGCGCGGGTCCTCGAGGGGCTCGAGGGTCGCGGCGCGATCTAAGACGGCCCGAAGCTAGAACAAGTAGCTTCGGGCCGCAGGGGCCAGCCTAGCGAAACGCGAAAAGCCCCCGCTCTCCGATGGTGGAGGGCGGGGGCTTTCGGTGTCAGGCGCCGGGGGCGGTGCTGTCGGGGGCGGTGGCGAGCACGGGGGCGCCGTTGGTGACGGCGGCCGTGAGGGCGTGCAGGGGGTCGGCGTCGCGCATGGCTCGCCAGCGGTCGACGTCGTCGTTGGTGACGCCGGGGACGCGCTCCCAGAGGGCTTCGACGGGGACGTCGAGGGTTTGGCGGAGCTTGCCGAGGGCGTCGACGGTCGCGGCGAGTGAGCGGGCCTCGGTGTCGCGCCAGCGGACGGCGGCCGACGGGCCCTCGAGGGGTTGGCCCGCGGCTTGCGCGGCGAGTCGGAAGACGGCTTCCCACGCTTCGCCGAACAGGAGCTCGTACTCGTTGAGGCGGCGCTGGGTCGAGTCGTTGAGGGAGGCGAGGCCTTCGGCGGAGACGTTGATGAGGTCGCCGGTGAGGATGTTGGGGTTGATCTGTGCGATCGCGGCAAGTGTCTTGACAGCGCTGCTGTAGGCGGCGAGGTGGCCGCTTACGTCGGTCTGGGCGAATTCGCCGAACTTGGTGTCGGTCGAGTCGCTTGTCCAAAGGCGGTCTGCGCCGGGTTCGAAGCCAGGGCCGTCGCCGGCGCCGTCGCGGGGCTCGTCGCCGGTCTCGTCGCTAAGCATGAGGCCGGTCGCCCAGCGCTGCCGGAAGCTCGAGTACTGCATGGCGACGAGCATTTCAAATCGAATTTCGTTCACCTGCAGTTGGAGCGGGACGAGCGGGGCGATCAGGCCGCGGGGCTCGTCGTCGAGGCGGTCGCGGAAGCGGACCCAGGGGGTGACGCCGAGGGGGTGCGGCTCGGGGTCGCCGGCGGGCCGCCAGTGGCTCGAGTTCTCGGGCAGGGCCCAGGCCTGGCGGTCCGTCGGGGTGTAGACCTCGGCGAGGCGGGCGCCGGCGATATCTACGCCGGCGAGCTCGACGGCGTAGAGGGGAAGTCGGCGTCGGGGTTTGCGTACCAGGCCGCCGAGCGGAGGGGCGAGAGGGGGCGGATGCGGGCGCCGGTGGGGAGGGAGGCGTCGGGCCAGACGACGACGTAGGACGTGCCGTATTCGAGGGCGCCGCGGTGGGCGATCGTTTGGCGGGCGTCGAGGCCGTTGGCTTGCCAGTGGGCCCATGCCAGCGCGTCGTCTGCCGCGCGGGCGGCGCGGAAGCCGTCGACGGCCAATGACCGGCTGAAGGTATCCGAGACCAGGGGCAGCCAGTTGCATTGGCTGCGGTCGGCGAGCTGGAGGAGCGCGCGCGTCGTGTCGCCCGGTAGGAACGGCCGGTCGTGGTCGCCGGCGAGGTAGCGCTTGACCTTGCCGAGGCGGCCGTCGCGGCGGAGGTCGCGGTCGAGTGCGGCGACGGCGTCGTCGACGAGGGCAGGCGTGAGAGGCATATGGGGTCCTTAGGGGCATTCAGGGGCCCCTCAGGGCCCATTAGCCGCACTTTCAGGTAGCGAATGAATTCGTGTTCATGCGGGCGTGTGTTCGGCGCTGTAGCGCGGGAATACGGGCGAAGAGCGGCGGTCTAGGGGGCGGGCGAGGGTGGCCCGCGGGATAACCGGAGGGCATGCGCATCGACTGGCAGATGCCATGTCGGACCGGGAGGCGAGGGAGGGGGCGGGGAGGGGGTGGTCCCCAGGTCCGCGGCGCGACCTGGCTGCCCGTACATGCACAGGCTTGCCGTGCCTCCGGGGGGAGAGGCGCGGGCGGGGAGAGGGTCGCCCCAAGGTCACGCGCTCGCGTGGCCCTCGCGGCGCATGAGGGTCCGGAGGGCGATGCCCTCGCGGACGCTGCGATCGTAGAGGTCGCTTGCGGCCTTGGCCTTGGCCTCGGGCGACCAGCCGCCGGCGGGATCGCCAACGGGCACGGGCCGCAGTGAGCAACAACATCCCGTGTGCCGGGTGAAGCGGCGGCCGGAGTAGACCGGGCCGCGGCTGATGAGGGTGAGGCATCGGGCGCACGGGTTGCCGTCTCCGACCATGGCCCAGCCGTTGATATGGCGGTCGCGGCCGGCGCGGGTAACGAGGCGGTCGGTTCCCGCGTCGAGCACGGCGGTCTGGATCGCGCGGAGGGCCTTGTCGCGGGCGAGGACGAGGGCGGCGGCGGTAAGCTCGCCGGCCTCGGATGCCCTGGCGAGGTTGAAGCTCCCGACCTCGGCGCCGACGGCGCGCTCGAGGCGGCGGGGGTCGACGACGGCGCGGGACGCCGGCGCGGCGGTGGAGGCGGTGAAGCCTGCCGCCTCGAGGTGGCCGCGAAGAGCGCTTCGGCGTCGGCTTCGGCGGCGGCGCGTCCGGCGATGAGGAGGGGTAGGACGTGCAGGCGGAGCCACGCGGGGAAGTCGTCGGCGAAGGTCTCGGTGTTGACGTGGCGATCCCAGAGGATCCCGGCGGCGAGCTGTACGCGGGCGGCGTTGCGGATGGCATCGCCGACGTGGGCACGGGCGAGGGCGTCGAGCGCTGCGCCGAGGTCGTCGGAGTTGACGCCGACGGTGGCGAGCGTCGTGGGGTTCGCGGCGACCTTGGCAGCGAGAGCGGCGTTCATATCGATGGGCACGGGGGCTCCTGAAGGGTGTGAAGGGCCGTCGAGCGCGTACGCAGCGCGCGCCCTCTCCTGGGATGGTTTACTGCGCACGCGCTCGACGGTTTGGTCCGAGGTGGTCCGCCCTTGGCGGCCTCGGCTGGGTGGCCGTGACCCGTGGCACGGCCGAGCTGGACCGGCTGGCAAACGGACCGGTCCAGCTGGTCTATGGGGCTAGTGGGCCGTCCCGAAGTGGACCGTGCGCGTCCCGCGGTGTCCCGCGGCGCGCCGGATGAGAGACCGCTCACGCCAGGTGAGGTAGACGCCGGAGGCGTCACTGAGACGAGCCGAGTGGTCCGCGAATGTCTCCTGCTCGATCCCGCGGGGGTTCTCGAACTCTCGCCGGGCGGCCTTGAGAATGACGAGCGGCACGATGGGCGGGCACTTGAGAACCCAGGCCTCGGCGGTCGCCGGGGTGACCTCGGCAACGGCGAGTGTGGCAGCCTCGGCGCGGGTCCGCTCGGCGGGCTCGAGGGCGTCGGGGTCGATGCCGAGGCGGACGGCGAGGTCGCCGAGCGAGGGGGTCAGGTCCAATGCCGATCCCGTGCCTCGGCGATGATCGCGCCGTGACGGATGCGCTCGGTGCGGGCGGCCTTCAGCTCGACGATGTTCTCAGTGCGGAGGCGGGCCAGGGCGGCCGAGGGTGTCTCGCCGGTATGGAGGGCAACGGCGGTGAGCCGTTCGCGGTCGGCCGGGGTGAGGTCGCCGGGGGTTGGGGTTGGGGTTGAGGCCTCGAGTACGTCGATCACGAGGTCGAGGACCTCGAAGGGTTCGTCGCGTGGGGTCATGGTCGGATCCTTCCGAGAGGGGGCAGAGGCCCGCCGGCGGCGCTGCGGGCGGGCCTCTGCGGCTGAGGGGTCGGGTTAGGCGGTGGTGTCGAATCGGACGACACTGCCGCCCTCGATCGGGACGAGCGAGGCGCTGCCGGCTGCGTAGCCGGTCGAGCCCTGGACGCCGGCGTCTTCGGTGCGCTCGAGGCGGTAGGTCGGCATGACGCCGACCCCGTAGAACGAATCGATGATCGAGCGGTCGCAACGGTGGACGGCGTCGTAGTCGCGGAGGTAGCGCAACGAGGAGCCGGCGCTGACGGTCTCGCCGAAGGACGCACCCAGGGGCACGACGGGCGGGCGGTGGG
Source organism: Agromyces archimandritae (assembly GCF_018024495.1). Taxonomy (NCBI): domain Bacteria; kingdom Bacillati; phylum Actinomycetota; class Actinomycetes; order Micrococcales; family Microbacteriaceae; genus Agromyces; species Agromyces archimandritae. The sequence goes on from NZ_CP071696.1 coordinate 3,246,022, forward strand.
CGAGGTAGAGCGAGCTCGCGGTCATGAAGAACACGTCATCGGCACCGATGCGCGAGGCCTCGACGACGTTGAAGCCACGGAGGCGGCCGACGCTGCCCGAGCGCAGCGCGTCGGCGTCGCCGGTGCGGCTGTAGTCGAGCGAGTCGCTCTCGAGGAGGTCGTCGACGACGTTCGAACCGACCAGGGCAACGAGGTCACCTCCGGCGACGTCGATACCGCGACCGCGGAGCGCACGGCGACCGGAGGTGAACAGCGAAACCGGCTTCGCCGGGTCGTACGCGGCCGCGGGCGCCTCGACGTCGACGTCCTCAAGTACGGCCGCAAGGGAGGCTTCGACGCGCGAGACAACGGCGTCGACCTGAGGGGCGAGCACCTGAGCGGTGAAGTCCTGGAGGTCGAGCGAGAGGTCGGCGTCGCTCAGGGCGACGGCTGAGACGGCCTCGCGGTCGAGCTCGATCGGCACTCGCGATTCTGCGATCGCGTCGATGAGTAGGGCGTTGTCGGTGTCGCCGAGGGCGCGGTCATGTGCGACAAGGGCGGCGGGGACGGTGAGATACGCCGTGCGGCCGATGCCAGCCTTGAAGGTGTTCTCGTCGTAACTGGCTGCGACGCTTGCAAGCTGGAACGAGCCGTGGATGAGCTCGAGGGCGACGGCGCCGGCGTCGGCGGCGCTGTAGGTGTTCAGGGTGTTCGTCATGGAGGAGGGCTCCTAGGAGAGGGGGCGTGTAAACGGTGGGCGCGCGCTGCGCGTGGGGGCGCCGGCGAGACTCTCGCAGGCGCGGGGAAGGGCTTACCGGCGCTGCACGCGGGCCGCGATTGCGGCGTAGTCGGGGGCCGGCGCCGTCGGGCCGAGGGCGTGACCCGGCACCGGGCGGAGCGGCGACGCCGTCGCGTCGGGTGCGGCCGGGGCAAGAGCTGCGAGGCGGTCGGCAACCGCGGCGACCGCGGCCTCGTCGGCGCCGGTGAGGAGGTCGGCAACGTCGGCGAGGTGCGGGTGCCGTCGGAGCGAGCGCTCGCGCCAGAGGTCGGCGGAGGTGGCCGCGTGGGCGGCCTCGAGGTCGTCGCGGGCGGCGGTCGCCGCAGCGAGCTCCTCGCGGGTGGTGGCCGTGGCGGCCTTGAGGGCGCGGACCTCGTCGCGCAGAGCTGTGATCGTCTGCCAGGCTCGCGCGGCGTCGAAGTCATCGCCCCAGGGCGGGGTAGGGGCGCCGGTGTCGGCGGGCGGGGCGGCGGTGTCGGCGTCGGTCATGCGGTGGTCCTTTGCGAGGGCATGAGAAAGCCCCAGCCGCCGGGGGTGGCGGTCGGGGCTGGGGCTGGGGGTGAGGTTTGGGGTTAGAGGTCGGCGGCGTAGGCGGCGCGGGCGACGGCTTCCAGCTCGGGCAGGGCGTCGAGTCGGCCGCTGCCGCGGGCGTCCGCGAGACGGTGGAGCGCCTCGTCGACGGGCGCCGATGCGGCGCCGGGGTAGATCCTGGCCGAGTCGCGGGCGAGCGTGAGGAGCGCTTCGAACGATTCGGGTGAGAGCGGGGCGTCGGCGGCCTCTGGGTCAATCAGCACGGGTGGCCTCCTTGTAGCGCCGGCGCGCGTGAGCCCGCCGCGGATATCGGCGAGCGCTACCCGCGCCGCGGCGGCGTCGGCGCGGGCGCCGCGAAGCTCGAGGGCGGCGCTGGTGCGAGCGTGGCGGTGCGCCGCGGTCCGGCAGCGCGCCGAACAAAAGCGACCGTGAGGGCGCGCCGGGATGAACGGGACGGCGCATTCGGCGCAGGGGATCATGGCTTCAGGCTCCGTTCGTTACGCATGAGGGCAAAAGAAGAGGGCCCGCCGCCGTGGCCGGGCATGGGGAATACTCTCTCTCACGTAGATAGGTCCCCACAGCGCCCAAAATGAGGGGCCCGGCGGGCCGTGTGCTGCGTGGCGAGCCCCTGGCTTCAACGCGAGGGCTCGCCGCAGGCGTGGCCGTGGGGCGAGGTGACGAAAGTGATGATTTAGCGTCACTCCCCCTATTCCCTTATGAGAAAATCAAACCTCATACAAGTAATAGAGAAGTGACGCAATATCGTCACTTCCGTCACCTCGGCGTTGCTCGAGGGGCTCCGCTCCGCGTCTCCGCCGGCGTTAGGCGGCGTCGTGGTCCTCGGGGGCGTCGGGGTTCAGCACCGGGACGAGGCGCCGCCCGTCCGGCCCGCGCCCTTCGGGATAGGCGAGTACATGGTCGTAGGCACGAGCGAGGGCTCGTCGACGCTCGCTCAAGTTACCGGACCCGTATACCTCGGCCCACGTCACGCCGAGGGGCACGTACTCGACGACGAGCGTGGGGGCAAGGGCGAGCGCCGCGTCGCGCTCAGCATCGAGGCGGTCGAGCTCCGCGACGATCGCCAGCCGGTCGACGCCGGGCTCGATGAGCTGGCGGCTTAGCGTGCCGACGCGCTCGGCGATGCGGGCGAGGCGCTCGCTTTGCTCCTCTTCGCCACGGTGCTCGACGCGCTCGTATGCGGGCAGGCGGCCGACGGTGGCGAGGTATTCGGCCTCGACGAGCTCCTCGGCGTGCTCGGCGCGGATCCGCGGGCCGAAACATGACTCGCCACGAGAGGCGCCGGAGCACCGATAGTAGGCGTATTCGCGGCCCCGCTGGCGCACGGTGAGCGCGTAGGACTTCGCGCCACAGAGGCCGCAATAGAGGAGGCCGGAGAGGAGGCGGGCGGCTCGGCGCTTCTGTTGCTTACCGCGGCCGACACTGCGCTGGAAGCGCTCGCGTAGCGCGAGAAAGGTCGAAAGGTCGAGGATGGGCTCGAAGGCCTCGAGCGGTTCGCCGGTGCGCGGGTCGAGCACGGGGGAGCCCTCGCGGTCGAGATGGCCGCCCGCTTCGCCGCGGGGCTGGTCGCGCATTATGCGGCCGAGAAGGTGATGCGAGGTCCAGAGCTGCGAGACGCGGCCGTTGGTCCAGGTGCCGCGGGCGAGCTCGGCCCCGGTGTCGTCAACGAGCGGGCGGCCCGCGATCTGCGCGAGGCGGTAAGCGGAGCGGGCGAGCGGGACGCCGCGCTCGGTGAGCGCGCGGGCGAGCGACATGGAGGATTCGCCGGCGAGGAGGCGCGCAGCGCCCTCGCGGACAACCTCGGCCTCGGTGGCGTCGGGCACGAGGCGGCGACCGGCGCGGCCGTCGTCGAACGGGGCGGAGCGGTACCCATAGGGCGGGGCGCCGCGGCCGGTGAATCGGCCCTCATTCTGCATACGGCGTAGCGCAGCCTTGCGGCGTTGGACCATGACGTCGCGCTCGCCCAGGGCCATTTCGGAGGCGATCATAAAGCGGATGGCCCAGCCCTTGGCATCGGTTGCCGAGTCGATGCCCTCGCGCATGAAGACGACGCGGGCCGGACGGCGCGCGGGGGCAGCACGCACGATGCGGACGAGCTCGGCATCTTCGCCGATGCCCATGCGCGAGAAGCGGTCGACGGCGTAGGCGGCGAGCACGTCGACTTCGCTTTCGCGTAGCATTCGGACGGCCTCGTCGGCATTGGCTCGGCGCTTGCCGCCGCTGAGGCCTTCGTCGGTGAACGTGGCGATGACGTCCCAGCCTTCGCGAGCGGCGAGGGCACTGAGGTCGGCGTCCTGCCCGCGGATTGACGTTGAGACTTCACTGTCGCGGCTGAGGCGGTAGTAGAGCACGGCGCGGAGCTTCGCCCTTTCAGAGGCCGTAGGCTGGTCTGGGGCTATCTTCACGGACTCAGCTTAGGACTAGGAAGCGTGGAATACATTTACTCGATGGTGCGCGCCCGCAAAGCGGTCGGCGACAAGGTCATTCTCGACGACGTCACGATGGCGTTCCTCCCCGGAGCGAAGATCGGCGTCGTCGGCCCGAACGGGGCCGGCAAGTCCACGATCCTGAAGATCATGGCCGGCCTCGACCAGCCCTCCAACGGCGAGGCGCGGCTGAGCCCCGGCTACTCGGTCGGCATCCTCATGCAGGAGCCCGAACTCGACGAGTCGAAGACGGTGCTGGAGAACGTGCAGGAGGGCGTCGGGCCGATCAAGGCGAAGCTCGACCGCTTCAACGAGATCTCGGCGGCGATGGCCGACCCCGACGCCGACTTCGACGCGCTGCTGGCCGAGATGGGCACGCTGCAGGAGGAGATCGACGCGGCCGACGCCTGGGATCTCGACTCGCAGCTCGAGCAGGCGATGGACGCCCTGCGCTGCCCGCCGCCCGAGGCCGTCGTCTCGGTGCTCTCCGGCGGTGAGAAGCGCCGCGTCGCCCTCTGCAAGCTCCTGCTGCAGAAGCCCGACCTGCTCCTCCTCGACGAGCCCACGAACCACCTCGACGCCGAGAGCGTGCTCTGGCTCGAGCAGCACCTCGCCAAGTACCCCGGCGCGGTGCTCGCCGTCACCCACGACCGGTACTTCCTCGACCACGTCGCCGAGTGGATCTGCGAAGTCGACCGCGGCCGCCTGTACCCCTACGAGGGCAACTACTCGACCTACCTCGAGAAGAAGGCCGAACGCCTCGAAGTGCAGGGCAAGAAGGACCAGAAGCTGCAGAAGCGCCTGAAAGAGGAGCTCGAGTGGGTCCGGTCCAACACGAAGGGCCGGCAGGCCAAGTCGAAGGCGCGCCTCGCGCGCTACGAGGAGATGGCTGCGGAAGCCGAGCGGACCCGCAAACTCGACTTCGAGGAGATCCAGATCCCGGCCGGCCCGCGCCTCGGCGACGTCGTGCTGGAGGCGAAGAAGCTCGAGAAGGGCTTCGACGGCCGCAAGCTCATCGACGGCCTGAGCTTCACGCTCCCGCGCAACGGCATCGTCGGCATCATCGGCCCGAACGGCGTCGGCAAGACGACCCTGTTCAAGACGATCGTCGGCCTCGAACCGCTCGACGGCGGCGAACTGAAGATCGGCGAGACCGTCAAGATCTCCTACGTCGACCAGTCCCGCGGCGGCATCGACCCGAACAAGACCCTCTGGGAGGTCGTCAGCGACGGGCTCGACTACATCCAGGTCGGCAAGACCGAGATCCCGAGCCGCGCCTACGTCTCCACCTTCGGCTTCAAGGGCCCCGACCAGCAGAAGCGGGCCGGCGTGCTCTCGGGCGGCGAGCGCAACCGTCTGAACCTCGCGCTCACCCTCAAGCAGGGCGGCAATCTGCTGCTGCTCGACGAGCCGACGAACGACCTCGACGTCGAGACCCTGTCGAGCCTCGAGAACGCGCTGCTCGAGTTCCCCGGCTGCGCGGTGGTCATCACCCACGACCGGTGGTTCCTCGACCGCATCGCCACCCACATCCTCGCCTACGAGGGAACGGAGCAGGACCCGGCGAACTGGTACTGGTTCGAGGGCAACTTCGAGGCGTACGAGGAGAACAAGATCGAGCGCCTCGGGCCGGATGCCGCCAAGCCCCACCGCTCCGCATACCGGAAGCTCACGCGGGACTGATGCGCCTCACCGTCCCGATCGCGCTGCGCTGGTCGGACCTCGACGCCTACGCGCACGTCAACAACGCCCGGATGCTGAGCCTGCTCGAAGAGGCTCGCATCCAGGCGTTCTGGCGCGCCGATGACCGCGAGGCCCCGCTGACGGATGCCGTGGGCGCGACCACCGCGGTGCTCGACGCCCGGCCCGGCGCCGACACCTTCAGCCTCATCGCCCGGCAGGAGGTCGAATACCTGCTGCCGATCCCGTACCACCGCCAGCCCGTCGAGGTGGAGCTGTGGATCGGGCACCTCGGCGGGGCGAGCCTCGACGTCTGCTACGAGGTGTATTCGCCGGCCGGCCTGGAGCCCCGCGTCCTCTACACGCGCGCGGCGACGACGATCGTGCTGACGGATGCCGCCACGGGTCGCCCCCGACGCATCTCGCCCACCGAGCGCGCCGCGTGGGAGCCCTACCTCGGCGAACCGCTGCGCTTCCGGCGTCGCTGACCTCGCTGCACCGCCCCCGGCCCCTGCGGATCAGGCGGTGACGATCACCCCGTCGACCAACTCGGCGGCGATCTCGCGCAGGGGCTGTTCGGCCGGACCGGCGAGCACGGCGCCGTCGGCCAGCGCGAACCGCGAACCGTGGCACGGGCAGTCGAACTCCGTATCGGCCGGGGCGACCGTGCAGCCCTGGTGCGGGCAGCTCGCACTGAACACGACGAACTCGCCCTCCTCGGGCTGGGCGACGAGCACGGGCGTGCCGCTCAGCTCGGCCTTCGCGGCGCCGCCGACGGGGACCTCGGCGGCGGCGATGATCTCGATGCCGCCCTCCAGCGTCGGCCGCGTCGACGGCCGTGCTTCGCCGGGCGCGCATGCGGCGAGCACCGCGGCCGTGCCGGCGGCGCCTCCCGTCGCGGCCACGACGCGCAGCGCCGTCCGTCTCGTCACGTCCATTCGGTGCTCCTCACCGGCGCGCGGCGCCGCATCGTCGACTCAGTCGAAGGCCGCCGGATCCGGGACCCGGACCATGCCTTCTTGGGCGACGCTCGCGACGAGCACGCCCTCTCGCGAATAGATGCGCCCGAGCGAGAGTCCGCGCCCGCCCGAGGCGGAGGGGGACTCCTGCACGAACAGCAACCAGTCGTCGACCTTCACATCCCGATGCCACCACATGGCGTGGTCGAGGCTCGCGATCTTCATGCCGCGTGTCGACCACGGGATGCCGTGGCGGCGCAGCACCGGCTCCAGGATCGAGTAGTCGCTCGCGTAGGCGAGGGCCGCACGGTGCAGCTTCTGGTCGTCGCCGATCTCGCCGATCGCCCGCATCCACACCGCCTGGCGTTCGACGCGTTCGCCGTCGACCTCGAGGTAGATCGAGCTCGGCAGGTGCCGCACGTCGAAGGGGCGCCCGTTCGACCAGTACGCGGCGGTCGGGTGATCGACGCCGGCGAGCAGTTCGGCGGTCGTCGGGAGGGTCTCCGGGTCCGGGATGCCGTCGGGCATCGGCATCTGGTGGTCCAGGCCCTCGTCCTCGGTCTGGAAGGAGCAGAGCATCGACAGGATCGGCAGGCCGTTCTGGTAGGCCTGAGTGCGCCGGGTCGAGAAGGAGCGGCCGTCGTGGATGCGCTCGACCGAGAAGGTGATGGGTTGCTCGATGTCGCCGGGGCGGAGGAAGTAGCCGTGCATCGAGTGCACCGCCCGATCGTCGGGAAGGGTGCGCTGGGCTGCGACGAGCGACTGCGCGAGCACCTGGCCGCCGAAGACGCGCCCGAGGGGCGCCCACTGGCTCGGGCCGGTGAAGATGTCCTCATGCGTGCGCGCCCCGGTGTCGACCAGGTCGAGGGTGCGCAGCAGGCCGTCGATGGGACCGTTCATGTTTCCTCCGGTGGTTCGCCCGACGCGCTCCCGGCGGCGAAAGCGCCGCAAGCGGGAAGCACCGGCGCTCCTTGGTAGTTTAGACAGCAGATGAACCACTCACTGACCCTCGCCGACAGCCTGTCGCTCGGCGACCTGCACACCTATCTGCTCCGCGCCGGTCGGGTCGAAGACGGTTCCCTCCGCCTCATCGCCGGGGGCGGCATCCTCGCCGTGTACACCGCGATCCTCTACCCGCGCGGCATCCTCGACGAGAGCCCGACGGTGCTCGGCCTCCGCACCTTCGCCCTCGCCCCCGGCGACGACGGCGAGCACGACGAGTTCGACCTCGTCGTGCCGATGCGCTCGGTGGTCGAGCGGATCGTCCGCGCCCGCAGCACCCTGCCCGAGGACGACGACGAGTCGCGGCCCGTGCGGATGAGCCGGCCCCCCGAAGTGAGCACCGTCACCTGGGCCGGCATCTCCCCGCCCCGAAGCGGCTGGCGGCCGCAGGGTGAGGTCGACCCGGCCGTGCTCGAAGCATCCGCCCGCGCCGGCATCGACGAGGTCGCCGCGGCCGTGCCCGAGGCGGTCGGCGAGCAGCTCGTCGCCCGGGTGCGGGCCGAGGTCTGGGGCCGCGGCATCGAGGGCCTGGAGTACGTGCCGGCCGGGGCGGCGTTCGCCGCCCGCAGTCTCGGCTTCCTCGCCCCGGGCGACCCGGTGCGGGTCTTCGAGACCGGCCCGTGGACGCGCCTGTCCTCGCGCCGCGGCCACGTGCTCGTCAAACGCCGCGACTGGTCGCTGCGCGGGTGAGAAGTCAGGGCCGCCGGGCGATGGATCGCCCCGCAGCCCTGCCGCTGAACAGGCATCCGCCGAGGAAGGTGCCCTCGAGGGCCCGGTAGCCGTGGACGCCGCCGCCGCCGAAGCCGGCCGCCTCGCCGACGGCGTAGAGCCCGGGCACGGGCGATCCGTCGGAGCCGAGGGCGCGCGATTCGAGGTCGGTCTGGATGCCGCCGAGCGATTTGCGGGTGAGCACGTGCAGCTTGACCGCGATGAGCGGGCCGGCCTTCGGATCGAGGAACTTGTGCGGCGGGGCGACGCGGATGAGTTTGTCGCCGAGATAGTTGCGTGCGCCGCGGATGGCGGTGATCTGGGCGTCCTTCGTGAACTCGTTGTCGATCTCGCGGTCGCGGGCGACGATCTCCCGTTCGATGTTGTCGGTGTCGAGGGGGACGTCGGGCGAGGCCTCGCGCATCCGCTCGAGCAGTTCGGGCAGCGTCGCCTCGACGATGAAGTCGGCGCCGTGCTGTTTGAAAGCCTCGACCGGTCCGGGGGCGCCCTTGCCGAGACGGGACTTCGCCAGGAGCTTCACGTCCTTGCCGGTGAGGTCGGGGTTCTGCTCCGAGCCGGAAAGGGCGAACTCCTTCTCGATGACGGCCTGCGTGAGCACGAACCAGGAGTGGCCGTGGCCGGTGCGCTGCAGATGCTCGAGGGTGCCGAGCGTGTCGAAGCCCGGGAAGAGCGGTGCGGGCAGCCGTCGGCCCTCGGCGTCGAACCACAGAGACGACGGCCCGGGCAGGATGCGGATGCCGTGCCGCGCCCACACCGGGTCCCAGTTCTCGATGCCCTCGACGTAGTGCCACATGCGGTCGCGGTTGACGAGCCTGGCGCCGGCGGCCTCGGTGATGCCGAGCATCCGTCCGTCGACGTGCGCGGGCACCCCGGAGAGCATCTCCGCCGGCGGGGTTCCGAGCCGCTCGGGCCAATACTCGCGGACGAGATCGTGGTTGCCGCCGATACCGCCGGAAGCGACGACGGTCGCCGGCGCCCGGAACTCGAAGGTGCCCACCTCGTCGCGGTTCGACGCCTCGCCGCGTGCCGCGGCATCCGGGGCCAGCACCGCACCGCGTACGCCGGCGACGGTGCCGTCCTCGACGACGAGCTCGTCGACGCGATGCCGGAAGCGCAGTTCGACGAGGCCGGCCGCCACACCTTCGCGCACGCGCTCGGCGAACGGCGCGACGATACCCGGGCCCGTGCCCCAGGTGATGTGGAAGCGGGGCACCGAGTTGCCGTGGCCGATCGCCGCGCCGGCGCCGCGTTCGGCCCACCCGACGACGGGGAAGAGACCCACGCCCTTCGAGCGCAGCCAGTCCCGCTTCTCGCCCGTCGCGAAACGCACGTACGCCTCGGCCCATCGGCGGCCCCACGCGTCCTCGTCGTCGCGGTCGAAGCCGGCCGTGCCGAACCAGTCCTGCAGTGCGAGCTCTTCGGAGTCCTTCACGCCGAGTCGGCGCTGCTCGGGCGAGTCGACGAGGAAGAGGCCCCCGAACGACCACCAGGCCTGCCCGCCGAGACTCGCGGCGGGCTCCTGGTCGACGATGAGGACGCGCTTGCCGGCATCCACGAGTTCAGATGCGGCCACGAGGCCTGACAGACCTGCGCCGACGACGATCGCGTCGGGGCGGAAGGGGGATTCGGGCATGGAAAGCGGCTCCTTCGTCACGTTCCGGGTGCCACCACTGTAATGCGTCAGCGGCCGCCCGCGAGACCGTGCTCGTAGGCGAAGATGACCGCGTGCACGGCGGTGGCACCGCGGTACCGTCCCGGTCGGGCTGCCGGCTCAGTCCTCGAAGGTGTTCACCATCGCATGGGCGGCGCGTTCGAGGTAGTCCCAGAGGGTGTCGTGGACGAGCGGCGGCAGCTCGAGGGAGTCGACGGCCCGGCGCATATGCGCGAGCCAGCGCTCGCGCGCCTCGGGGTTGATCCTGTAGGGCTGGTGGCGCAGCCGCAGCCGCGGATGCCCGCGCTCCTCCCCGTACGTCGTCGGCCCGCCCCAGTACTGCTCGAGGAACATCCGCAGGCGCCGCTCGGCGGGCCCGAGGTCCTCCTCGGGGTACATGGGCTTCAGCACCGGATCGTCGGCGACGCCGCGGTAGAACTCGGCGGCGAGGCGTTCGAAGGCCGGCGTGCCGCCGATCTGCGCCCACATCGTGTCGCCGAGTGCCGGGCCGCCATCCGGGCCGCCTCGGAGCTGCAGGCTCGCCGGGGAGCGGGGACGCGGTCGGTGGGGTGGGCGGGGTCGGTCATGCGTCGCGCTCCGGGTCGGTGGACGGGTCGTGGTCGGCCGCAGGCTTCGTGTCGACGCCCGTGGGATCGGCGGGCTTCGCATCGTGCGGCTTCGGTGTATCCGGCTTCGGTGTATCCGGCTTCGGTGCGGCCGGCTTCGGTGCATCCGGCTTCGCGGCCCAGCCCGGCGCCGGCCGGGCGGTCTCGGCCTTCGCCTGCGCCTTCCGCAGCCGGCCGGGGCGTTTGCCGCGCTTGGCCGGGGTCGGGATGACCTGGGTCGGCGTCGTCTTCGGCGGCCGGGCGCCGCGCACGCGCGTGGCCTCGTCGAAACCCTCGAGCACAACGCTCGACAGGCTCGGCAGTTTCAGATCCATCTCGTCGACGGCCTGCTTCAGGCGCATCCGCAGCTCGCTCGCGACATCGTCCTTGGCGCTCGTGCGCACCTTCATGACGACCCGCATGACCACGGCGTCCTCGGAGATCGAGGACAGGCCCCACACCTCGGGCTTCTCGAGGATGCGCGAGCGCCACTTGCCGGTCTGCGCGAGATCGGTGGCGGTCTGCAGCAGGGTCGCCTCGACGGCATCCACATCGGCCTCGTACGGCACCGCGAGGTCGACGATGATGCGCGCCCAGCCCTGCGACATGTTGCCGACGCGGAGGATCTCGCCGTTGCGCACATACCAGAGGGTGCCGTTCACATCACGGACCTTGGTGACGCGGATCTTGACCTCTTCGACGACGCCCGTCGCGAACCCGAGGTCGACGATGTCGCCGACGCCGACCTGGTCCTCGATGACGAGGAAGATGCCGTTCAGAGCGTCTTTCACGATGTTCTGCGCGCCGAAACCGAGGCCGGCGCCGATCGCGGCCGACAGCAGCGCGAAGGATCCGAGCACGTCGCGGTCGATGGCGTTGACGATGAGCAGCACCGCCACGACGAAGATGATGACGTTGACGATGTTCGTGAGGACGGTGCCGAGCGTGCGGGTGCGCTGCACCGTCCGCACCGCCTGCAGCGGGGAGGCCTGCAGGGCCTGCGTGTCGGTGACGTCCTGCTTGCGCTTGACGCCGGAGACGATGCGATCCACGACGCGGGTGATCACGCGGTGCAGCACCCAGCGTGCGGCGAGCGCGATGACGACGATCAGGGCGATCTGGATGATCCGCCCGAGGACCACGCTCCAGTTCTCGGCCCAGAATCCGGCGAAGTCGGTCCACATGTCGACGACCTCCTCACCGCCGGGCTGATCCTCGGCGGCCGGGCGGGCGAAGACGGCTGAGGCGAGGGACTGGAGCATGTCCGGCCAGTTTAGCGGCGCGGTTCCGGTTCATCCTGGGCATCGCGTGCCTGTGCGGTGAGAGCCCGCTCCAATTCGTCGGCCTGCTCCAGCACGAGGCGGCGCAGCGACCCGGGGCCGTCGTGCGAGCCGAGCCATTCGCGGGCCGCCGCGTCGAGCTCCGGGGTGACGAGGCCGGCCGGGAACAGGCCCGTCACGATGATCGAAGCCATCGTGAACCCGCGGCCGGCCCACACCGACTGCAGCATCGCGAAGTAGGGTTCGACCGACCCGGCGAGCAGTTCGACGGGGCGGGATCGCCGCCAGCCTTCGGCCAGGGCCCGCGCGAGGTCGTTCGAGACGGACGTGTCGGTCGCGACGCGACGCCACGCCTCGTCCTTGACCGACTGCTCGGGCCGGGCGGCCTTGGCCGTGGCGGCGAGCAGGCGCCCCTTCGCGGTGTCGTCCTGGGCGAGCACGGCGTCGATCGCGGCCTCGTCGGCCTCGCCGAGCGCCGCGAGCGAGGTGATGATCTCCCAGCGCAGGCCCGTGTCGATCGCGATGCCGTCGAGCCGCGTCGAACCGTCGAGCAGGCCCTGCAGCAGGGCCGCGTGCCCGGCGCTCGTCGCGATCCGGGTGAAGCACTTCACGAACTGCAGCTGCGCGTCCGAACCGGCCTCGGCCATCCCGACGAGGGCCCACAGGGCGTCTCCGGCCTCGACGGCCACCCCGGCCCGATCCCAGGCGAGGTATCGGTCGAGCACGAACTCGAGCCGTGCGAGCACGAGGGTGCGCTGCACCGAGCTGCTCTCCTTGCCGATGTTCGCCACGACGAGTTGCACGAACTCGCTCGGCGAGAGTTCGGCGTGCCGCACGGAATCCCATGCCGAGCCCCACACCACGGCGCGCGCGACCGGGTCGTCGAGGTCGCCGAGCCGGTGCATGGCGGCCTCGCGCGAGGCCGCGTCGAGGCGGACGGTGGCGTAATCCAGGTCGGCGTCGTTGACGAGCACCAACTCAGGCACGGCGGAGCCGACGGCCTCCGGGATCGGGGTCTCGGAGCCGCTCGCATCGAGTTCGAAACGGGCGGTGCGGGCCAGGCGCCCCCCGTCGGAACGGTAGAAGCCGACGGTCGTGCGGTGACGGCGGAGCACGGGGTGCGTGCCGGGTGCGGTCTGCTCGAGCACCAGGCCGGCGACGGATGCCGGTGACGCATCGTCGATCACGAGTCTCGCCCGCATCCGGTTCACCCCGGCGGTCTCCAGCCACTCCTCCGACCACGGGCCGAGCTCGCGGCCGCCGGCGCGTTCGAGCTCTGCGAGGAGGTCGTCGAGCGTGGCGTTGCCGAAGGCGTTCGCGCGGAGGTAGGCGCCGACACCGGTGAGGAAGGCGTCCAGCCCCACCCAGGCGACGAGCTGGCGGAGCACCGAGGCGCCCTTGTCGTAGGTGATGCGGTCGAAGTTCACGTCGACGTCGGCGGTGTCGTCGATGCGGGCGACGATGGGGTGCGTGGTCGGCAGCTGGTCCTGTTCGGCGGCGGCCGACTTGTCGTCGGCGGCGAAGGTCGCCCAGGCGTGGGTGAACGGGGTCGTCTCGGCCACGGCGAACATCGACGCCCAGGTCGCGAACGATTCGTTCAGCCACAGGTCGTTCCACCAGCGCATCGTGACGAGGTTTCCGAACCACATGTGCGAGAGCTCGTGCAGCACGGTCGTCATGCGGCGTTCGTGGCGCGACTCCGGTTCGCGGGATCGGAAGATGTAGCCCTCGTTGAAGGTGACCGCGCCCACGTTCTCCATGGCGCCCCAGTTGTATTCGGGCACGAAGATCTGGTCGTACTTCTCGAACGGGTAGGGCACCCCGAAGCGTTCTTCGAAGAAGCGCATGCCGCGGTCGACGGTTTCGAACATGACCTCGGGTTCGACGTGCTCGGCCAGGGACGCGCGGGCGAAGACGCCGAGCGGCACGGTGCGGCCGTCGAGCGTTCTCGTCTCGCCTTCCCATGCCGCGTAGGGGCCGCCGACGACCGCGGCGAGATAGCTGGAGATCACCGGGCCCGGCTCGAACGCCCAGCTCGCGGTGCCGTCGCCGTTCGCCGTCGGTTCGGGCGTCGGCGCGTTCGAGATCACCCGCCAGTGCTCGGGGGCCGTCACGGTGAAGCGGAACCGGGCCTTCAGATCGGGCTGGTCGAAGACGGCGAACACCCGGCTGGCCTCGGCGACCGCCAGCTCCGTGTACACGTAACGTTCGCCGTCGACGGGGTCGACGAAGCGGTGCAGCCCTTCGCCCGAGCTCGAGTACGCGCACGTCGAGACGACGCGCAGTTCGTTCTCGGCCTCGAGCCCGTCGAGACGGATGCGGTATCCGTCGCCGGCGATTGCCGGCTCGAGGCGTCTGCCGTTCAGCTCGATCTCGTGCACCTCGAGCGTGGTCGCCTCGATGAAGGTCGAGGCACCCGGTTCGGCGGCGAAGCGCACGGTCGTCTCGGAGTGGAACACGCTGGCGTTCGCCGAGAGGTCGAGTGCGATGTCGTATCCGTCGACCGTGATCGCCGCCGCGCGCGCGATCGCTTCGTCGCGGGTGAGCGCGGGCTTCGTCATCGCCGCCGCCTCAGGCCGCGTCTCGCGTCTGGGCGGCGAGGGCCCGGTCGACCCCGGCGAGGTTCTCGATCACGAGGCGGCGCAGCGCCGGGGTGCCCGGGTGGGCGTCGAGCCAGGCCCGGGATGCGTCGGCGAGGTGCCGGTCGGCCAGCGGCGACGGGTAGAGGCCGACGATGAGCGCGTTCGCGATGTGGTAGCTGCGGCCCTGCCAGATGCCCTCGAGGGCGTCGAAGTAGCGCTCGACGTAGGGCTCGAGGAGCGAGCGGTCGGCGGCGCGCTTGAAGCCGAGCGCGGTGGCGCGCACGATGGCGTTCGGGGCCGTGTCGACGTCGATGAGCGAGGCCCAGGCGGCCGCTTTGCCCTCCGCGGTGGGGATGGCGGCACGGGCGTGCGCGGCCGACTGCTGGCCGGAGGCCGTGTTGTCTTCGGTGAGGCGGGCGTCGATCTCGTCGCCGCCGGCCCGGCCTGCGGCGACGAGGGCGATGAGCAGCTCCCAGCCGAGATCGGTGTCCACGGCGAGGCCCGCGAGGGCGAGCTCGCCGGCGAAGAGGCGTTCGACGACGTCGATCTTCGAGGAGTGCTCGGCGATCGCGGCGAAGAACTTCACGAACTGGAACTGCGCGTCGCTGCCCGGTGCGGCCTGCTCGGCGAGACCCCAGAGGGCGTCGGCGAGGGTGCGGAGGGCGTCTGCGCGGTCGGCGGGGGCCGTGTAGGAGCCTGCCGCGAGAACCGACTGGTTCAGCACGATGCGAAGCGTGGTCGACTCGGTCTCGGCGGCGATATTGCGGGTGACGAGTTCGAGGTAGTCGCGAGCGGGGGTCTCGGCGTCGCGGGTGGCATCCCACACCGCGCCCCAGACGAGGGCGCGGGCCAGCGGGTCGGAGATCTCGGAGAGGTGCGCGAGGGCGAAGGCGTGCGAGGCGTCGTCGAGGCGGATCTTCGCGTAGGCGAGGTCGTCGTCGTTCAGCAGGATGAGGTCGGGCCGTGCGAGGCCGGCGAGCTCGGCGACTTCGGTGCGCTCGCCGTCGACGTCCAGTTCGACGCGGCGGGTACGGACGAGCGCCCCGTCGGCGAGCGTGTAGAAGCCGATCGCGAGCCGGTGGGGGCGGATGGTGGGATGCTCGGCGACCGCCGACTGCAGCACCGCGAACGAGGTGATCGCGCCCTCGGCATCCACGGCGATCTCGGGTCGGAGGGTGTTCACGCCCGCGGTCTCCAGCCACGCCTGCGACCAGCTCGTGAGCTCGCGCCCGCTCGTGGTCTCCAGCTCGGCGAGGAGGTCGGCCAGGCGCGTGTTGCCCCAGGCGTGCTTCTCGAAGTACGCCGAGACGCCGGCGAAGAAGGCGTCGATGCCCACCCAGGCGGCCAGCTGCTTCAGCACCGATCCGCCCTTGGCGTAGGTGATGCCGTCGAAGTTGACCTGGACGTCCTCGAGGTCGTTGATCGTGGCGACGATGGGGTGGGTGGAGGGCAGCTGGTCCTGCGCGTAACCCCAGCTCTTCTCCATCGCGTTGAACGTCGTCCACGCTTCGTGCCATTCGGTGGCTTCGGCGGTGGCGATCGTCGAGGCCCATTCGGCGAACGATTCGTTCAGCCACAGATCGTTCCACCAGCGCATCGTGACGAGGTCGCCGAACCACATGTGGGCCAGTTCGTGCAGGATCGTGACGACGCGGCGTTCCTTGACGGCGTCGGTGACCTTGGAGCGGAACACGTACGTCTCGGTGAAGGTGACCGCGCCGGCGTTCTCCATCGCGCCGGCGTTGTACTCGGGCACGAAGAGCTGGTCGTACTTGTCGAAGGGGTAGGCGACGCCGAACTTCTCCTCGAAGTAGGCGAAGCCCTGCCGGGTCTTCTCGAAGATGTAGTCGGCGTCCAGGTATTCGGCCAGCGACTTGCGGCTGAACACGCCGAGCGGGATGGTGCGGCCGTCGGAGCTCGTCAGCTCGGAGCGGACGACGTGGTACGGGCCGGCGATGAGGGCGGTGATGTAACTGGAGATCGGCGGCGTCGGCTCGAACGACCACGTCGCACGCCCCTCGCCGGCATCCACCGGTTCGGGCGTCGGCTGGTTGGAGACGACCTCCCATGCGGACGGGGCGGTGACGGTGAAGCGGAACCGGGCCTTCAGATCCGGTTGCTCGAACACCGCGTACATGCGGCGGGAGTCGGGCACCTCGAACTGCGAGTACAGGTAGACCTCGTCGTCGACGGGGTCGACGAAGCGGTGCAGGCCCTCGCCCGTGTTCATGTAGACCATCTCGGCGACCACGCGCAGTTCGTTCTCCTCGGCGAGACCGTCGAGGGCGATGCGCACGCCGTCGGAGACGGCGGCCGGGTCGAGCTCCTGCCCGTTCAGCACGACGGAGTGCACGGTGCGGGTGATGGCGTCGATGAAGGTCGAGGCGCCGGCGGATGCCGTGAAGCGCACCGTCGTGTCGCTCAGGAACGTCTCCGGGCCGGTCGTGAGGTCGAGCACGACGTCGTAGTCGTGCACCGTGACGAGCGCCGCGCGCTCCTCGGCTTCGACGCGGGTGAGGTTCTCTCCGGGCACGTTCGCTCCTTCGGCATCGTGGGTCCCGGGAACGCCGGGCAACGCCCACCAGCCTACGGCGCCGCCGCCCGCGCCGCTCAATAGGATGGTCGCATGCGCATCCACATCGCGACGGATCACGCCGGCCTCGAGTTCAGCCGCATCCTCGCCGACCACCTCGGTGCCGGCGGCCACGAGGTCGTCGACCACGGCCCGCGCGACTTCGATCCCCTCGACGACTATCCGGCGTTCTGCATCAACGCGGCCCTCGGCGTCGCCCGCGACCGGGCGGCCGGGGAGCGCGCCCTCGGCGTCGTGTTCGGCGGCTCCGGCAACGGCGAGCAGATCGCCGCGAACAAGGTCGACGGCATCCGCGCCGCCCTCGTGTGGAGCATGGACACCGCGATCCTCGCCCGTCAGCACAACGACGCCAACGTCATCTCGATCGGGGCCCGCCAGCACACCATCGAAGAGGCCATCGTCTTCATCGACGCCTTCATCGCCGAGCCGTTCTCGGGCGACGAACGCCATGCCCGGCGCATCGCGCAGCTCGCCGAATACGAACGGACGGGCGACATCGCAGGCAAGGGCGTCGACCGGGCGGCGATCTGAGATGCCCGAGGGGCATTCCGTCCACCGCATCGCCCGCCAGTTCGAGCGCAACTTCGTCGGGCACCGGGTGCACGCCTCGAGCCCGCAGGGGCGCTTCGCCGCCGGCGCCGCGGAGATCGACGGGCGGCGGATGACGGATGCCCGCGCGATCGGCAAGCAGATGTTCCTCGGCTTCGAAGGCGACCGCTGGCTGCGGGTGCACCTCGGCATGTACGGGGCGTGGGACTTCGCCGGCGAGATCCTGATGGATGCGACGATCGCTTCGGCGAACGGGCGGATGGGGCAGACGAACCAGCGCGGCACCTTCCTCGACTCGCCGAACCCCGACGCGATCTACGACACCGCCGGCGAGAACTCCGTCACCTCGATCGGGGCGCCGCGCAAGGCGCGACTGCGGATGGCCGAGTCCGAGAAGCAGGAGAGCGCCCCCGCATCCTTCCCGCCCGAGCCCGTCGGGCAGGTGCGGGTGCGGCTGCTGACCGACACCGTCTGCGCCGACCTCCGCGGCCCCACCGCCTGCGAGGTGCTGGACCCCGCCCAGGTCGAGACGGTCGTCGCCAAGCTCGGCCCCGATCCGCTCATCGACCCCGGCGCGGATGCCGAGTCGCGATTCGCCGCCGCCGTCCGCAAGAAGCGCACTGCCATCGGTCTCCTCCTCATGGACCAGTCCGTCGTCGCCGGCATCGGCAACGTCTACCGCGCCGAACTCCTCTTCCGCGCCCGGCAGAACCCGCACACCCCGGGGGCTTCGCTGCCCGAGGAGCATGTGCGCCATCTTTGGCAGGACTGGGCGAAGCTGCTGAAGGTCGGCGTGGAGACCGGGCAGATGATGACGATGGACGACCTCGAACCCGAGGCGTACCGCAAGGCGATGGCCAGTCGCGCCGACCGCCACTGGGTGTACAAGCGCGAGGGACTGCCGTGCCGCGTCTGCGGCACGAACATCGTGCTCGAGGAGATGGGCAACCGCAAGCTCTACTGGTGCCCCTATTGCCAGGCGTGAACGAGCCCGAAGAACTCCTCGTCTCCGGGGTGCGGATGCCGGGGCGCACCGGCCCGGCCGGCACCGATCCGGCCGGCACCGATCCAGCCGGCGCCGACCCCGTCGACCTCCGCCTCGCCGGCGGGCGCATCGCCGCCATCGGCCCGAGCGGCGCGCTCCCGCACCGCGGGCGCATCATCGCCGGCGAGGGCCGCTTCGCCGTCCCGGGCCTCATCGACCGGCATGTGCACTTCTCCCAGTGGGCGATGACCTCCCGTCGCCTCGAACTCGCGGATGCCGCGAGCGCCGCCGAGGTGCTCGACATCGTGGGCCGGTCCGCCGGCACCGGCGACATCGTCGGCTTCGGCTACCGCGACGCCCTCTGGCACGACGCACCGAGCCTCGACGCCCTCGACCGCGCCGCCGCCGGCCGGCCCGCCGTGCTCGTGGCCGCCGACCTCCACGCGGTCTGGGTGAACCGGCCCGCCGCCCGGAGCCTCGGCATCCATCCCGGCGAGGACGGCGTCGTCCGCGAGGAAGCCGCCTTCGCCGTCCTCCGCGCCCTCGACGACGTGCCCGAGGCCACCCTCGACGCCTGGGCCGGCGAGGCCGCCGCCCGCGCCGCCGCACGCGGCGTCACCCGCATCACCGAACTCGAGATGGCCTGGAACCCCGACGCCTGGGCCAGACGCGTCTCCTCCGGCATCCGCTCGCTCCGCGTCGACGTCGGCATCTACCCGCAGGACCTCGACCGCGCGATCGCCGCCGGCATGCGCACCGGCGACGAACTCGCAGGCGACGGACTCGACGACGCCGCCGGACTCGTCCGCAT
The DNA here is from genome assembly GCF_018024495.1 of Agromyces archimandritae. Lineage (NCBI taxonomy): Bacteria > Bacillati > Actinomycetota > Actinomycetes > Micrococcales > Microbacteriaceae > Agromyces > Agromyces archimandritae. The sequence continues at coordinate 3,265,180 of NZ_CP071696.1, forward strand.
CGGCCCCGCCAAGGTCATCACCGACGGCTCCCTGAACACCCGCACCGCCTGGTGCTTCGAGCCCTACGCCGGCACCGACGATCACCCGCATGCCGTCGGCGCGGAGACCGTGCCCTACGACGAACTCGTCCCGCTCATGCGCCGCGCCGCCTCCGCCGGCCTCCGACCCGCCGTCCACGCGATCGGCGACCGCGCCAACGCCGCAGCCCTCGACGCCTTCGAGACCGTCGGCACCGCCGGATCCATCGAACACGCCCAACTCATCCGCGACGAGGACGTCGCCCGCTTCGCCCGCCTCGGCATCACCGCCAGCGTCCAGCCCGAACACGCCATGGACGACCGCGACGTCGCCGAACGCTACTGGCCCGGCCGCACCCACCGCGCCTTCCCCTGGCCTCCCTCGCCGCCGCCGGCGTCCGCCTCGCCCTCGGCTCCGACGCCCCCGTCGCCCCGCTGGACCCCTGGGTCTCGATCGCCGCCGCCGTCGGCCGCAGCCGCGACGGCCGCGAACCCTGGCACCCCGAACAGGCCCTCGACGTGCGGGCGGCGCTCGCCGCATCCACCGGCGGGCGCACCGGCCTCCGCCTGGGCGAGGCCGCCGACCTCGTCCTCGTCGAACGCGACCCCTTCGCCGCGACCGCGGAAGAGCTGCGCGGCATGCCGGTCGCCCTCACCGTGCTCGGCGGACGCGTGACCTTCGAAGCCTGAGCCGGGGGATATCCCCCGGGGCGATCCGGGCGCCTCCCGGCTGCCGACCGAGCCGCGCCCCGCCGAGGCTGGATGGCATGAGCACCACCGCCATCCGCCGCCCCCGCGCCGTCATCGCGACGACGGCCGCGCTCGCCGCGGGCGCCGCGGGCATCGCGCTCGCCTTCGCCGGATGCGGCCTCGCCGGGCCGGGCACGGTCTCGACGATCGGAGAGGTCGACTTCGCACGGCCCCTCGCGATCCCGCCGCTGGCCGAGTCGTGGGTGGATGCCGACGGCGCACGCGTCTTCGAGCTCGAGGCCCGCGCCGGCAGCACCGAGTTCACCGACGGCGTGCCGAGCGAGACCTGGGGGTTCAACGGCCCCTACCTCGGCCCGACGCTCGTCGCCGAGCGCGGCGAACGCGTCCGCGTCGAGGTGGCCAACGCCCTCGACGAGCCCACGAGCGTCCACTGGCACGGCATGCACCTGCCCGCGAAGATGGACGGCGGACCCCACCAGGCCGTCGAGCCGGGCGGCGAGTGGATGCCGGAGTGGGAGATCGACCAGCCGGCCGCGACCCTCTGGTACCACCCGCATCCGCACGGCGAGACCGAACGCCACGTCGAACGCGGGCTGGCCGGCATGTTCCTCCTCCACGACGACGCCGAACGCGCCCTCGGTCTGCCGTCGGAGTACGGCGTCGACGACGTCCCCGTCATCGTTCAGGATGCGAGTTTCGACGACGACGGACGCCGAGGCCGGCGACCCGGCGGCTTCGCCGGCGCCCTCGGCGACGACCTGCTCGTCAACGGAACGCTCGGCCCCTTCCTCGACGTCACGAGCGAGGTCACGAGGCTCCGGCTCCTGAACGGCTCCACCGCCCGCATCTACGACTTCGCCTTCGACGACCGGCGCACCGTGCAGCTCATCGGCACCGACGGCGGCCTCCTGGAAGCCCCCGTCGACACCGAGCATGTGCGGCTCTCACCGGGGGAGCGTGCCGAGGTCCTCGTGCGCATGGAACCCGGCGAGCGTGCCGTGCTGCAGTCCCGGATGAGCGCCGACGCACTCGGCGCACCCGAGCAGCTCGCCGCCCCGAACGGCGGCACCGACGCCTTCGACGTGCTCGAGCTCCGTGCGGGATCCGCCCTCGGCGCCGCCGACGACGCCCCCGACCGCCTCGTCGACGTCCCCGACTTCGACCCCGCCGACGTCGCCGTCGAACGCGACTTCTCCCTCGGCGGGCACGAGATCGACGACCGGGAGATGGACATGGGCCGTATCGACGAGACCGTCACCGTCGGCACCCTCGAACGGTGGACCGTCCGGAACGAGCAGCAGCTGCCGCACAGCTTCCACGTGCACGACGTGCAGTTCCGCATCGAATCGATCGGCGGGCAGCCGCCGCCGGCCGAACTCGCCGGGTGGAAGGACACGATCTACCTCGCTCCCCGCACCGACTTCCGGCTGCTCATGCGTTTCGACGACCACGCGGACCCCGAGACGCCGTACATGTACCACTGCCACCTGCTGCAGCACGAAGACCAGGGGATGATGGGGCAATTCGTCGTCGTCGAACCGGGCGGTCGTGCGACCATGACGGAGAGGAACGACCATGACCACCACTGACGAGCTCCCCGGGCGCCGCCCGGAGCCGGAAGCTCCCGCCCGCAGCGGCTACGGCGGCATGTGGCGCGATGTGCCGCGCGCCATCGGCTTCCTCATCCTCGGGCTGCCGATCGCGATCGCCTCCATCGTCGTGCTGTCCACCCTCTTCTTCGCCGGGCTCGGCACCCTCGTCATCGTCGTCGGCGTCTTCGTCGTCGTCGGAGCCCTGTACACCGCCCGCGCCTTCGGCACCTTCGAGCTCGTGCGCCTGCGCTGGGCGGGCCGACCGCCGATCCGCCGCCCCGCATGGGCGCGAGCCGAGACGCAGGGATTCTGGCGCACCGTCGCGGCTCCCTTCGTCGACGGGCACTACTGGCTGTACCTGCTGCACGGCCTCATCATCGGGCCGATCATCGGCATCTTCAGCTGGTCGGTGACGATCGTCTGGCTCACGGGCGCCGTCGGCGGCCTGACCAGCTGGATCTGGGATCGCGGATTCATGGACGAGGACGGCCTGTACGGGCCGCTGCCCGGCTTCCTCGGGTTCGACGGGCCCGTGTTCGACGTGCTCGCCGGCGTGTTCTTCGTCCTCACGATGCCGGTGGTGTTCCGCGGCCTCGTCCGCCTGCACGATCTCGTCGCCCGCGGCATGCTCGGCTCGTGGCGTTCGGAGGCGCTCGCCGTCGAGGTGCGGCGGCTCGACGCGTCGCGGGGAGCGGCGGTCGAGGCCGAGGATCTCGCTCTCCGGCGGCTGGAGCGCGACATCCACGACGGCCCGCAGCAGCGGCTCGTCCGGCTGCAGATGGATCTGGCCGCGGCCGAGCGCAGGCTCGACGCCGACGATGCGCAGGCGGCGCGCGACCTCCTCGGGGAGGCGCGCACGCAGACCGCCGAGGCCCTCGACGAGCTTCGCGCCCTCTCGCGCGGCTTCGCCCCGCCGATCCTGCAGGACCGCGGCCTGGCGGCGGCTCTGGAGTCGCTCGCGGCGCGGAGCCCCGTTCCGGTGACCTTCGAGAACCTCGTGCCGGTGGATGCCGGGCTGCCGCCCTCGCTCGAGCGCAACGCCTACTTCATCGCCGCCGAACTCCTCACGAACGCGGCCAAGCACGCCGGTGCGAGCGCCGTCCGGCTCGTCGTGGCGGTCCGCGGCGAGGCCGTCTCGCACTGGCTCGACCTGTGGGTCACCGACAACGGCCGCGGGGGAGCGGCCGCGGTGCCGGGTCACGGCCTCGCGGGCCTGGACGAGCGGGTGCGGGGCCTCCGCGGCGTGCTGCGGATCGACTCGCCGGCCGGCGGTCCGACGATCGTCGGCGCGCATCTGCCGTACTGAACGCGGCGGTCGGGCGTGCGCGCCTTGCGGCACGGGTGCGCCGGGGCATCCGCCCGCCCGATAGCGTTGGCGCATGACGATCCGTCTCGTGCTGGCCGAGGATTCCACGCTGCTGCGCGAGGGCCTCGTGCGCCTGTTCGACGAGGCCGGCTTCGAGACGGCCGGTGCGTTCGGCGACGCCGATGCGCTGCTCGCCGCCGTCGACGGGATCGCCCCCGACGTCGCGGTGCTCGACGTGCGCATGCCGCCGACCTTCCGCGACGAGGGGGTGCGGGCCGCGCTCGAACTCCGCCGGCGGCACCCGCGCACCGGCGTGCTGCTGCTCAGCCAGTACGTGGAGGGCACCTACGCGAACGAACTGCTCTCATCGGGCGAGGGCGGCATGGGCTACCTGCTGAAGGATCGCGTCTCCTCGCTCGAGGAACTCCGCGACGCCGTCGAACGTGTGCACGCCGGCGGCACCGTGCTCGACCCGCAGGTCGTCCGCGAACTGCTGGCGCGGCGCACCGACCCGCTCGCCAAGCTCACCCCCCGCGAACGGGAGGTGCTGCAGCTGATGGCCGAGGGCCGCACGAACGCCGGCATCGCCGGGCAGCTGTTCATCGGCATCGGCGCGGTCGAGAAGAACGTCACCGCGATCTTCCAGAAGCTCGGCCTGGAGGATTCGGGCACCGACCATCGGCGCGTGCTCGCGGTGCTCGCCTGGATGCAGCGCTGAGCCGGCGGCCGCAGCCGCACTACTTGCCGGCGATGTGCGAGAACAGGAACCAGCGGTCCTTGTCGAGGCCCTGACGGATCTCGATCGCCACGTCCTGGCTGGCCGGATCCGGCGTCTCGAGGCCGTCGATGGCCTCGTTGACCTTGCTCGTGGCGATATCGATCTGGGCGATCACATCGGCGATCGTCTCCTCGACCGACTGGAAGCCGGCGGCCGGTTCGAAGGATCCGGCGCCCGCGGCGGTCGCCAGGCGCCCGTCGACCGGGAGCCCGAGGGCGACGATGCGTTCGGCGGCGAGGTCGGACCAGGCCTTCGCGTGGTCCACGACGTCGTCGAGGAGCTCGTGGATCGCGATGAAGGTCGGACCCTGCACGTGCCAGTGCGCCTGCTTGCCGTTGACCTGCAGGGCGATGAGCTGCTGGACGACGGGCTCCAGGTACTTCGCGGTCGCCTTGGCGGCCTGCTCGTGGGATCCCGTCTTCGGTGCGATGGTGTCGGTCATCGTGGCCCCTTCCCTCCGGAGTGCGTGCTTCAACGCTACGCCGCCGACCGTGGATTTCAAGGGAGGGAAGGCTTGCCGAAGCAAGGCTCGCCTTCCTTCGGGGCTGCGGGCTGTGGGACTTCGGGTGGAGGGGATGACGGGAATCGAACCCGCGTAGCCAGTTTGGAAGACTGGGGCTCTACCATTGAGCTACATCCCCGTGGCCTGTGCCGGGTCGAGCTTACTGCATGAGCGGCGGGCACCCCGACACGGGGAGGGGGCGGCGGTGCAGTAGACTTTCGCAAGGCCTGTTCTCTTGCGTTCGCTTCAGCGTGCCCACCGTGCAGGCCGCGAGTTGAGTCGCGACTCGGGGCGTAGCTCAGCTTGGTAGAGCGCCCGCTTTGGGAGCGGGAGGTCGCAGGTTCAAATCCTGTCGCCCCGACGGGTCGCCTCGACCCGCCACGTACTTCCACCTATCAGGAGATCCTCCACATGCCGACCACTTCGGTTGAGAAGCTGAGCCCGACGCGCGCCAAGCTCACCATCACGGTGACGCCCGAGGAGCTGAAGCCCAGCATCACTCACGCCTACAGCCACATCGCCGAGCAGGTCAACGTGCCCGGCTTCCGCAAGGGCAAGGTCCCGCCGCCCGTCATCGACCAGCGCGTCGGCCGCGGCGCCGTGCTCGAGCATGCCGTGAACGAGGGGCTCGACCGCTTCTACCGCGACGCGGTCTCCGAGACCGAGCTCCGCCCCCTCGGGCGGCCCGAGGCCGACATCACCCAGTGGCCGGCCGAGCAGGACTTCAGCGGCGAGCTGGTCGTCACGATCGAGGTCGACGTCCGCCCCGACATCGAGCTGCCCGACTACGCGGGCCTCGAGCTGACGGTCGACAGCGTCGAGGTCGGCGACGACGAGGTCACCGAGGAGCTCGACCGCCTGCGCAGCCGCTTCGGCACGCTCATCACGGTCGACCGCCCGGCGAAGACGGGCGACTTCGTCACCCTCGACCTGGTCGCCAAGATCGGCGACACCGAGGTCGACCAGGCCAGCGGCATCTCCTACGAGCTCGGCTCGGGCGAGCTGCTCGACGGCATCGACGAGGCTCTCGACGCGCTTTCGGCCGGCGAGACCACGACCTTCGAGTCGAAGCTGCTCGGCGGCGACCACGAGGGCGAGACCGCAGAGATCACCGTGAACGTCGAGGCCGTGAAGGAGCGCGAGCTGCCTGCGGCGGACGACGACTTCGCGCAGATCGCGAGCGAGTTCGACACGCTCGACGAGCTCGTGGCCAGCCTGCGCGAGCAGGTGTCGCGATCCAAGGTCTTCGGTCAGGGCTCGCAGGCGCGCGACCTGCTCGTCGAGAAGCTCGTCGAGCAGACCGAGATCCCCGTCGCGCAGAGCCTCATCGACGACGAGGTGCACCGCCACCTCGAGAGCGAGGGGCGCCTCGAGGACGACGAGCACCGCGCCGAGGTCGCCGAATCGAGCGAGAAGGCGTTCAAGAACCAGATCCTGCTCGACGCGATCGCCGAGGCCGAGAAGGTCCAGGTCAGCCAGGACGAGCTGACCCAGTACCTCGTGCAGGGCGCCGCCCAGTACGGCATGGACCCGAACGAGTTCGTGCAGGTGCTCAGCCAGAACGGTCAGATCCCGTCGATGGTCGCCGAGGTCGCCCGCAACAAGGCGCTGGCGATCGCCCTCGGCAAGGCCGTCGTGAAGGACGCCGAGGGCAACCCCGTCGACCTCTCGGAGTTCACGGCCGTCGCCGAGGAGCCCGAGGCCGCGGAGGAGTCCGAGGCCGACGAGGCCGCAGCGGATGCCGAGGCGCCCGCGGAAGTGGTCGCGGACGAGCCCGAGGCGAAGCCGAAGAAGAAGGCGCCGGCCAAGAAGAAGGCCGCCGACTCGGAGTAGTCGTATCGCGCGAAGGGACCGGGGCGACCCGGTCCCTTCGTCGTCTCCCGGCGCGGGCGGCGCGGCATCCGCCTACGGCGAACAGCCGCCGTCGGCGCCCGCCGCACCGGATAGATTCGAGTGAACGCGACAACGAAACGGAGCGACACATGGCCGAACCATCCCAGGGCCCGAGTGTTTTCGACCGACTGCTGAAGGACCGGATCATCTGGCTCGGTTCCGAGGTGCGCGACGAGAACGCGAACGAGATCGCGGCGAAGCTGCTGCTCTTGGCCGCCGAGGATCCGAAGAAGGACATCTTCCTCTACATCAACTCGCCCGGCGGCTCGATCACGGCGGGCATGGCCATCTACGACACGATGCAGTTCGTGCCCAACGACATCGTGACGGTCGGCATCGGCATGGCCGCCTCGATGGGTCAGCTGCTGTTGACGGCCGGGACGAAGGGCAAGCGCTACATCACGCCCAACGCCCGCGTGCTGCTGCACCAGCCCCACGGCGGCTTCGGCGGCACGGCCAGCGACATCCAGACGCAGGCGCAGCTCATCCTCGACATGAAGAAGCGCCTCGCCGAGATCACGGCGGCCCAGACGGGCAAGACGGTCGAGCAGATCAACCGCGACGGCGACCGCGACCGCTGGTTCAACGCCGAAGAGGCCCTCGAGTACGGATTCGTCGACCACATCCGCGAGTCGGCGCTCGACGTCGCCGGCGGCGGCGGCACGGACCAGGCGTGAGGAAGAGAGTGAACGACCACATGAACATCCCCGCATTCGGCGGCAGCGCCGACCGGCTCCCGTCGTTCGGCGGCAGCGCCCACCAGGGCGTCCAGGCGCCGGGCTCCCGGTACATCCTTCCGAGCTTCGAAGAGCGCACGGCATACGGCTACAAGCGGCAGGACCCGTACGCGAAGCTCTTCGAGGATCGGATCATCTTCCTCGGCGTCCAGGTCGACGACGCGTCGGCCGACGACATCATGGCCCAGCTCCTCGTCCTCGAGTCGATGGACCCCGACCGCGACATCGTGCTCTACATCAACTCGCCCGGCGGCTCCTTCACGGCCATGACGGCGATCTACGACACGATGCAGTACATCCGCCCGCAGATCCAGACCGTCGTCCTCGGTCAGGCGGCCTCCGCCGCCGCCGTGATCGCGGCGGCCGGTACCCCCGGCAAGCGCCTCGCGCTGCCGAACGCGCGCATCCTCATCCACCAGCCGGCCATCGGCCAGGCCGGCCAGGGGCAGGCCTCCGACATCGAGATCCAGGCGGCGGAGATCATGCGCATGCGCACCTGGCTCGAGGAGACGCTGGCCGCCCACTCCAAGCGCGATCAGCAGCAGGTGCACGAGGACATCGACCGCGACAAGATCCTCTCGGCCGATGAGGCCCTCGAGTACGGTCTCATCGACCAGGTGCTGAGCTCGCGGAAGACCCTTCCGGCGATCACGCGCTGATCGTCGCAGACGGCGGCCGCCCCCGCTCCGGGGCGGCCGCCGTCATCGCGTTCGGAGGGTGGTTCGCGTCCGGCGAAACGCCGAAAGCGCCGATCTCGCCCGGTTCGGACGCTTCGCCTCCGGATCGGGTTAGGCTCGTTGCAACGGCGTCGAGAGGGAGGCTGCGGATGGCACGCATCGGGGAGAGCGCGGACCTGCTGAAGTGCTCCTTCTGCGGAAAGAGTCAGAAGCAGGTCCAGCAACTCATCGCCGGGCCCGGCGTGTACATCTGCGACGAGTGCGTCGAGCTCTGCAACGAGATCATCGAAGAGCGCATGGCCGAGTCGGGTGCCGAGGAGCACGCCGAGTTCGAGCTCCCCAAGCCGAAGGAGATCTTCTCCTTCCTCGAGGAGTACGTGATCGGGCAGGATGCCGCCAAGCGCGCCCTGTCGGTCGCCGTCTACAACCACTACAAGCGCGTCCGCGCGCATCAGAGCCTGTCGAGCGCCGATCAGAAGCGCGAAGAGGTCGAGATCGCCAAATCGAACATCCTCCTCATCGGGCCGACCGGCTGCGGCAAGACCTATCTCGCCCAGACCCTCGCCAAGCGGCTGAACGTGCCGTTCGCCGTCGCCGACGCCACTGCCCTCACCGAGGCCGGCTACGTCGGCGAGGACGTCGAGAACATCCTCCTGAAGCTCATCCAGGCCGCCGACTACGACGTCAAGCGGGCCGAGACGGGCATCATCTACATCGACGAGGTCGACAAGATCGCCCGCAAGGCCGAGAACCCGTCGATCACCCGCGACGTCTCGGGCGAAGGCGTGCAGCAGGCGCTGCTGAAGATCCTCGAGGGCACCGTCGCCTCGGTGCCGCCGCAGGGGGGCCGCAAGCATCCGCACCAGGAGTTCATCCAGATCGACACGACGAACGTGCTGTTCATCGTCGCCGGTGCGTTCGCAGGGCTGGAGGACATCATCTCCTCCCGCGCCGGCAAGCGCGGCATCGGCTTCGGGGCCCCGTTGCACGACAAGGCCGCCGAGCTCGACATCTTCAGCGAAGTGCTCCCCGAAGACCTGCACAAGTTCGGCCTCATCCCCGAGTTCATCGGGCGCCTGCCCGTCGTCACGACGGTCGCGCCGCTCGATCGCGAAGCGCTCATGGAGATCCTCACCGAGCCGAAGAACGCGCTCGTGAAGCAGTATCAGCGGATGTTCGAGATCGACGGCGTCGCCCTCGACTTCGAAGAGGCCGCGATCGAGGCGATCGCCGACCTCGCCGTCCTCCGGCAGACCGGCGCGCGCGGGCTGCGCGCGATCATGGAAGAGGTCCTCGGGCCGATCATGTTCGAGGTGCCTTCGACGAACGGCGTCGCCCGGGTCGTCGTCACGAAGTCCGCGGTGCTCGACAACGCGGCACCCACGATCGTCCCGGCCAAGCCCAGGCGCGCCGAGAAGAGCGCCTGAGCGCCCTTCCGCGTTCGTTCGGGAGTGGATGCCTCCCGCCCCCGGCCGGCAGGCGCGGAGCGCGTGCCAGCCCGTCAGGCGAGGTCGTCGTCGCTCCGGGCGCCGAAGACGATCTCGTCCCAGCTCGGCATCGAGGCCCGGCCCTTCTTCGCACGGGGCTGCGACGTCGTGCTCTGCTGGCCGGCGCCGCGGCCGCCCCAGAGCGCACGGGCCGCAGCGCCGGGCTCTGCGGCGGTGTCCTCGGCCTCGGACGCATCATCGGGCTCCGGGACCCGGACGGGCGGCATCGGCGGGCGGGCATCCCGGGGTGTGGGCACACGCGGCCGTTCGGGTACGACCCCGGTCTGCTGCGCCTCGCGCTCGCCCCGCCGGCGACGCAGGGCCTCGAGCAGATCGGCGGTCTCGCCGTGCTGCTGCTTGGGTTCCTCGGCGCGCTTGATGGCCGCGCGCGCCGCGGCCGGGCTGGACACGGTGTGCGCGGTGCGTGCATAGGGGAGCGGCTCGAGCTGCGGCGCCGTGTCGTGCACGCCCTCTCCGGGCTCGTCGAAGGTGAACGCACCGCTGTCGAAGCGCTGCTCGTCGCCCACGGCGTCCGAGACGGCCCGCAGGCGGGGCACGAGACGGCCTTTGGGGTCGCCGTGCTGCGAGAGGGCGACGGCTTCGGAGTTGATGGGCTGGAGGGTCTGCTTGCGCGGCTCGAAGCCCCATCGGGCGTCGTGGGCGATGTCGTCGGCGGTGAACTCGAGCTTGACGACCCAGCCGCGCTCTTCTTCCTTCCAGCTGGCCCAGCGTTCTCCGTCGGCGCCGAGTTTGGCGAGGCGTTCGCGGATGACGCTGCCGAACGAGCTCGGCTCGTCGGGTTCGAGGGCGTCGACCGTGTGGACGGGCACGCCGAGGGCGCTCGAGACGATGTGTTCGCGCTCCGCGATCACCGGGCCTTCGAATCGCCGGACGTAGTCGACCGACGCGCCCGTGATGCGCGCGACGTCCTCAGCCGAGAGTCCGCCGCGAATATGGGCCTGCACTTCGCGCGGTGAAAGCTTCACCCCGGGGTCGGATACGGGCTTCTGGGCCTGCTTCAGGCGCGACAGCACGGCATCGTCGATCTCGATCCGGAAGCGCGCACCATCGCCCGACGCCGCCACGAGCGCACCCGCTTCGACGCCGATCACTGTCAATTCCTGCATCGGAAAGCTCCTCCGTTGCCCTGTTCTCCCGCCCAAGGATGCCACGCCGAACCGGCGTGTCGCGGGAATATCCGGGGCGCGCCGGAAGTTGAGGCAGGCACCGGCTGAGATACAGCTGGATGTGTTTGCCATTGACTGCGTTTTGATGCAGACTATGGCCGCCGATTTTCTTCGGCGATGACGAAATGGATGGGAATGGCAACCGATTACGACGCTCCGCGCAAGACCGACGACGAGTCAGAGTCGATCGAGGCGCTCAAGGAGCGGGTTCCCGACAAGATGTCGGGCGTCGTGGATGTCGATGACGCCGACAATCCGGGTGGCTTCGACCTGCCGGGTGCGGATCTCTCCGATGTCGAGCTCGACGTCGTGGTGCTCCCGCCGCAGGCGGACGAGTTCACCTGCGTGAACTGCTTCCTGGTGAAGCACCGCTCGCAGATCGACCACGAGTCCAAGCTCGGCCCGATCTGCATCGAGTGCGCAGCATAGACTCCATCGACCTCAGTCTGGCCGTCGCGATCCGTTGATCGCGGCGGCCAGTTCTTTGGGCCGGCGCGTCGAGACGAGCCAGTACGGCGCGGGGTCGGCCGGGTCCTCGACGGGGATGCGGACGACGGGGTGGATCCAGCCCCGCAGCAGCAGGTAGGCGCGCACGTCGAGCGCGGTGCCCTTCTCGGTCCGGGCTGCGGCCCCGTCGAACGGAACGGCCTCGCCGAGATGCTCGAGCTCGATGCCCGCCCGGCCGGCACGGAGCATCCCGTCGCCGACTTCGACGGCCGGGGTGCTGAGCAGCAGCGCGATCACGACCGCGGCGTAGAGCACCCCCGCCACGACGAAGCCGACGGTGAGGTCGATGGGGGCGAAGACGAGGATGCTCGCCGGGATGAGGAGCAGCGCGGCGATGAAGATCCAGGGCGCCGGCCAGAGTTTCTCGCGGTACACGGGCATGGCTCTATTCGATCAGACTTCTGCACTACCCTCGAACCCGTGACCGATTCCGTCGACGTGCTGATCACGGCGGGGCGCATGCCCGCCTACGCCCACCCCGGCGATGCCGGGGCCGATCTGCACGCGAGCGAGGCGGTCAGACTCGAACCCGGTGAGCGCCGCACGGTCGGCACCGGCGTCGCCATCGCCCTCCCCGACGGGTACGCGGCCTTCGTCGTGCCGCGCTCGGGCCTCGCGTTCAAGCACGGCATCACGATCGTGAACGCCCCCGGCACGATCGACGCCGGCTACCGCGGCGAGATCAAGGTGTCGGTGCTGAACACCGACGCCTCCGAGGCGTACGAGATCGCCGAGGGCGACCGCATCGCCCAGCTCATCGTCATGCCCGTCGGTCGCGCGCGCTTCGTCGCGGTCGACCGGCTGCCCGGCAGCGTGCGCGGCGAGGGCGGCTTCGGCTCGACCGGGTTCGGACTTCAGAACACAGGAGTGGATGCGTGAGCGACAGCAACGAACCCGGCGAGATCCCCGCCGACCAGCCGAAGTCGGCCCCCGACGACCGGGCGGAGCTCGGACCGTTCGACGAGTCGGAGGCGAATCCCGTCCGGCCCTACGTCGATCTCGGCGGCGTCAAGGTGCTGCCCCGCGACGGCCTGCACCTCCGCCTCGAAGTCGAGGAGGGCTCGAAGCGGGTCGTGGCCGTCGGCCTCGACTACGCGAACTCGACCCTGCAGGTCCAGCCCTTCGCCGCTCCGCGGTCCAGCGGCCTCTGGCACGAGATCCGCGAGCAGATCGCCGAGCAGATCTCCCGGCAGGGCGGCACGACGACGATCCGCCAGGGTGCCTTCGGCCCCGAGGTCCTCGCCCAGATCCCGGTGGCGCCGGGGGAGGGCCAGCAGCAGATGCGGCTGGCCCGTTTCATCGGCGTCGACGGCCCGCGCTGGTTCCTCCGCGGCGTGATCTCCGGCGAGGGGGCCGTGGATCCGGCCGCCGCCGCGCAGGTCGAGGACCTCTTCCGCTCGCTCGTCGTGGTGCGCGGCGATTCGCCGATGCCGCCGCGCGACCTCATCCCGCTGCGGATGCCGGCCTCCGGCACGGGCGTGGTGCGGCCGCAGGCGTGATCGTGCGGAACGACGCGGACCCGTCGGCCGAGCCGGACGAGCCGGAGGCCGCCGAGGCCTTCGGCGAGCAGCTGGCGAAGGCGGCCGAGCGCAGCGGCCTGGGGGGCCTCGCCCGCGACGAGTCGTTGAGCGCGAAGGACCTGCTCGGCGCCCTCGGCGGGGTGCGCGGGCTCGTCGAGGCGATCCTTCCGGGTCTGGTGTTCCTCGTCACCTACACGATCACGCGCGAGCTCGTGATCTCCCTCATCGCCTCCGTCGGGCTCGCGATCGTGTTCACCGCGATACGGCTCGTCATGCGGTCGCAGCCGGCGCAGGCGATCGCCGGGCTCCTAGGCGCCGGGGTCTCGGCCGTGCTCGCGCTCTGGACGGGCGACGCGCGCGACAACTACGTGCTCGGCTTCTTCACGAACATCGCCTATGCGGTGGCCATCGTCGTCTCGATCGCGGTGCGCTGGCCGCTCGTCGGCCTCATCGTCGGCTTCCTGATGGGGGAGGGCACGGCCTGGCGCGAAAACCGCCGCAAGCTCCGCATCATGCAGGTGGCGACCTTCGTGTGGCTCGGGCTCTTCGTCTCCCGACTCGCCGTGCAGGTGCCGCTCTACCTCGTCGACAACGTCGAGGCGCTGGGCGCGATGCGCCTGCTCATGGGAGTGCCGCTCTATGCGCTCGTGCTCATCGCCACCTGGCTGCTCGTGCGCGTCGCCTACCCGTCGCAGACCCGCTCCCGGTGATGCTAGAGTTATCTCGACGTCGAGATAAATTCGGGCCGGATCGGACTCCTATCGGGGGCCGCGGGGCTTAGGTTACCCTTGCTGGAGAGGCCCGAGTCTGACGAGCAAGATATGGATGGCGCCCGCCCGCGGCGGCATTCCCGCGAAGGAGAGGACATCGTGTCTGCAGTGAACAGTTTCGGGGCGAAGGACACGCTCCACGTCGGCGATCAGGCATACGAGGTGTTCCGCGTCGACGCGGTGCCCGGCCATGAGAAGCTGCCGTTCAGCCTGAAGGTGCTGCTCGAGAACCTGCTCCGCACGGAGGACGGCGCCAACGTCACCAAGGAGCAGATCGAGGCCCTCGGTTCCTGGGTGCCGACGGCCGACCCCGACACCGAGATCCAGTTCACGCCGGCCCGTGTCGTCATGCAGGACTTCACCGGTGTGCCGTGCATCGTCGACCTCGCCACCATGCGCGAGGCGGTCGGCTCGCTCGGCGGCGACCCGAACAAGATCAACCCGCTCGCGCCGGCCGAGATGGTCATCGACCACTCGGTCATCGCCGATCTCTTCGGCCGTGCGGACGCCTTCGAGCGCAACGTCGAGATCGAGTACGAGCGCAACGGCGAGCGCTACCAGTTCCTCCGCTGGGGTCAGACCGCATTCGACGACTTCAAGGTCGTGCCGCCGGGCACCGGCATCGTCCACCAGGTGAACATCGAGTACCTGGCCCGCGTCACCTTCACCCGCGAGGTGAACGGCGTCCTCCAGGCCTACCCCGACACCTGCGTCGGCACCGACTCGCACACGACCATGGTCAACGGCCTCGGCGTCCTCGGCTGGGGCGTCGGCGGCATCGAGGCCGAGGCGGCCATGCTCGGCCAGCCCGTCTCGATGCTCATTCCGAAGGTCGTCGGTTTCAAGCTCTCGGGCGAGATCCCGACGGGCGTGACGGCCACCGACGTCGTCCTCACGATCACCGACATGCTCCGCAAGCACGGCGTCGTCGGCAAGTTCGTCGAGTTCTACGGCTCGGGCGTCGCCTCGGTGCCGCTGGCAAACCGCGCCACGATCGGCAACATGAGCCCCGAGTTCGGGTCGACGGCCGCGATCTTCCCGATCGACGACGTCACGCTCGACTACCTGCGGCTCACCGGGCGCAGCGACGAGCAGATCAAGCTCGTCGAGGCCTACTCCAAGGCGCAGAAGCTCTGGCACGACGCCGACAACGAGCCCGTCTACTCCGAGTACCTCGAGCTCGACCTGTCGACCGTGGTTCCCTCGATCGCCGGCCCGAAGCGCCCGCAGGACCGCATCGTCCTCTCCGAGGCCAAGAGCCGGTTCGCCGAGGACATCGTCCACTATGCGAAGGCCGTGACGAACCACTCTCTCGTCGACCTCGAGAACAAGCACTCCTTCCCGGCCTCCGACCCGGCATCCTTCACCCCCGAGGACGAGGGCGTGAAGACCCGCAAGGTGCACATCTCCAGCGGCGGCCCGGCGCACGCCTCGAACCCGGTGACGGTCACGCCCGAGAGCGGCGACTCGTACGTCATCGACAACGGGGCCGTCACGATCGCGGCGATCACCTCGTGCACGAACACCTCGAACCCCTCGGTGATGCTCGCCGCGGGCCTGCTCGCGCGCAACGCCGTGAAGAAGGGCCTGAAGGCCAAGCCGTGGGTGAAGACCACCCTCGCGCCGGGCTCGAAGGTCGTCACGGAGTATTACGAGAAGGCCGGCCTCACCAAGGATCTCGAAGACCTCGGCTTCTACACCGTCGGCTACGGTTGCACGACCTGCATCGGCAACTCCGGGCCCCTGATCGAAGAGGTCTCCGACGCGGTCAACCAGAACGACCTCGCCGTGACCGCGGTGCTCTCGGGCAACCGCAACTTCGAGGGTCGCATCAACCCCGACGTGAAGATGAACTACCTCGCGAGCCCGCCGCTCGTGATCGCGTACTCGCTCGCCGGCTCGATGAATTTCGACTTCGAGGCCGACGCGCTCGGGCAGGACGGCGACGGCAACGACGTCTTCCTGAAGGACATCTGGCCCGACGCCTCCGAGGTGCAGAAGACGATCGACGAGTCGATCAACGAGGAGATGTTCACGCGTCAGTACGCGAGCGTCTTCGAGGGCGACGACCGCTGGAAGAACCTGCCGACCCCGGCCGGTTCGGTCTTCGAGTGGGATGCGGAGTCCACCTATGTGCGCCGCCCCCCGTACTTCGAGGGCATGACGATGGAGATCACGCCGGTCTCCGACATCTCGGGCGCCCGCGTGCTCGCGAAGCTCGGCGACTCGGTCACCACCGACCACATCAGCCCCGCCGGTGCGATCAAGGCCGACAGCCCCGCCGGCCGTTACCTCAACGAGCACGGCGTCGACCGCAAGGACTTCAACTCCTACGGCTCGCGTCGCGGCAACCACGAGGTCATGATCCGCGGCACCTTCGCCAACATCCGCCTGCGCAACCAGCTGCTGGCCGATGCGAACGACGGCGCCGGCGTCGAGGGCGGGTACACGCGCGACTTCACGCAGGCGGACGGCCCGCAGTCGTTCATCTACGACGCCTCGCAGAACTACCAGGAGCAGGGCACGCCCCTCGTGATCCTCGGCGGCAAGGAGTACGGCTCGGGCTCGAGCCGCGACTGGGCTGCGAAGGGCACGAACCTGCTCGGCGTCAAGGCCGTCATCACCGAGAGCTTCGAGCGCATCCACCGCTCGAACCTCATCGGCATGGGCGTCGTGCCGCTGCAGTTCCCCTCCGGCGAGAGCGCCGACTCGCTCGGCCTCGACGGCACCGAGGTCTTCTCGATCTCGGGCCTCGAGCAGCTGAACGAGGGCACCACGCCGAAGACGGTGCACGTCACCGCCGAACCGAGCGAGCACTCGCCGGCCGGCAAGCAGCCGGTCGAGTTCGACGCCGTCGTGCGCATCGACACGCCCGGTGAAGCGGACTACTACCGCAACGGCGGCATCCTGCAGTACGTGCTGCGAAGCCTCGTCTGAACGCGGTGAAGGGCGGTCGGCCTCGTGTCGGCCGCCCTTCGTTCTGCCCGGGCTCACAGCCGCCCCGGCGTAGACTCGACACGATCCCGGCGGCGCGGGCCGTCACCCGTTCGGAGGACCAGATGACCTTGCTCGAGACCATTTCGGGGCCGCGCGATCTCGATGCGCTGAGCCCGGAACAGATCGAGCAACTCGCACGCGAGATCCGGGAGACCCTCGTGTCCTCGGTCTCGAAGACCGGTGGGCATCTGGGGCCGAACCTCGGCGTCGTCGAGCTGACCATCGCCATCCACCGCGTCTTCGAGTCGCCGCGCGATGCGGTCGTCTTCGACACCGGCCACCAGTCATACGTCCACAAGCTCCTCACGGGGCGCCGCGACCTCTCCACGATCCGGCAGACCGGCGGGCTCGCCGGCTACCCGCAACGCAGCGAGTCGGTCCACGACATCGTCGAGAGCTCGCATGCCTCGAGCTCGCTGTCGTGGGCGGACGGGATCTCGAAAGCCTTCGAGATGACCGGTCAGGACGACCGCCACGTCGTCGCCGTCGTCGGCGACGGGGCGCTGACGGGCGGCATGACGTGGGAGGCGCTGAACAACATCTCCGACGACAACACGCGCAAGCTCGTCGTCGTCGTCAACGACAACGGCCGCTCCTATGCACCGACGATCGGCGGCATGGCCCGCTTCCTGAACTCGGTGCGCACGAAGCAGAGCTACCGCAACCTGCACCTGTCGAGCCGACGCGCCTTCGAGCGGCTCGGCGGCCCCGCCCGTTCGTTCTACCGCGGCGTGCGCGGCGGCCTGCACGGCTTCCTCAGCCGCTTCACCGGCAACGAGGCCCTCTACTCGAACCTCGACATCAAGTACATCGGCCCGATCGACGGGCACGACGAGGCGGCCCTCGAAGAGGCGCTGCGGCAGGCCAAGCATTACGGCGCGCCCGTCATCGTGCACGCGATCACCGACAAGGGGCGCGGCTACGAGCCGGCCCTGCGCGACGTCGCCGACCAGTTCCACGCCGTCGGCCAGATCGACCCCGAGACCGGCGAACCGCTCGTATCCTCGTCCGCGCCGTCGTGGACGGGCGTGTTCGCCGATGAACTCGTGCGACTGGCGGAGCAGAACGAGCGCCTGGTCGGCATCACGGCGGCGATGCTGCGCCCGACGGGCCTGCATCGGATGGCCGAGCGCTTCCCGAATCGCGTATTCGACGTCGGCATCGCAGAGCAGCACGCGGCGACCTCCGCCGCCGGCCTCGCGTTCGGCGGCCTGCACCCGGTGGTCGCCGTCTACGCCACCTTCATCAACCGGGCCTTCGACCAGGTGCTCATGGACGTCGCACTGCACAAGGCCGGCGTGACCTTCGTGCTCGACCGCGCCGGGGTGACCGGCCCAGACGGGCCGAGCCACCACGGCGTCTGGGATCTGTCGATCCTCCAGGTCGTCCCCGGCATCCGCATCGCGGCGCCGCGAGACGGCACCCGCCTCGCGGAGGAGCTCGCCGAAGCCGTCCAAGTCGAGGATGCGCCGACGGTGCTCCGTTTCCCGAAGGGCAACGTCGACGGGGAGATCCCCGCGATCCGCCGCACCGCGGACGGCGTGGACGTGCTCGTCGAGTCCGAGCGCAAGGACGTGCTGCTCGTCGCCGTCGGCCCGCTCGCCGCGACCGCGCTCGAGGTCGCCGCCCTGCTCGAGGAGCAGGGCATCGGGGCGACCGTCGTCGACCCGCGCTGGGTCGTGCCCGTGCCGCGGAGCGTCATCGATTACTCGGGGGAGTACCGGATCGTCGTGAGCCTCGAGGACGGCGTCCGCGTCGGCGGCATCGGCACGCGCATTCGCCAGGATCTCCGCGAGGCCGGCGTCGACACGGCCGTCACCGAGATCGGTCTGCCCGATGAGTTCCTCGAGCACGGCTCGCGCGCCGACATCCTCGAGCGCGTCGGTCTCACCCCGCGGCATATCGCCCACGACGTCACCGCGATGGTGCTCGGCGCCAAGCTGCCGTATGCGCGCGGCGCCGGCCTGGACATCCCGACCGACACCAGTCCGCAACGCCAGCTCTGAACGCACGTCTGCACGACCCGCGGGCGGGTCTGCGGCCTGCGCCGACGAGAACGGGCCCCGGCATCCGCTGATGGATGCCGGGGCCCGTTCGTGCCCGCTCAGGCGATCAGAGGCCGACGCCCGTGATCAGCGGGTGGTGGAAGCTGTCGCCGAAGACGCGCTCCGAGGCCCCGACACGATCGAGGTAGGGGGTCAAGCCGCCCATCTGGAACGGGAAGCCCGCACCGAGGATCATGCAGAGGTCGATGTCCTCCGCTGCGGCGACGACGCCGTCCTCGAGCATGAGGTGCACCTCGCGGGCGAGGCCGTCCTGCAGGGTGACGAGGATGTCCTCGGCCGAGCGCGGGTTCTTGCCGCCGGCGAAGATCTTCAGGGCGCCCTTGTCGAAGCCCTTGACCTTGCCCTTGTCGTCCTTGTCGAGGAGCTTGCCGTACTCGGCGAGCTTGTGCAGGTTCTCCGAACGGTAGAAACGGTCGGGGAACGCCTCGTGGTGCGTGTCGAGCACGTGCGCGCCGACCTTCAGGCCGACGAGGTCGAGCAGCACCGAGGGGGCCATCGGCAGGCCGAGCGGGGCGATCGCCTCGTCCACGGTCTCGAACGGGGTGCCTTCGTCGACGGCGCGCATCGCCTCGCCGAGCAGGACGGCGAGGAGACGGTTCACGACGAAGCCGGGGGTGTCGGCGGTGATGACGGCGTTCTTCTTCAGGTTCTTCGCCGCGACCATCGCCGTCGAGAGCGTCGCCTCGTCGGTATGCGGCGTCTTCACGACCTCGATGAGCGGCATCGCCGCCACGGGGGTGAAGAAGTGGAAGCCGACGAGCCGCTCCGGGTGGGCGAGCTTCGCGCCGATCTGCTCGACCGAGAGGGAGGAGGTGTTCGTCGCGAGCACGGCCTCGGGGGAGAGGTGCGGTTCGACCTCGGCGAAGACGTTCTGCTTGATCTCGAGCTCTTCGAAGACGGCCTCGATGACCCAGTCGCAGTCGGCGAAGTCGGCCTTGTCGGTCGTGCCGGTCACGAGCGCCTTCAGCCGGTTCGCCTCATCGGAGGAGATGCGGCCCTTGCCGAGGAGCTTGTCGATCTCCTCGTTGATGTACGCCACGCCCTTGTCGACGCGCGCCTGGTCGATGTCGGTGATGACGACGGGGACGCGCAGGCGCCGCACGAACAGGGTCGCGAGCTGACTGGCCATGTAGCCGGCGCCGAGCACGCCGACCTTCGTGACCTTCTTCGCGAGGGCCTTGTCGGGGGCTCCGGCGGGGCGCTTCGCGCGCTTCTGCACGAGGTTGAAGGCGTAGATCGAGGCCTGCAGCTGGTCGCCGGCGATGAGGCGCGAAAGCACCTCGTCCTCGCGTTCGAACCCGGCCGCGCGGTCTCCGTTCTTGGCGGCCTTCATGAGCTCGAGGGCCGCGTACGGCGACTCGGGCACCGAGCCGATGCGGCTCTTCAGCATCTTCGTGGCGATGCCGATCGCGGCATCCCACTTCGCGAGGCGTTCGATCTTGCCCGGCTCGTTGGGCCGCTTGACCTTGATCCGGCCCGAGAGCACCCCGTCGGCCCACGCGATGGAGTCTTCGAGGAAGTTCACCGAGTCGAACATGACGTCGGCGATGCCGAGCTCGAGCACGTCCTTGCCCTTGAGGGTGCGGTTCTGCTTGAGCGGGTTCTCGACGACGACCTTGAGGGCGTTCTCGATGCCGATGAGGTTCGGCAGCAGGGTCGCGCCGCCCCAGCCCGGGATGAGCCCGAGGAAGACCTCGGGCAGCGCCACGGCCGGCACGGAGGCGTCGACGGTGCGGTAGTCGGCGTTCAGCCCGATCTCCAGGCCGCCGCCGAGGGCGAGACCGTTGATGAAGACGAAGGAGGGCACGCCGAGCTGCGAGGCCTTGCCGAGCGCGTAGTGGCCGAGCTGGCCCATCTTGCGCGCCGTCTCGCGGTCGGGGATCTCGGCGATCTTCGACAGGTCGGCGCCGGCGGCGAGGATGAAGGGCTTGCCGGTGATCGCGACGGCGTGGATCTCGCCCTCGGCCGCACGGGCGGCCTGCGCGTCGAGCGTCTTGGCGTACTCGAGGAGCGAGACGGGGCCGAGCGTGTTCGGGCGCGTGTGGTCGCGGCCGTTGTCGAGCGTGACGAGGGCGAGGGTCTTCCCGCCCGAGAGGGGCACGTCGCGCACGTAGGAGTGCGTGACGACCTCGTCGCCCGAGAGGGCGGCGAGGGATTCGAAATCGATCTTCGTGTAGTCGGTCATCGTCGATTACGCCTTCTTCGCAGCCTTGCGGTCGTAGTTCGGGTTTTCCCAGATCATGGTGCCGCCCTGGCCGAGGCCGACGCACATGGTCGTCATGCCGTAGCGCACGTCGGGCCGCTCGGCGAACTGGCTCGCGAGCTGGTTCATGAGGCGCACGCCCGAGGAGGCGAGCGGGTGCCCGACGGCGATCGCGCCGCCCCACGGGTTCACCCGGGGGTCGTCGTCGTCGATGCCGTAGTGGTCGAGGAGCGAGAGCACCTGCACGGCGAAGGCCTCGTTGATCTCGAAGAGGCCGATGTCCTCGATCGTGAGGCCCGCCTTGGCGAGGGCCTTCTCGGTGGCCGGGATCGGGCCGATGCCCATGATCTCGGGGTCGACGCCGGCGAAGGCGTAGCTCAGCAGCCGCATCTTCGGCGCGAGGCCGAGCTCCTTGGCGAGCGAGCCGGAGGCGAGGATGGCGGCGGTGGCGCCGTCGTTCAGGCCGGAGGCGTTGCCGGCGGTGACGCGCCCGTGCGGGCGGAACGGCGTCTTCAGGCCGGCCAGGCCCTCGAGGCTCGTCTCGGGGCGCATGACCTCGTCGCGCGTGGCGAGGCCCCAGCCCGCCTCGGTGCGGATCGCGACCTGCACGATGTCCTGCTGGATCTTGCCGGCGGCGTATGCGGCGGCCGTCTTCTGCTGGCTCGCGAGCGCGTAGCGGTCGGAGCGCTCCTTGGTCAGCTGCGGGAAGCGGTCGTGGATGCGCTCGGCGGTGGCGCCCATGACGAGCGCGTCCTCGCTGACGAGGCGCTCCGTGAGGAAGCGGGGGTTCGGGTCGACGCCGGTGCCCATCGGGTGGTGGCCCATGTGCTCGACGCCGCCGGCGATCGCGAGGTCGTACATGCCGAAGCCGATCGAGCCCGACATCATCGCGGCGGCCGTCATGGCGCCGGCGCACATGCGGTCGATCGCGAAGCCGGGGACCGATTTCGGGATGCCCGCGAGGATCGCGGCGCTGCGGCCGAGCGTGAGCCCCTGATCGCCGGTCTGGGTCGTCGCGGCGATCGCGACGTCGTCGATGCGCTCCTTCGGCACGTTCGGGTTGCGCTCGAGCAGACCGACGATGGCCTTCACGACCAGGTCGTCGGCGCGAGTGTTCCAGTACATGCCCTTGTCGCCCGCCTTGCCGAACGGGGTCCGGACCCCGTCGACGAAGACGACTTCAGCTCGTTCAGCCACGCTGCAGCCACCTTTCATTGGATGGATCGATCCTACGAAGGCCGCCTGGACGTCCACCCATCCGTTGGCGGAAGCTACGAAGCGTCCGCTTCGGCGTCCCGCAGGCTTTGTTCCGCGCTCACAAAGGCATCCACGATGGTCTGTGCGGTTGCGGCAATCTGCCAGGGACGTGCGCCCTGCGCGGCGAGGGCCGCCGAGACGGCGTCGATGCCGAGATCCTCCGGCGGGTTCCAGGCGACGCGGCGCAGGTACTCGGGCGTCAGCAGGTTCTCGAGCGGCATCTGCAACGTCTCGGCGACGTCGGCGAGGGCCGTGCGGGCCTGACGGAGGCGGGCGTCGGCGGGCGGGTTGCGGCCGGCCCATGCGCGCGGCGGCGGCAACGCGTCGCCCTTCGCACGCAGGCTCGGCAGCTCTTCCGAGGCGAGGCCGGTCTCGACGGCCGCCCACCAGCGGTCGAGTTCGCTGCGGCTCGCGCGACCGGTGAACTCGCGGAGGTCCGCGAGCCCGCGCCGCGATTGCGGGAGGGCTTTGGCCGCGGCGACGATGGAGGCGTCCGGCACGAGCCGGCCCGGTGCGATGTCGAGCGCCGAGGCGTGGGAGTCGCGGGCGAGCCAGAGTTCGCGGGCGACCGCGAGGTTGCGCTGGCCGCGGATGCCGTGGATGCCTGACAGCCGCCGCCAGGGTTCGGCGGCCGGCGCCTTCGGCATTCGGTGCACGACCGAGTCGAACTCCTGCAGGGCGAGCTCGGTCTTGTGCGTGCGGTCGAGTTCGAGTTCGAGCCGGTCGCGGAGGTCGACGAGGAGTTCGACGTCCAGGGCCGCGTACTTCAGCCACGACTGGGGGAGCGGGCGCGTCGACCAGTCGGCGGCCGAATGCTCCTTCGCGAGGTGGATGCCGAGCAGCTCTTCGACGACCGTGCCGAGGCCGACCCGGGGCATCCCGAGCAGACGCGCGGCGAGCTCGGTGTCGAAGACGCGTTCGGGGTCGAGGCCCACCTCGCGCAGGCAGGCGAGATCCTGGCTCGCGGCGTGCAGCACCCACTCCTCGGTGCCGATCACCGATTCCAAGGGGGCGAAGTCGCCGATGGGCGGCGGGTCGAAGAGGAAGGTGCCCGAATCGCGCCGGTAGACCTGGATCAGATAGGCGCGCTGGGAGTATTTGAACCCGCTCGCGCGCTCCGCGTCCACGGCGACGGGACCGCGACCGCGCGCGATCGCATCGATCGCGCGTTCGAATCCGTCGGCCGTATCGATGACCTGGAATTCATCCACGCCCGGGCCTCCGTCTCGGCAGGACCGTCACCCCCTCGGATCGGGGCGGGAGTCCTGCAAGCATGCATAACAACTCCCCCCAGCCTTCCACATGCGCGGCGACCTCGTGGTCGAGGGGGGTCCACGAGGCGCGGAGCTCGATCTGCGCGCCGTCGCCGCGGCCGGCGAGTTCGCCGTAGCCGGTCGAGAGCACCTTCGTGGCCGTGCCGGATGCGGCGATGTACCTGGCCCCGCGCGCATCGAGGGCGTCGACGAGCCACGACCAGGCCACGTCGGCGAGGAAGGGATCCAGGCCGATCTCGGTCTCCAGCGGGGCCTGCGCGAAGCACACCACCCGGAACCGCCCGCCCCATGCGTCCTGGCCGAGCGGGTCGTAGAGCAGCACGAAACGGCCGGTGCCGAGTTCCGAGTCGATCCCGTGGGTGCCGGGGGCGATATCGGCCGAGAGCGCGACGGCGAAGGGGGCGAGCCGCTCGGGGGCCTCGATCTCGGTCACGACGAGGTCGGGGCGCGGCCGTGCGCGGCGAATCGCATCGAGCGCGGCCAGGAATTCCGGCGGCGAGGGGACGTTCTCGGGCACGTCTGCAGATTAGAGTCTCGGAAGGGGCCGGTGGCGGCGGCGCGCCGCCGTCGGGCCTCGCAGCGGAACGGAGGGGTGCGCATGCGCAGGACGGATGCCGGCAGGATCGCCGGACGCGCGGCGCTCGGCGCGGCCGGCGGGGCGATGCTCGCCGCCGGGATCGTCGCGGGTGCCACGGCGGCCGTGGCGGTGGCCCTCGCACGGCGGGTCATCACGCCGCCGGCCGTGCACGAGGAACCGGAACGCATCCTCGCCGTCGACCTGCCGCGCGGCGAGATCGTGCTCGCGAGGAGCGATGAGGCCCTGATGCCCGGCCGTTACAGCTTCTGGTTCGACCGGGACGCCGGGCACGCAAGGCTCGGCGAGATCGTCGAAGCCGACACGAAGACCGTGCGGCGGCGGATCGAGGCGGTCGACTTCGGCCGGCTCGAACGGGCCCGCCGCGGCCGCATGAACGGATGGCTCCGCCTCGGCCCGTGGGAGTTCGACCACCCGTACGAGAACGTCGTCGTCGACACCGATCTCGGGCCGGCGCCGGCCTGGCACATCGCCCCCGAGCATCCCCGCGGCGACTGGATCATCCAGGTGCACGGTCGCGGATCCCGCCGGCAGGAGGGGCTGCGGGCCGTGCCCGTCGCCCGCGGCAACGGCTGGGACACGCTGCTCGTCTCGTACCGCAACGACGGCGAGGCCCCCGACAGCGAGGATCGGCGCTACGGGCTCGGGGGCACCGAATGGGCCGACGTGCGCGCCGCCGTCGCCCATGCGACGGAGCACGGAGCGAAACGCATCGTGCTCATGGGCTGGTCGATGGGCGGGGGCATCGTGCTCCAGGCGGTGCTCCGTTCGCCCGAGGTGCGGGAGCGCCTGGTCGGCGTCATCCTCGACTCGCCCGCGATCGACTGGAGCGACATCCTCCGCTTCCAGGGCGAGATGCTCGGCCTGCCGGGCGAGCTCGCCGGGGTGGTCTCCGGCGTGCTCGGCGGCCGCACCGGCCGCCGCCTCACGGGCGCAGCCGCACCGATCTCGCTCCGCGAACTCGACCCGGTCGCGCGTGCCGGCGAACTGACCGTGCCCGTGCTGCTCATGCACTCCGTCGACGACGGATTCGTGCCGATCGCCGGCTCCCGTGCGTTGGCCGCGGCAAGGCCCGATCTCGTCACGTTCCGCGTCTGGGAAGGAGCCCGGCACACGAAACTGTGGAACGCGGACCCGGGGCTCTGGAACGGCCAGATCACCGCATGGCTGCAGGAACTCGACTGAGCGCGGCATCCACCGCGCCCGGCCCGGAACCGGGCCTCAGCCGCGCTCGGCGAGACGCTCGCGGATCTGCCGCTTGGCCCGGGCGAGCATGCCCGTCATGCCGCGCACGCGGAGCGGAGAGACCGCCTCGGCCAGGCCGAGGGTCTGCGGGAAATCGTCGGGGACGGCGAGCGCCTCGGCCGCGCTCAGGCCGCTGAGGCCCTGGGCGAGGATCGAGGCGAAGCCGCGGGTCGTCGGGGCCTCGGGCGGCGCCGTCCCGAACATCGCGACCGTGTCGTCGTCGGCGACCTCCACGAAGATGAACACCGGCGACTGGCATTCGATCACCCGCTCGAAGAGGTCGGGGTGGTCGCGATAGCGCTCGGGCAGGCCGGGCAGCTCGTTCGAGAACTCGAGCAGCAGCTGCAGGCGGTCGGACACGCCGAGGGCGAGGAAGTCCTCGCGGGTCTCGGCGAGGGCTGCGGGCAGGGTCGGCGCGTTCACGGCATCCATTCTCGCACCCCTGCCCGCAGCGCCGGCTCAGCGGCCGGGGACCTCGCCGCGCTCCGGGCCGGTGACGATCGGCACGCGCACGGCGCTGCCCCACTCCGTCCACGAACCGTCGTAGTTGCGCACGTCATCGAAGCCGAGCAGGTGCTTCAGCACGAACCAGGTGTGGCTCGACCGCTCGCCGATGCGGCAGTACGCGATGACCTCGTCGCCGTCGGCCAGGCCCGCCTCGCCGCGGTAGATCGCATCGAGCTCGGCGCGGGGCCGGAACGTCGCATCCTCGGCCGCCGCACGGCCCCACGGCACGGATGCGGCCGTCGGGATGTGGCCGGCGCGCAGGGCGCCCTCCTCGGGGTAGGCCGGCGCCGTGGTGCGCTCGCCCGAGTACTCCTCGGGGGAACGGACGTCGATCAGCGGCTTGCCGAGATGGGCGAGCACGTCGTCCTTGAAGGCGCGGATCTCGGTGTCGACCCGCTCGACCACCGGGTACTCGACCGGCGTCACCGCCGTCGCATCCGTCGTCACCGGCCGGCCCTCGGCGATCCACAGATCGCGGCCGCCGTCGAGCAGCCGCACGTCCTCGTGGCCGAAGAGGCTGAAGACCCAGAGGGTGTAGGCGGCCCACCAGTTGTTCTTGTCGCCGTAGATGACGACCGTCGAGTCGCGGGAGATGCCCTTCGAGCCGAGCAGGGCTGCGAAGCGCTCGCCGTCGAGGTAGTCGCGCACGACCGGGTCGTTCAGCTCGGTGTGCCAGTCGATCTTGACGGCGCCGGGGATGTGACCGGTCTCGTAGAGCAGCACGTCCTCATCGGATTCGACGACGACGAGGCCCGGTTGGCCGAGGTGCTCGGCGAGCCACTCCGTCGACACGAGGCGTTCGGGGTGGGCGTACTCGGAGAACTTCGCGGCTGGGTCGAATGCGACGGACATGGAACCTCCTGGGGTCGCCCGGTCGGGCGGGTGGTCGGGGGAGCGGACTAGGCTGGTCTGCGGTCCACAACGAATCTACGCGGAGCACCGGCCGAAGTCAGCATCGCCGTCATCCGGGGCAACACCAGGAGCAGCATCCCTTCCATGTCGACGGCAACGCCCCGCATCACCGTGAGCCTCGCCGAGCGCAGCCCGGCCGTCACCGGAGCCGAGATCGCCGCCGGACTCGTGCCGCCGCCCCAGTTCGCCGAGGCGTCCTTCGCCTCGTACCGGCCCGACACCGACTTCCCCTCGCAGCAGGCCGCGGTCGACCGGCTCGAGGCCTTCGCCGAGGCCTGGCGCCCGCAGCGACCGAGCGGATTCTTCGCCCGCACCCGCTCGCGCGGCCGCAAGGCCCCGGCCGAGCTGCCCGGCGTCTACCTCGACGGCGGCTTCGGCGTCGGCAAGACGCACCTGCTGGCCGCGCTCTGGCACGGCGCACCCGGCCCGAAGTACTTCGGCACCTTCATCCAGTACACCGCCCTCGTCGGCGCCCTCGGCTACCGCCCCGCCGTCGAACTGCTGCGCGGGGCACGCCTGATCTGCATCGACGAGTTCGAGCTCGACGACCCGGGCGACACGATGCTGATGACCCGCTTCCTCGGCGAGCTCATGGCCGGAGGCACCCGCGTGGCCGCCACGAGCAACACCCCGCCCAACGCCCTCGGCGAGGGCCGCTTCGCCGCCTCCGACTTCATGCGCGAGATCCACGCGCTCTCCTCGAACTTCGAGACGCTGCGCATCGACGGCCTCGACTATCGGCGCCGCGACGTCGACGGCCACGCCCAGGCGCTCGACGACGATGCGCTCGACCGCACCGTCCAAGCCCTCGCCGGGCACGGCCGCACCGTCGCCCGAGACGCGTTCGATCCGCTCGTCGCGCACCTGGCGACCGTCCACCCGTCCAAGTACGCCAAACTCATCGACGGCGTCGAGACGATCGCGATCGACGGCGTCCACGAGCTGCACGACCAGAACGCGGCCCTGCGCCTCGTCGCCTTCGTCGACCGCGTCTACGACGCCGAGATCCCGGTGATCGCGAGCGGGCTGCCGCTCGACCGGGTCTTCGACGAGGAGATGCTGGGCGGCGGCTACCGCAAGAAGTATCTGCGCGCCATGAGCCGTCTCGTCGCGCTCACCTCGGGGCGGCTGCCCTCGCACGCCTGACGCGCCGCCGCACTCCCGATCCGCCGCGACCGCCCAGCCCCGCGAAACACGCTCGTTACACGGCGGCGTTCTTCGTAACCGACGCGAAACGAACGGGGCCACTCCACCGAAACCTGCCGGGATCATGCTGAACCCGTACCCGCCGCGGTGAAGACCGACCGGGTCCATCCCCTGCAGATCGATGAGGTGTGAGGAAAACCTATGGATACGGGAAGCATTGCGTGGGCGATCATCGCCACCGCGCTCGTGCTCTTCATGACCCCCGGCGTCGCGTTCTTCTACGGCGGCCTGGTCAAGGCCAAGAGCGTCATCAGCATGATGATGATGAGCTTCGGGGCCCTCGGCCTCGTGGGCGTGCTCTGGGTGCTCTACGGATTCAACATGAGCGCCGTGGACGGCGTGTGGAACTTCGCCGGCAACCCGTTCTCGGACTTCGCCCTCGGCGAGCTGGCGACGGGTGAGACGGCGAACACCGACCTGCTGGGCGTCGCCTTCGGTGCGACCTTCGCGCTCATCACGGTCGCCCTCATCTCGGGCGCCATCGCCGACCGTGCGAAGTTCGGTTCGTGGATGGTGTTCGCCGGCCTCTGGGCGACGCTCGTGTACTTCCCGGTGGCGGCGTGGGTCTGGGGCGGGGGCTGGATCCTGAACCTCGGCGAGACGCTCGGCCTGCCGGCCGTGATCGACTACGCCGGCGGTACCGCGGTGCACATCAACGCAGGTGCCGCGGCGCTCGCGCTCGCCCTCGTCCTCGGCAAGCGCGTCGGGTTCCAGAAGGGCATGGACAAGCCGCACAACGTGCCGCTGACGCTGCTGGGCGCCTCGGTGCTGTGGTTCGGCTGGTTCGGCTTCAACGCGGGCGCCGAGTGGCTGAACGGGCTCGCCAACACCGGTCTCATCGTCGTCAACACCCTCGGCGCGACGGCCGCGGCCATCATCGGCTGGCTCGTCGTCGAGAAGGTGAAGGACGGCAAGCCCACCGCGGTCGGCGCGGCATCCGGTGCGGTAGCGGGCCTCGTGGCCATCACCCCGGCGTGCGCGAACCTCGAGCCCGGCTGGGCGCTGCTCCTCGGTGTCGTGGCCGGTGCGCTGTGCGCCCTGGCCGTCGAGCTGAAGTTCAAGCTCGGCTTCGACGACTCGCTCGACGTCGTCGGCATCCACCTCGTCGGCGGCCTCATCGGCACCCTCTACCTCGGCTTCTTCGCGATCGGCACGGGCCTGTTCACGGGCGGCGACCTCGGCCAGCTCGCGGTCCAGGCGGTCGCGGCGATCGCGGTGCTCGTGTACTCCTTCGTCGTGGCGTGGATCCTCGGCTTCGCGATCGAGAAGACGATGGGCTTCCGCGTGAAGAACGAGGACGAGATCGCCGGCATCGACACGGTCGTGCACGGCGAGGAGGGGTACGCCCTCGAGCGGGTCTGATCCCCGCGCCTCATCGAACGGCCGGCATCGCGGAAGCGGTGCCGGCCGTTCGGCGTGCGGCCGGTATGGTGCGGGTGTGGCAGCTCCCGTCAGATCCCTGTTCCGTCGTCTCGCATCCGTCTTCCGCCCGCGAGCGGATGCCGGCCGGGCCGCGTCATCGGCGCCCGCGCGGCGCGAGGAGCCCGCTCCCGGGCAGACGGGGCCGGGCGCGACGGTCGAGGTCGATCCGCGTCGCCTGCGCGGTGTGCGGGTCGCCTACGCGCCCGACGACGACGAGACGCCGGACCCCGGGGAGGTCGTGTGGACGTGGGTGCCGTACGAGGAGAACGACGGGCGCGGCAAGGATCGCCCGGTCGTCATCCTCGCGGCCTCCGAGCGCGACCCGGGGCTCTTCGTCGCGGCGCAGCTGACGAGCCGGCCGCATCCCGGCCAGGCCGACTACGTCGAGCTCGGGCCGGGTGCCTGGGATGCGCAGGGCCGGTCGAGCTGGGTGGATCTCGGCCGTGTGCTGCTCGTGCGGAGCGAGGGGATGCGGCGCGAGGCGGCATCCGTCGACCGTCGGCGTTACGAGGCGATCGCGAAGGCGGTGCGCGAGCGCTACGGGTGGTGAAACGAGAAAACCCCCGGTGGAACCGGGGGTTTTCTCGTGATGTGGGCGATGCCGGGCTCGAACCGACGACCTCTTCCGTGTGAAGGAAGCGCGCTACCAGCTGCGCCAATCGCCCTGATCGGCGGTTCCGAATGCTCGGATCCGCCACCCGAGATACTAGCCGACGGATGAGCCCGCGCGCACATCGGGGGAGCGCTCCGGGCGCGTCGGGGACCCGCCGCGAACGGGTCCGCGACACGAGGGGGCCTCAGTTTGTGATTCGCGCGAATCATCGGTTAGAGTCTCTCTGCACGCAGAAATGCGAAAGCAAACGCGGATGTGGCGCAGTTGGTAGCGCATCACCTTGCCAAGGTGAGGGTCGCGAGTTCGAGTCTCGTCATCCGCTCTGATCGAAGCCGGGCCGAAAGGCTCGGTTTCGTTCTTGAGGTGGTGAACCCAAGACACGCGGTGGATTGGCCGAGAGGCGAGGCAGCGGCCTGCAAAGCCGTATACACGGGTTCGAATCCCGTATCCACCTCCAGGCTGAGATACTTGTCTCAGACTTGGGCGATTGGCGCAGCGGTAGCGCGCTTCCCTGACACGGAAGAGGTCACTGGTTCGATCCCAGTATCGCCCACCACGAACCCCCGGCAGAGCGCCGGGGGTTTTCTCGTTCCCGGGGGAGCCCGCCGGCGCATCCGCTCGCATCGGCCGGGGCGCGGCGGCGACTACAGTTGGAACATCCGGATGCGGCCTGCGAACAGGGCCGGATCGATTCAGACTGGGAGTGGATCAGGTGGCCGACGGCTTCGAGCTCTTCACCGACCGATCCGTTGTCGCGATGCGCGTCAACGGCGAGCTCAAGGACCTGGCCGCCACGGTCACGGCCGACGACACCGTCGAGCCCGTGACGATCGACTCGCCGGACGGCCTCGCGATCCTGCGCCACTCGACCGCGCACGTGCTCGCGCAGGCCGTGCAGTCGGTCAACCCCGAAGCCAAGCTCGGCATCGGCCCGCCCATCACCGACGGCTTCTACTACGACTTCGACGTCGCCGAGCCCTTCACCCCCGAGGACCTGAAGGCCCTCGACAAGGAGATGAGCCGCATCATCCGCGCCGGCCAGCGTTTCGTGCGCCGCGTCGTCACCGACGACGAAGCACGCGAGGAGCTCGCCGCCGAGCCCTACAAGCTCGAACTCATCGGGCTGAAGGGCGGCGCCGCATCCGCCGAGGAGAACGAGTCGGTCGAGGTCGGCGGCGCCGAACTCACCATCTACGACAACGTCGACCCGAAGACCGGCGAGACCGTCTGGAAGGACCTCTGCCGCGGCCCCCACCTGCCGAGCACCCGGCTCATCGGCAACGGCTGGTCGCTCATGCGCGTGGCCGCCGCCTACTGGCGCGGCTCCGAGAAGAACCCGCAGCTGCAGCGCATCTACGGCACCGGCTGGCCGAGCAAGGACGAGCTGCGCGCCTACCAGCACCGCCTCGAAGAGGCCGCCAAACGCGACCACCGCAAGCTCGGTGCCGAGCTCGACCTGTTCAGCTTCCCGGACGAGATCGGCTCGGGCCTGCCCGTCTTCCACCCCAAGGGCGGCATCATCAAGCGCGAGATGGAGGACTACGTCCGCCGCCGCCACATCGAGGAGGGGTTCCAGTACGTCTCGACCCCGCACATCACGAAGGCGCACGTCTTCGAGCTGAGCGGTCACCTGCCGTACTACAAGGACACGATGTTCCCGCCGATGGAGCTCGAGAACAGCGAGTACTACCTCAAGGCGATGAACTGCCCCATGCAGAACCTCATCTACCGCTCGCGGGGCCGCTCGTACCGCGAGCTGCCGCTGCGCTTCTTCGAGTTCGGCACGGTCTACCGCTACGAGAAGTCGGGCGTCGTGCAGGGCCTCACCCGTGTGCGCGGTCTCACCCAGGACGATTCGCACAGCTACGTCACCCCCGAGCAGGCGCCGGGCGAGGTCAAGCACCTGCTCGAGTTCATCCTCGGGCTGCTTCGCGACTTCGGCCTCGACGACTTCTACCTCGAACTGTCGACGCGGGATGAGAACTCCGACAAGTTCAAGGGCAGCGACGAGCAGTGGGAGGTCGCCACGGACGTGCTCCGCGAGGTCGCCGAGTCCACCGGGCTCGACCTCGTGCCCGACCCGGGCGGGGCCGCCTTCTACGGGCCGAAGATCTCGGTGCAGGCTCGGGATGCCATCGGGCGCACCTGGCAGATGTCGACCATCCAATACGACTTCAACCAGCCGGAGGGCTTCGGGCTGGAGTACACGGCGGCCGACGGTTCGCACCGGCAGCCGGTGATGATCCACTCGGCGAAGTTCGGCTCCATCGAGCGCTTCTTCGGCGTGCTCACCGAGCACTACGCCGGCGCATTCCCCGTCTGGCTCGCCCCCGTGCAGCTCGTCGGCATCCCGGTCGCGGAGGAATACGCGCCCTACCTCGGCGCCGTCGTCGAGCAGCTGAAGGGCGCCGGCGTGCGCGCCGAGCTCGACACGAGCGACGACCGGATGCAGAAGAAGATCCGCACCCACACGAAGCAGCGCGTGCCGTTCCAGCTGATCGCCGGCGAGGACGACCGGGCGGCCGGCTCGGTGAGCTTCCGCTTCCGCGACGGCACGCAGGAGAACGGCGTGCCCGTCGAAGAGGCCGTCGAACGCATCCGTCGCGTCATCGCCGAGCGCCGGCAGATCGTCACGGCGGAAGACTTCCGATGAGCGGCGACGGCGAGCAGCCGGCCGCGAGCGACTACCGCCCGTACTCGGCCGAGGAGTTCGCGGGCGTGCCGGCGATCTCCTCCGACGAGATCGCCGCGGTCCCCGACGCGTTCCAGCGGCTGTGGACCCCGCACCGCATCGCCTACATCCAGCAGGGCCAGCAGCCCGAGCGCGACGCCTGCCCGTTCTGCGCGGCGCCCGGCATGCGGGACGAGGACGCCCTCATCGTCCACCGCGGCGAGCACGCCTTCGCGCTGCTGAACCTCTTCCCGTACAACTCGGGCCACCTCCTCGTGTGCCCGTACCGCCACATCGCCACCTACGACGAGGCGAGCCCCGAAGAGGTCGCGGAGATCGGCGAGATCACCCAGACCGCGATGCGCGTGCTGAAGGACGTCTCGCAGTGCGACGGCTTCAACATCGGGATGAACCAGGGGCGCATCGCGGGCGCGGGCATCGCCGAGCACCTGCATCAGCACATCGTGCCGCGCTGGGCGCTGGATGCGAACTTCTTCCCGATCATCGCCGGCACGAAGGCGCTGCCCCGCCTCCTCGGCGAGGTGCGCGACGAGGTCGCGGCGGCCTGGCCGGCCTGACGAGGACCTGACGGACCGGGTGCGGATGCCCGGGGTCGCCCCAGGGCATCCGCACCCGAGCTCGTGTCTCAGCGCACCTGGCGCACCTCGAACTGCATGCGCGGGTGCGCGTAGGCCTCCTGCGATTCGACGAGCTGCAGCTCGCGCTCCCCGGAGGCGTGCGTGCGCTCGAGCAGGTCGAACACGCTCGAGGTGGTGCGCGCGAGGGCATCCGCCGCATCGCCCGTGCTCCGGTAGTGGGCGGTGAACAGGGCCGCCGTCACGTCGCCGGAGCCGTTCGCCTTCAGCGGCAGCAGCGGGGTCTGCACGATCCATGCGCCGGCGTCGTCGACGGCGAGCATCTCGATCGTGCCCTCGGGTCGGTCCGGGCGCTCGACGCTCGTGACGAGCACCGTGCTCGGGCCCATCGCCCGGGCGAGGTCGACCGAGGCGAGGGTGGATTCGAGGGTGTCGGGCTCGGTCTCGGTGAGGAAGCCGAGCTCGAACTGGTTCGGGGTGATGAGGTCGGCGGCCGGCACGACGCGCTCCCGCAGCAGGATCGGGATCGCGGGGGCGACGAAGCAGCCCGACTTGGCGTTGCCCATGACGGGGTCGCAGGCGTAGATCGCGGCCGGATTGGCGGCCTTCACGCGGGCCACGGCGTCGAGGATGACCTCGCCGATGCCCTCGCCGCCCTGGTAACCGGAGAGGATGACGTCGATGCCGCCGAAGGCGCCGCGCTCCTCGATGCCGGTGATGACGTCGCGGACGTCGTCGGGGCTGATCATGGGGCCGCGCCAGGCGCCGTAGCCGGTGTGGTTGGAGAAGTTCACCGTGTAGACGGGCAGCACTTCGACGCCGATGCGCTGCAGGGGGAACACGGCGGCGGAGTTGCCGACGTGCCCGTAGGCGACGGCGGACTGGATCGAGAGGATCTTCATGGGAGCATCATTCCATTCTGGTCGGGTGGAGGCGGCCGCCGGCCGCGCGGACGGCTGCGGCGAGGTCGGCGGCGAGTCGTGCGGCGTCGGCGTCGTCGAGGTCGTGCACGGTGAGCCGCAGGCGTCTGGCGGCGGGCGCCTCGTCGAGGGCGAAGGCGTCGCCGGAGCGCACGAGCCAGCCGCGGCGCATGAGCTGCTCGGCGACGTCGCGGGCGGGGACGGGCAGGGGCACCCAGAGGTTCAGCCCGTCGCCGGAAGCGGTCGGCAGGCCGGCGTCGCCGAGGCGGGCGGTGAAGGCGCGGTTCCGTTCCGCGTAGTGGATGCCGGCGGCTTCGATCTCCCGGGCGACGTCGGGGTCTGCGACGAGGGCGAGCACGAGCCGCTGCAGCAGATGGCTGACCCAGGTCGTGCCGGGGCTGAGCCGCATCGCGAGGCGTTCGGCGGTGCCGGGGTCGGATGCGGTCACGGCCAGGCACATGTCGGGCCCGAGGAACTTCGACACGGATCGTACGAGCGCGAAGCGGCGGTGGTCGGGCCCGATGAGCGAGTGGAAGGGCTGCCGGGAGAGCATCGAGAAGTGGTCGTCCTCGATGACGAGCACGTAGGGGTGGTCGGCCAGGACCTCGCGGAGCCGGGCGGCGCGGTCGGCGGTGAGGCTCGCGCCGGTGGGGTTCTGGGCGCGCGGGGTGCAGACGATCGCGCGGACGCCCTGTTCGAGGGCGGCGCGGAGGCCGTCGACCGTCATGCCCTGTTCATCGACGGGGACGGGCACGACCCGGTAGCCGGCGAGGCGTGCGGTGTGGATGCTCGTGAGGAAGCAGGGGTCTTCGAGGGCGACGGCGTCGTCGCGGACGAGGGCCTGGGCCAGGAGGCGTTCGACGGCGTCGGCCGCGCCGCTCGTGATCGTGAGCCGGAGATCCTCGGGGGCGAGGTCGGCGCGCATCCACGCGTCGGCCCAGGCTTCCAGACCGGGGTCGATCACGGGTTCGCCGTAGAGCACGGGTCGGGCCGCGATGCGGGCGAGGGCGGCGGAGGGGTCCGGGATGCGGGCGGGGTCGGGGTTGCCGGTGGCGACGTCGCGCAGCACGCTGTCGGCGGCGAAGCCCTCCTGCGGCACCGCGGCGCGGTCTGCGACGTGGGTGCCGCCGCGTCCGCGGGCCTCGACGAGGCCGGCGGCGGCGAGCTGCCGGTAGGCGGCGACGGCCGTGTTGCGGTTGACGTCGAGGGTGTCGGCGAGGCTGCGCACGGGCGGGAGCGGATCGCCGGGCTGCAGCTCGCCGCGTTCGATGAGGCCGCGCACGCCGTCGGCGATCTCGGCGGCCGTGCGGCCGGAGATCGTGTGGGTCGGCTCGTGTTCCATGTGCCTGCGAGTCTAGTCCCGGACCATGCTAGCGTTTGGCCTAGGCCGAACTTCGCTCGGTCGGCGGGCCGAAGACGGCGCGCCACGGCATCCACCGGAGGATCCTCATGAGCACGTCAGGAACCGGCACCACCCGCGTCAAGCGCGGCCTCGCCGAGATGCTGAAGGGCGGCGTCATCATGGACGTCGTCACCCCCGAACAGGCCCGCATCGCCGAAGACGCCGGCGCCGTCGCCGTCATGGCGCTCGAGCGCGTGCCCGCCGATATCCGCGCCCAAGGCGGCGTCGCGCGCATGAGCGACCCCGAGCTCATCGACGCCATCAAGGCCGAAGTCTCCATCCCCGTCATGGCCAAGGCCCGCATCGGCCACTTCGTCGAAGCACAGGTGCTCGAAGCCCTCGAGGTCGACTACATCGACGAGTCCGAAGTGCTCTCGCCCGCCGACTACGTCAACCACATCGACAAATGGCGGTTCACCGTGCCGTTCGTCTGCGGTGCCACGAACCTCGGGGAAGCCCTCCGCCGCATCACCGAGGGCGCCGCGATGATCCGCTCCAAGGGGGAGGCCGGCACCGGCGACGTCTCCGAGGCGACCAAGCACATCCGCACGATCACCGCCGAGATCCACGCGCTCACCTCGATGACCCGCGACGAGCTCTACGTCGCCGCCAAGAACCTGCAGGCCCCCTACGAGCTCGTCGCCGAGATCGCCGAGACCGGCACGCTGCCGGTCGTGCTCTTCACCGCAGGCGGTGTCGCGACCCCCGCCGACGCCGCGATGATGATGCAGCTCGGCGCCGACGGCGTCTTCGTCGGCTCGGGCATCTTCAAGTCCGGCAATCCCGAGCAGCGCGCGGCCGCGATCGTGAAGGCCACGACCTTTTTCGACGACCCCGTAGCGATCGCCGCCGCCTCCCGCGGCCTCGGCGAAGCCATGGTCGGCATCGACGTCGCCGACCTTCCGGCCCCGCACCGACTCGCCGAGCGCGGCTGGTGAACGCGGGGGTGGATGCCCGAGCGCCCCGCATCGGCGTGCTCGCCCTGCAGGGCGGCGTCCGCGAGCACGAGCGGATGCTGGACGGCCTCGGCGCCACCGTGGTGCGCGTGCGGCGGCCCGAGGAGCTCGCCGGCGTCGACGGGCTCGTGATCCCCGGCGGCGAATCCACCGTCATCGCCCGCCTCGCCGCACTCGCCGGCCTCACCGGGCCGATCCGCGTCGCCATCGGGGCCGGGATGCCGATGCTCGGCACCTGCGCCGGGCTCATCCTCCTCGCCGACGCCCTCGAAGACGCCGCAGCCGGCCAGGAGACCTTCGGCGGCCTCGACATCGTCGCCCGCCGCAACGCCTTCGGCGCGCAGACCGAGTCCTTCGAGACCCTGCTCGATGTGCCCGACATGGGGGAGGAGCCTGTGCGCGCCGCCTTCATCCGCGGACCCGTGGTCGCCTCGCTCGGCCCCGCTGCCAGCGCTCTCGCGCGCCACGACGACGGCCGGATCGTCGCCGTCGAACAGGGCGCGCTGCTGGCGACCGCCTTCCACCCGGAACTGACGGGGGAGACCCGCTTCCACGAGCGCTTCCTCGGTCAGGTGCGCGCCGCGGCGGCGTGATGCGGCGGCCGCACCGGCCCGGTCAGGCGGTCTGGTCGAGCAGGTCCGACGCCCACGCGAGCACGGGCACGGCCTGACGGCGCTGGAAGGCGCGGAGCCCCGGCACACCCGGCGGATCCTCGCGCAGCGAACTGCTGAGCTGCCTCCCCGCCCAGGCGCACATGACCGCCGCGAGCCGACCGCGGTCGACGTCCCCGGCCAGCGGCGAGCGGCGGAACACCGCTTCGGCGTCGATACCCGGCGCGTCGGCGACGCCGTCGACGGCGACGCTCGGTGCGAAGAACGCCAGATCGAGCCACGGGGCGCCGCACCCGGAGTGCGGCCAGTCGACGAGTCGCACGGCGCCGCTCGGCTCGAGCAGCACGTTGTCGGAGCGCAGATCGAAGTGCACGAACGACGTTCCCGCGGCCGCATCGACCGCCTGCGGTTCGAGGGCGATGAGCTCGTCGAGCCGGCCCCGCGCCCATCCCGGCACCGCATCCGGAGCCGTGCTCCCCAGCTCGCGCCAGCCCCTCGGCCCCGCTGCGAACCACGCTCCGACCGACGGGAGGCCGGAGGGCGCCGGCAGGGACGCGAGCTCGGCCTGCAATGCGAGCACGGCGTCGAGCTCGGCGAGCGTCCACGGCCCCGGCACGCGACCGTCGACCGCCTCGAAGGCGAGCACCACCCACTCGCCGGTCTCGAGCATCCACTCGAACGCAGGAGCGAAACCCGGCGGCAGCTCGCCCGCGAGACGGCCCTCGGTACGGTGCAGCCGTGCGGTCTCGGCGTTGCGCCCGCCGTCGCCGGCCTTCACGAAGCGGCGCGTGCCGTCGGCGAAGTCGAGCACGCCGGCGTATCCGGCGCTGAACCCGCCGGCCGCGAGCCCGGCCGAGACGACCGGGGAGCCCGCCCGCTCCTCGACGGCCGTGCGCACCGCGTCCGGGAGCGCGGCCCACGGCACGCGGTTCGCTGCGGTCGGGGCGGCGGCGTCGGTCATGCGCCGATGCTAGCTGTACTTCCCCGTGACGTTGTGAACGCGTTGTGAGGGTGTTTGGCCGCCGATGCCGGTGTGGGGTCTGTGGTGATTGTAGTCATGGAGCCAGGTGTCGTAGGCGGCGGTTCGTTCGGCTTCGCTGGTGTAGGGCTTCGCGTAGGCCCATTCGGCGGCGAGGGTTCGGTTGAACCGTTCGACTTTGCCGTTGGTCTGGGGCCGGTAGGGCTTGGTCCACTTGTGCTTCACGTTCTCGCCGAGGGCGTCGGCGAAGGCGTGGGAGCGGTAGCAGGCACCGTTGTCGGTCATTACCGCGGTCACTGTCACCCCGAGGCCGGTGAAGAACGCGTTCGCGCGGTTCCAGAACCCGGCGGCGGTCTCTTTGCGTTCGTCGTCGAGGATCTCCGAGTACGCGACCCGTGAGTAGTCGTCCACGGCGTGGTGCAGGTAGCGGTAGCCGCGTGAACCTGCCGCGCCGGCCCGGGCGGCTTTGTCGCGGGCGAGGCCAGCGTGGCGGTCCTGGGCGGACCCGCGGCCGTGGACGCGCCAGCCGCCGCCGTCGGGGATCCGGCCTTGCTTCTTGATGTCCACATGCACCAACTGGCCCGGTTTGGCGACTTCGTAACGCACCGGCTTGGGCTTGCGGACGGGCAGCCCTGTGGCCTGGTCGATGTTCGCCAGCTTCGGCATCCGATACCGTGCGAGCACCCGGCCGACCGTGGAACGGTGCAGCCCCAGGTGATACGCGATCCGGTGCGGCCCCCACCGACGGACGAACCGCAACGCGAGGATTCGCCGTTCTGTCTTGCGCGGCAGCCGGCCCGGTGACGAGTGAGGCCTCGAACTACGGTCGGTCAGCGGCAGGCCGGCGCGGTACCGGCGAGCCCACCGAGATGCCGTCGCCGGCGAACACTGAAAGCGTTCGGCCGCACGGCGGACAGTCCAACCGTCATCGACGATCAGAACGGCAAGACGTCGACGCCCCTCCGGCGTCAAGGGCGCGTTAGCGTGAGTCACGAAGACCTCCGTGGTCAGGACGGTGAGTGTGGTAACCCACATCCTGCCCCGGAGGTCTTCACTACCTCAGCCGTTCACAACCTGTCAGGGAAGTACAGCTAGCGGGCCGCGCACGAATTCCGGGCGCCGCATCCGCGTAGGATGGTGCGCATGTCAGGTCACTCCAAGTGGGCGACGACGAAGCACAAGAAGGCGGTCATCGACCAGCGCCGGGCAAAGTCGTTCGCGAAGCTCATCAAGAACATCGAGGTCGCCGCGAAGATGGGCGGCGCCGACCTCTCGGGCAACCCGACGCTGTACGACGCCGTGCAGAAGGCGAAGAAGACCTCCGTCCCGAACGACAACATCGACCGCGCCATCAAGCGCGGCGCGGGCATCTCGGGCGAGAGCGTCGACTACACCACCATCATGTACGAGGGCTACGGCCCGAGCGGCGTGGCCCTGCTCATCGAGTGCCTCACCGACAACAAGAACCGCGCGGCGGCCGAGGTCCGCACGCTCATGACCCGCAACGGCGGCACCATGGCCGACCCGGGCAGCGTCGCCTACAACTTCGCGCGCAAGGGCGTCATCGTCGTCTCCAAGGTCGACGGCCTCGGCGAAGACGACGTGCTCGGCGCGGTGCTCGACGCCGGCGCCGAAGAGGTCACCGACGAGGGCGAGACCTTCGAGGTCATCACCGAGGCCTCCGACATGGTCGGTGCACGCACCGCGCTGCAGGAGGCCGGCATCGACTACGACTCCGCCGACGCCGCGTTCGTGCCGAACCTCAAGGTCGAGATCGACGTCGAGACCGCCCGGAAGATCTTCCGCCTCATCGACGCGCTCGAAGACAGCGACGACGTGCAGAACATCTACAGCAACTTCGACCTCACCCCCGAGGTGGCCGCCCAGCTCGAGGCCGAGGACTAACCGACGCCGTGCGGGTGCTCGGCATCGACCCCGGCCTGACGCGATGCGGCGTCGGCGTCGTCGACATCGAGCCGAACCGCACAGCCCGGCTCGTCGACGTCGTCGTGCTCCGCTCGCCGGCCGACCTCGACACGCCGCGCCGCCTCGAGCGCATCGCGACGGGGCTCGAGGCGATCCTCGAGGAACACCGCCCGCAGGCGGTCGCCCTCGAACGCGTCTTCGCCAGAAGCGACGTGTCGACGATCATGGGCACGGCGCAGATCTCCGGCGTCGCCATGCTCATCGCGGCCCGCCGGGCGCTGCCGGTCGCCCTGCACACCCCGTCGGAGGTCAAGGCCGCCATCACCGGCTACGGCCGGGCGGACAAGAAGCAGGTCGGCGCCATGGTCGCGCGGATCCTCGGGCTCGACGAGGTGCCGAAGCCGGCGGATGCCGCCGACGCGCTCGCCCTGGCGATCTGCCACGCCTGGCGCGGCGGCGGGGTGCAGGCGGCCCAGGAGCGCGAGTCCGCCGCCGCCCCGGGGGATGCCGGGCTGACACCCGCTCAGCGCGCGTGGCGCGCCGCCGAGCGTGCCGCGAGGGCGTCGGCGGGTCCCCGTACCCTGGACACGTGATCTCCTCTCTGCGCGGCACCGTCCTCGCCGCATCCGGCAGCACCCTCGTGATCGACGTCGGCGGCGTCGGCTTCGCCGTGCAGGTGCCGCCGGCGCTCTCGCTCGCGAGCCGGGTGGGCGAGGAGGCGCTGGTGCACACCTCGCTCATCGTGCGCGAGGATGCGCTCACCCTCTTCGGCTTCGCCGCCGCCGAGGAGCTCGAGGTCTTCGAGCTGCTGATCGGGGTGACCGGCGTCGGGCCGAAGTCGGCGCTCGGGGTGCTCTCGGCGATGAGCCCCGAGCAGGTCGCCGCGGCCGTCGACGCCGAGGACGATGCGGCGTTCCGTCGGGTGAGCGGCATCGGGCCGAAGACGGCCAAGCTCATCGTGCTCTCGCTGGCCGGCAAGCTCGTGGTGGCCGCCGCGGGCGGCGAGCCGGAGGTTCGGGCGGCGGCGAGCGACGACGTGCTCGCCGCGCTCACCGGGCTCGGCTGGCCCGAGCGCGTCGCCCGGCAGACGATCGACGAACTCGTCGCCGAGAGCGAGGCGGCGCGCACGGCGAGCGTGCAGGGTCTGCTGAGGATGACGCTCGGCCGCCTCGGCCAGGGCGGGAAGGCGGCATCGTGACCGAGCCGGTGGCCCTGACCGATCCGCACCTCGCCGGAGACGCCGAGCTGGCCTTCGAAGGCGCGCTGCGACCCAAGAACCTCGGCGAGTTCGTCGGCCAGGCCAAGGTCCGCGGGCAGCTGCAGCTCCTGCTGCGGGCCGCGGAGCTGCAGCAGCGCTCGCCCGACCACATCCTGCTGGCCGGCCCGCCCGGCCTCGGGAAGACGACCCTCGCGATGATCGTGGCCCACGAGGGCGGCCGCCCGCTGCGGATGTCGAGCGGCCCCGCGATCCAGCACGCCGGCGACCTCGCCGCGATCCTCTCCTCGCTCGTGCCCGGCGAAGTGCTCTTCATCGACGAGATCCACCGCATGGCCCGCTCGGCGGAGGAGATGCTCTACCTCGCGATGGAGGACTTCCGCATCGACATCATGGTCGGCAAGGGCGCCGGGGCGACCTCCGTGCCGCTCGACCTCGCGCCCTTCACGCTCGTCGGCGCGACGACCCGGTCGGGCCTCCTGCCGAACCCGTTGCGCGACCGCTTCGGCTTCACGGCGCACCTCGAGTTCTACGACGAGTCCGAACTGCGAGAGGTGCTCGCCCGCGCCGCGCGCATGCTCGGGCTCGACATCGACGCCGAGGCGATCGCCGAGATCGCCGGGCGATGCCGAGGAACGCCCCGCATCGCCAACCGTCTGCTGCGCCGCGTCCGCGACTATGCGCTCGTCGAGGCCGCCGACGGCGGCAGCGGCAGGCCCGACGTCGGCGCGGTGCGCGCGGCCCTCGAACTCTACGACGTCGATGCGCTCGGCCTCGACCGGCTCGATCGCGCCGTCATGGAGACGATCCTCACCCGTTTCGGCGGCGGGCCCGTGGGTCTGTCGACGCTCGCGGTCTCGGTCGGCGAGGAGGCCGAGACGATCGAGGCCGTCGTCGAGCCCTTCCTCGTGCGGATCGGCCTCATCACCCGCACTCCGCGAGGGCGTGTGGCGACCCCCGCCGCCTGGCGGCATTTCGGTCTCGACGACGCGAATACGACGGCGGGAAGCGACACACCGCGACTGCCGATCGATGACCTATAATCCTATGAGGCTCTCGCCTGCCCCCGCATGCTCGGCGTGCGGCGCCCCCGCGCACCCGGAAGGTTTCCATGGACCCGTTCACTATCATCATGCTCGTCGTCCTGGCGGTGCTGATCTTCTTCATGTTCCGCAACTCCCGCAAGCGTCAGGCGGAGGCGCGTGAGCTGCAGTCGAAGGTCCAGCCGGGTGCGGATGTGATGACGAACTTCGGCGTGTTCGGCACGATCCTCTCGATCGACGAGGACGAGAACCAGGTCAAGCTCGAGACGAGCCCCGGCACCGTGCTGACGGTCCACCGCCAGACGATCGCGCGCGTCATCGACGCCCCGGCCCCCGAGGCCGCCGCCGCTGCGACCACCGGCGAGGCTGCGGAGCCCGAGTTCGGCGAGCGGATCGAGGAAGCGGCCGGAGAGGCCGGCACCTCGGGAGACGACGCCTCCGGCGACGCGAAGCCCGACGAGCCGAAGTCCGAGAACTGACCCTTCCCCCAACCTGAAGCTTCGCCCGCACGGGGTCGTGCGGGCAGCAGAGAGAAGACTTCCGTGGCGTCAGCACGAAAGCGATCCACCCGCCCGACTTCCGTGAGGAAGGCCTGGCGCTCGCTCAGCTGGCTGGGCGTCATCATCGTCGCGCTCTTCGGCATCAATGCCGCAGGCGTGATCTGGGGCGGCGGATCGTGGACGCCCAAGCTCGCGCTCGACCTCGAGGGCGGCACGCAGATCATCCTCGCGCCGCAGCTCGAGAGCGGGCAGACGGTCTCGCAGGAGCAGCTCGACCAGGCGGTCTCGATCATCCGGCAGCGGGTCGACGCCTCGGGCGTCTCGGAGTCCGAGATCAACACGCAGGGCAACAACGTCGTCGTGCAGATCCCGGGCGAGCTGGACGAGCAGACGCGTCAGCGGGTGCAGTCCTCGGCGAAGCTCGAACTGCGGCCCGTGCTGCTGGCCGGCCAGCCCTCCGACGAGGCCATCGGCGACCCGAGCGCGAGCCCGACGCCGGAGCCCGAGGAGGAACCGCTCGAGTCGACCCCCTCGGTGCCGCCGACCGACGGCAGCGACCTGAACTGGGTCACCCCGGCGCTGCAGGACGAGTTCGACACCTTCCAGTGCTCCACCCTCGACGACGCCGAGACGAACGTCGCCCCGGCAGACGAGCCCCTCGTCACCTGCGACCAGAGCCGAACCGTCAAGTACCTCCTCGGCCCCGTCGAGGTCAGCGGCGAGCACATCACGGACGCGACGAGCGGCATGGCCCAGACGCAGACCGGCGCCACGACCGGCGAGTGGGTCGTCAACCTCGTCTTCGACGGCACCGGCACCAAGGAGTTCGCGAAGGTCTCGGCGCGACTGTTCGCCCTGAAGGCCGAGTCCCCGCGCGACCAGTTCGCCTTCGTGCTCGACGGCGGTGTGCTCTCGGCACCGCAGATGAACGGCGTCATCTCCAACGGCA
Source organism: Agromyces archimandritae (assembly GCF_018024495.1). Classification (NCBI taxonomy): domain Bacteria; kingdom Bacillati; phylum Actinomycetota; class Actinomycetes; order Micrococcales; family Microbacteriaceae; genus Agromyces; species Agromyces archimandritae. Next base: position 3,308,931 of record NZ_CP071696.1, read on the forward strand.
AGCCTCAGATCTCCGGCAGCTTCACCCAGGAGTCGGCCAAGGCCCTCGCCGATCAGCTGAAGTTCGGCGCCCTGCCGATCAGCTTCACGGTGCAATCCTCCGACACAATCTCGGCGACACTCGGAAGCGCGCAGCTGCAGAACGGCCTCATCGCCGGCCTCATCGGCCTGATCCTGGTCGTCATCTACACCCTCTTCCAATACCGATTGCTCGGCACGGTGACGATCGCCTCGCTCGTCGTGGCGGGTGTGATCACCTATCTGGCGATCACGATCCTGTCCTGGCGCGAGGGCTACCGGCTCTCACTGGCCGGCGTCGCGGGCCTGATCGTCGCGATCGGCTTTACCGCGGACTCGTTCATCATCTACTTCGAACGCGTCAGAGACGAGTTGCGCGACGGCCGAGGGCTGGTCTCGGCCGTCGAGGCCGGCTGGAAGCGCGCCTTCCGCACCGTCCTGGCCTCGAAGGGCGTGAACTTGCTGGCGGCGATCGTGCTGTTCATCCTCGCGGTCGGCAGCGTCAAGGGCTTCGCCTTCACCCTCGGGCTCACGACCGTGATCGACGTGCTCATCGTCATCATGTTCACGCACCCGATGCTCCAGCTGCTCGCGCAGACGAAGTTCTTCTCGAGCGGGCATTCATGGTCGGGCCTGGATCCGACCGCTCTCGGCGCCGTCTACCGGGGCCGGGCGGAGTTCCGGAAGCCCACGGCGGTGCCCGCCAAGAAAGCCGCTGCCAGCGCCGGCGAGGCCAAGCGCCGGCAGACCATCGCCGAACGCAAGGCGCAGACGTCGACCGCCGAGGCGGAACCGACCACCGAGGGGAAGGACTCCTGATGGCCAGCCGTCTCACCACCTTCGGCAACGACCTCTACACGGGCAAGCGCTCGTTCAACTTCGTCGGCGGCCGCCGCACCTGGTACCTCATCGTCGGGATCCTCGTGATCGCCTCGGTGCTCGTCCCGGTCGTACGCGGCTTCAACTTCGGCATCGAATTCCGCGGCGGTTCGCAGTTCCAGATCACCAACGTCGCCGAGGCCGAAGCGCAGCCGGCGATCGACGCCGTCGCCTCGGTCGTCCCCGAGACCGTCGCCAAGGTCACCATCGTCGGCGCCGACGGCGTCCGCGTGCAGACCGACCAGCTCGAGCAGGACGACTCCCACGCCGTCGCCGCGGCGCTGTCGAAGGCCTACGACGTCGACGCCGCCGAGGTGACCTCCTCCTACATCGGACCGAGTTGGGGCGCCGATGTCACCAGGCAGGCGATCTTCGGCCTGATCGCCTTCCTCCTGCTCGCCACGATCATCATGGCGCTCTACTTCCGCACCTGGAAGATGTCCATCGCCGCGATCATCGCGCTGCTCTGCGACCTCGTCGTCACCGTCGGCGTGTATGCGGCGGTCGGCTTCGAGATCACCCCCGCCGCGATGATCGGCATTCTGACGATCCTCAGTTACTCGCTCTACGACACCGTCGTCGTCTTCGACAAGGTGCGCGAGAACACGGCCGAGGACGGCGAGGAGTCCAAGCGCACCTTCGCCGAGTCCGTGAACCTCGCCGTGAACCAGACTCTGGTGCGTTCGATCAACACGAGCGTGGTGGCGGCCCTGCCCGTCGCGGCGATCCTCTTCATCGGTGCGGGCGTGCTCGGCGCCGACACGCTGCGCGACATCTCGCTCGCCCTGCTCGTCGGCATCATCGTCGGCACCTGGTCGACCGTCTTCCTCGCGGCCCCGCTGTACTCCCAGCTCCGCGAGGGCGAGCCGGCCGTCAAGCGCCACGACCAGCGGGTGCTCAAGGAGCGCGAGCGGGCCGGCGGCACCCCGGGCCTCGCGGAACTCGCGGCTGAATGAGTGCGGTTCGCCCTCGGCGCACCGCCGGTCGGCCGATCCTCGGCGACGAGCGGCGATAATTGAGCCGGGAGGTGGTGCCGCGTGACTGAGACGAGCGTCAATTCGACCGCGTCGCTACGCCGCCTCGTGCCGAGGATCTTCTCGCGGGCGCAGCCCGCCGGGGCCGTCGACACGCTCCTGAAGACCGTGCGGATGCACCATCCGAAAGCGGACATCGCGCTCGTCGAACGCGCCTACACCGTCGCCGAACGCGCGCACCGCGGGCAGAAGCGCAAGAGCGGCGAGCCGTACATCACCCATCCGATCGCGGTCGCGCAGATCCTCGCCGACCTCGGCATCGGCGCGAAGACGGTCGCGGCCGCCCTGCTGCACGACACCGTCGAGGACACCGCCTACACCCTCGACGAGGTGCGGGCCGATTTCGGCGACGAGATCGCGATGCTCGTCGACGGCGTCACCAAGCTCGACAAGGTCAAATACGGCGACTCGACGCAGGCCGAGACCGTCCGCAAGATGATCGTCGCGATGTCCAAGGACATCCGCGTGCTCATCATCAAACTCGCCGACCGGCTGCACAACGCCCGCACCTGGGGCTTCGTTCCCGCCGAGAAGGCGGCGCAGAAGGCCACCGAGACCCTGGAGATCTACGCGCCGCTCGCGCACCGCCTCGGCATCCAGGCGATCAAATGGGAGCTCGAAGACCTCTCCTTCGCGGTGCTGTACCCGAAGCTGTACGCCGAGATCGAAAGCCTCGTCAAGCAGCGGACGCCGCAGCGCGAGGAGTTCGTGCAGTCCGTCATCGACCTCGTCAACGAAGACCTGAAGGCCGCGAAGATCCGTGGCAAGGTCATGGGCCGGCCGAAGCAGTTCTACTCGATCTACCAGAAGATGGTCGTGCGCGGCCGCGACTTCGACGAGATCTACGACCTCGTCGGCATCCGGGTGCTCGTGAACTCGGTACGAGACTGCTACGCGGTGCTCGGGGCGATCCACGCACGGTGGACGCCGCTGCCCGGTCGTTTCAAGGACTACATCGCGACCCCGAAGTTCAACCTGTACCAGTCGCTGCACACGACCGTCATCGGCCCGAAGGGCCGCGCGGTCGAGATCCAGATCCGTACGCACGACATGCACCAGCGGGCCGAGTACGGTGTCGCCGCGCACTGGAAGTACAAGGAGCGGCTCGCCGGCGGCCGGACCGTCGAGAAGCAGACCCACGACGCCGACATGGCCTGGCTCGCCCACATCTCCGACTGGCAGGCCGAGACCGCCGACCCTGGGGAGTTCCTCGACTCGCTCCGCTATGAGATCGGCGCCAAAGAGGTCTACGTCTTCACTCCCAAGGGCCGGGTCATCGGTCTGCCCGCCGGTGCGACGCCGGTCGACTTCGCCTACGCTGTGCACACCGAGGTCGGCCACCGCACGATGGGTGCGAAGGTCAACGGGCGCCTCGTCCCCCTCGAGAGCGAGCTGAACTCCGGCGACGTCGTCGAGGTGTTCACCTCGAAGAATCCGGATTCCGGCCCGAGCAAGGACTGGCTGAACTTCGTCAAGAGTCCGCGGGCGCGCAGCAAGATCCGGCAGTGGTTCACGAAGGAACGCCGCGACGAGGCGATCGAGCAGGGTCGGGATGCCATCGCGCGCGCGATGCGCAAGCAGAACCTGCCCCTGCAGAAGCTCATGAACCAGGAGTCGTTCGCCGAGGTCGCCGCCCTGCTGCGATACGATGATGTCTCCGCCCTGTACGCGGCGGTCGGCGAAGGGCACGTATCGACCCAGTCCGTCATCGAGAAGGTCATCGCCCTCGTCCGCGACGCGGACGTCGAGGAGGAGCCGGAGATCGTCCTCCCGGCACGCTCCCGCGCCTCGCTGCCGCGCAACAGCGACTCGGGCGTGCTCGTACGCGGTGCCCCCGACATCCTCGTCAAGCTCGCACGGTGTTGCACGCCCGTCCCGGGAGACGAGATCATCGGCTTCGTCACGCGGGGCTCCGGCGTCTCGGTGCACCAGGCGGACTGCCACAATGTGCAGGCGCTCATGCGCGAACCGGAGCGGATGATCGACGTCGAATGGGCGCCGAGCTCGAAGAGCGTCTTCCTCGTCCAGATCCAGATCGAGGCCCTCGATCGCGCCGGCTTGCTCTCCGACGTGACGCGGGTGCTCTCGGAGCACCACGTGAACATCCTCTCGGCGAACGTATCGACCTCCTCGGACCGTCTGGCGATCAGCAAGTTCGTCTTCGAGATGGGCGACACCACGCATCTGGACCGCGTACTGAACGCCGTGCGCCGCATCGACGCCGTCTACGACGTCTATCGCGTCAGCGACGGCTGAACCGCCGCATCGTCGTGTGCGGGGGCGCCGAGCGCACTCCCGTCGGAGGACGCCGCGTCGTCGGTGAGGCGGGCGAGCCGGCGCACCGCGTCGACCTTGTGCGGAAAGCGCTGCCCGCCGGCCAGTCGCCGCCTCGTGCCCTCCAGCGGTTCGGGGTCTCCGCGGAAGAGCCGTGCCACGATCCGCACCGCCGCGTCGTCGTCGAGAGCGGGGGAGCGCAGGACGTCGAATGCGGTGCGTTCCCGACTCGTGCATTGCGCAGGACCGAAGCAGACGACATCCTCCTCATCGAGGAGGTACTCGTGCATCCGGATGCGGGGGTTCAGTCGCGCAGAGACGCGCGCCTCGATCGGGCGGCAGAACTCCGCGACCGCAGGCTCCACGAGTTCGGCGCCGTGCACCCATGCCGCCGTGCGGCCTGCGATGACGAGCCCGGTGCCGCCGCGCATCATCGCGGCGGCGGCGCGCAGCCCGGCGAGGTCCGGTTCGTCCACGGGCGTCCAGCCGCCCCCGAACGGGTGCACCTCGCCGTCGATGCGCAGCGCGCACAGTTCGGCGAGGGGGAAGTCATCGGTTCCGAGGAGCGAGGGGAGACGTGCCATGCCTCCATCGTCTCGCCTCACGGCATCCACGGGCGGCGGACCGGCGGATCTGTGGAGAGCGCCCCGGCATCCGCTCGCTGTGGAGGACGGAGCCCGCCGGGCTCAGCCGCCGACGGCCTTCAGCCAGGCGCGACGGGCCTCGAGGGCTTCCTCGGCGGCGGCGATCGCCTTCGCGTCGCCGGCCTCGCGCGCCTCCGCGAGCTCGCTCTCGAGCTTCTCGATGGCGTCGTTCAGCTGACCGAGCATGCCCTCGGAGCGGGCCTTCTTCTCCGGGTCCTCACGGTCCCAGTGCTCGGCCTCGAGCGCACGCACATGATTCTCGACCTTGCGCAGCCGGTCCTCGACCTGACGCACCTGGTCGCGCGGCACGCGGCCCGCCTCGTCCCAGCGGCGCTGGACGTCGACGAGCTTCGTGCGCGCACGGGCGTGGTCGCGCTCGGAGAGCAGCGGCTCCGCCTCCTCGAGGAGGGCGAGCTTGACGTCGAGGTTGGCCTGATACTCGATGTCCGCCTGCGCGTCGATCTCGGCCTTGGCCTGGAAGAGCACGTCCCCGGCGGCCTTGAACCGCGCCCATAGGGCGTCGTCCTGCTTCTTGCCGGCGCGGCCGGCCTGCTTCCACTCGTCGAGGAGGCTGCGGTACTCGGCGATGCCGTCGATGCCGCGCGGCGCGAGCGCCTCGGCGCGCTCGATCAGCCGCTGCTTGCGGCTGCGCACATCGCGGTGCGCGGTGTCGAGTTCGGCGAAGAACGCGCGGCGATGCTGTTCGATCGTCGTGCGCGCCGTGCGGAACCGCTTCCAGAGGGTGTTCGCCTCGCCCTTCGGCAGACGCGGGCCGTCCTGCTGGTGGCGCTGCCACTCAGTGAAGAGCTCGTCGAGGCGTGCGCCCGTCTGCTTCCACTGCGTCTTGGCCGGGTCCTGCGCCGCGAGCGCCTCGGCGGCCTCGACGATGGCCGTACGGGTGCGGATGCCCTCGGCCACGGCGGCTTTGGCTTCGGCCTGCTGTTGCTCGGTCAGCTCGCCGACGGTGCCGGAGAGCGCCTCGAGGCGCGTGCTGAGCGAAGCGAGGTCGCCGACCGCGTGGGCGTCGGAGACGGCCGTCTGCAGCGCGGCCACCGCCTTGGCGACGTCGGCGGCGGGCGCACCGCGCCGGGCCCGCTGCTCGAGCAGCCCGACCTGACCCGCCAGATCGGCGTACTTGCGCTCGAAATACGCGAGCGCCTCCTCAGGGGTCCCGTCGGGGTACTGCCCGACCTCGCGCTCTGCGTCGCCGATGCGGACGAAGACGGTACCCGTCTCGTCGACGCGGCCCCACGGCTGCTGATCTGATTCGGTCACGGCCTCACCTTGGTCGTTCTTCGAGCGTGCCGCCCGGAGGCGACGATGACGCAGACCAGCCTATTGCACCCGGGGCCCCGGCTCGCGGCCGTTATTCGATCGTGAATCCGGTGATCTTCACGGGGGTCGCCGGTGCGCCGTCGCTTGCGCCGCCTTCGACGCCGCCATCGACGATCCCGCTCTTCAACTGGTCGAGGCCGCTCGTGACCCGACCGATGACCGAATACCCGCCGGTGTCGCCGGGCAGCTCGGTGTCGTCGTACACGATGAAGAACTGGCTGCCCTGGCTGTACGGATCGGCGGCGCGCGCCATCGCGATCGTGCCGGCGGGGTACTGCCCGTCGGCCGGGGCGTTCTCGATGGGGCCGTAGCTGTAGCCGGGGCCGCCGGTGCCGTCGCCGGCCGGGTCGCCGCACTGCAGCACGAAGAGGCCGCTCGTGGTGAGGCGGTGGCAGGCCAGCCCGTCGTAGAAGCCGGCCTGGATCAGGCTGATCTCGCTGGAGACGGCCTGCGGGGCCGCGGCGCCGTCGAGCTCGATGCCGAGCGGGATCGTGTCGTTCAGCGTGAGGGTGCCCGTCCAGCTTCGGCCCTCGGCGATCTCGGGCGAGGGCACATCGCCCTGGTTCTCGCCCTCGGCGGCGCTCGGCGCCGGCGTGGCGGACGGCGAGGCGACCGGGTCGGGGGCGCCGGGCCCGCCGCTGAAGTAGAAGAGCTGAGCCCAGATCGCCAGCGCGGCGACGGCGACGAGGGCGACGGACGCGATGACGTTGTCGCGCACCCGCCGGTGCTCCTTCAGCCGATGGCTCTCCTGACGTGCCTGATACGTGCGCAGTCGTGCGCGCTCCTCGCGCGCCTGCCGGTCGTTGCTGGCCACTCACGCTCCTTCGTCGTTCGACACCGAGTTGAACTCTATGGGATGCGCGGAGGCGCGCACCAATCATCCGGCCGGGCGCGGCATCCGCCCGGCGCACCGGATGTCGGCGGCCGCGATTACGCTGGGGGGATGGCCGAGTCGCATCCGGGATTGCGCGCGGGCGCGACCCCGCTCGCGGTGCGCATGCGCCCGACGAGCCTCGACGAGGTCGCCGGCCAGCGCCACCTGCTCACGCCGGGCTCGCCGCTCGTCGCCCTCGCGAGCGACCGCACGGGGGAGTCGGGCTCGGTCTCGGTGATCCTGTGGGGGCCGCCCGGCACCGGCAAGACGACGCTCGCCCAGGCGATCGCGCGCTCCTCGGGGCGCCGATTCGTCGAGCTGTCGGCCGTGACCGCCGGGGTCAAAGACGTCCGCCACGTCATGGAGGAGGCGCGGGCGAACCGGGACCTCTACGGCACGTCCACGGTGCTCTTCCTCGATGAGATCCACCGCTTCACGAAGGCGCAGCAGGATGCGCTGCTGCCGGGCGTCGAGAACGGCTGGGTGATCCTCGTCGCCGCGACCACCGAGAACCCGTCATTCTCGGTGATCTCGCCGTTGCTGTCCCGATCGCTGCTGCTGACCCTCGAGCCGCTCTCGGACGAGGATCTCGGGCTGCTCGTGGATCGCGCGGTCACCGACCGGAGGGGCCTCGGCGGCCGGGTCGAACTGGATCCCGAGGCCCGGGCCGCGATCGTCCGCCTCGCTTCGGGCGACGCGCGCCGGGCCCTCACGGCGCTCGAGGCCGCATCCCTCGCGGCCTCGGCGGATGCCGCCGATCAGGCCGCCGCCCGCCGCGCCGAAGCCGCCGGCGACGAGGAGGGCGACGAGGACGAGGTACAGGACGGCGAGGCATCGCCGGGGGCGCCCGACGACGCGGCCGCCGACGACGCGACGCCCCTCATCACGGCCGAGGTCGTCTCCCGCGCCGTCGACCGGGCGCTGCTGCGATACGACCGCAACGGCGACGAGCATTACGACGTCATCAGCGCGTTCATCAAATCGGTTCGGGGCAGCGACGTCGACGCGGCGCTGCACTACCTCGCGCGGATGATCGAGGCGGGGGAGGATCCGCGCTTCATCGCGCGGCGCATCATCGTGCTGGCCTCGGAGGACATCGGCTTGGCCGATCCGACGGCGCTCGGGGCGGCCGTCGCGGCGGCGGATGCGGTGCAGTTCATCGGCATGCCGGAGGGGCGGATCCCGCTCGCGCAGGCCGTCGTCCACCTCGCCACCGCGCCGAAGTCGAACGCCGCATACCTCGGGATCGACCGGGCCATCGCGGACGTCCGCGCCGGGCGTGCCGGCCGAGTGCCGAAGCACCTGCGCGATGCGCACTATCCCGGCGCAAAGCGGCTCGGGCACGGGAAGGGGTACCGGTACCCGCACGACGATGCGATCGGCGTCGTCCGACAGGATTACCTGCCCGACGAGCTCCGCGGGTCCGTCTACTACCGACCGACCGAGCACGGCAACGAGCGCGACATCGCGGCCAGGCTCGAGAAGCTGCGACGGATCACGCGCGGAGACTGACCGCGCACGTCACGTCTGTTAGACTGGTCGCTGGCCTGAAGCCTGGTTTCCGCGTGCGGCTGCGCGGATCCACGGTGAAGGGGGCGAAGACCTGTAGCCGGTCGGCCCTCGGCCGGCAAGGTGCGACCCAGCTCGCATCGCCTGCGAATCCCTCTGAACGTTTTCCGCACGCATGCGCGTGCGGATCATTTGTCGAGATTCCTCCGAAAGGTAATACGTGACCAACCAGTCCCGCAGCAAGACGCGCCTCTCCCGCGCGCTCGGCGTCGCCCTGACCCCGAAGGCCGCCCGCTACATGGAGAAGCGGCCCTACGGCCCCGGCGAGCACGGCCGCACCAAGCGCAAGGCCGACAGCGACTACGCCGTCCGCCTCCGCGAGAAGCAGCGTCTGCGCGCCCAGTACGGCATCCGCGAGAAGCAGCTCCGCATCGCGTTCAACGAGGCCCGCCGCACCGACGGCCTGACGGGTGAGAACCTCGTCGAGCTGCTCGAGATGCGCCTCGACGCGCTCGTGCTTCGCGCCGGCTTCGCCCGCACCATCGCGCAGGCCCGCCAGTTCGTCGTGCACCGCCACATCCTCGTCGACGGCAAGATCGTCGACCGCCCCTCCTTCCGCGTGAAGCCGGGCCAGACCATCGGCGTCAAGCAGCGCTCCGAGGGCACCGAGCCGTTCCAGGTCGCCGCGGCCGGCGGTCACGTGGACGTGCTGCCGAAGCTCCCCGGCTACCTCGAGGTCCAGCTCGACACGCTGCAGGCCAAGCTCGTGCGTCGCCCCAAGCGCGCCGAGGTGCCCGTCACCTGTGACGTGCAGCTCGTCGTCGAGTACTACGCCGCCCGCTGATTCCGGCGGCTTGAGCAGGGGGTCGCGCCGTGGCGCGGCCCCCTGCTTCGTCTTCCCCGGGCCGATGCCCCCGACACTAGACTGGAGGCCGGCGTGCGCGAGCACACCGGCCCGACTCGAACGCACCAGGGAGCTATCCGTGAAGAGCATGCTGTGGTTTGCCGCCGGTGTCGCGGCGGGATTCGTCGTCGCGCACCAGATCAACCAGACCAAGCAGGGCAAGGAGTTCTTCTCGTCGATCGACGTGAAGACGAAGGCCTTCAGCCAGGCCGTCGCCGACGCCTATCACGCGCGCGAGGCCGAGCTGCGCGAGCACGACGCGGCCTGATCCTCGAGCCGGCCCTCTGCGGGCCGGGCCGCACCGGGTGCCGCGCGCCCCGGCATCCGCCCCCTGAACACGCAAGAACGGAACCATGCAGACAGCCGAGATCAGCCGCCGCTACCTCGATTTCTTCGCCGAGCGCGGCCACAGCGTCGTCCCGTCGGCGTCGCTCGTCTCCGACGACCCCACGGTCATGTTCACCATCGCCGGCATGGTGCCCTTCGTGCCCTACCTCACGGGCCTCGTGCCGCCGCCGTGGCCTCGGGCCACGAGCCTGCAGCGCTGCATCCGCACGAACGACATCGAAGAGGTCGGCAAGACGGCCCGGCACGGCACGTTCTTCCAGATGCTCGGCAACTGGTCGTTCGGCGACTACTTCAAAGAGGGCGCGATCGAATACGCCTGGGACTTCCTGACGAAGCCCGAGGCCGACGGCGGGCTCGGATTCGCCGAGCGCGACCTCTGGGTCACCGTCTACGAGGACGACGACGAGGCCGCCGCGCTCTGGCAGCGCGTCGCGGGCCTGCCGGCCGAACGCATCCAGCGCATGGGCAAGGCCGACAACTACTGGCACACCGGTCAGCCGGGCCCCGGCGGCCCCTGTTCGGAGATCTACCTCGACCGCGGTCCCGCCTACGGCAAGGACGGCGGGCCGATCGTCGACGACGACCGCTTCACCGAGATCTGGAACCTCGTGTTCATGCAGGAGCTCCTGAGCGACGTGCGCACGAAGACCGACTTCGACGTCGCCGGGCCGCTGCCCAAGAAGAACATCGACACCGGCATGGGCCTCGAGCGCGTGGCCATGTTCAAGCAGGGCGTCGAGAACATGTACGAGACCGACGAGGTGCGCCCCGTGCTCGACCTCGCCGGCACGATGTCCGGGCGCCGCTACGGTGCGAGCCACGAGGACGACGTGCGGATGCGGGTCGTCGCCGACCATGTGCGTTCCTCGCTGATGCTCATGATGGACGGCGTCTCGCCGTCGAACGAGGGACGCGGCTACATCCTGCGCCGCCTGCTGCGCCGTTCGATCCGCGCGATGCGCCTCCTCGGCGTCGAGGGCCCGAGCTTCGAGCACCTCTTCGCGGCGTCGCGGGATGCCATGAAGGCCTCCTACCCCGAGGTCGGCAGCGACTACTCGCACATCGAGCAACTCGCCCTCGGCGAAGAAGAGACCTTCCTCCGCACGCTCAGCGCGGGCACGGCGATCCTCGACGTGGCCGTCGAGCAGACGAAGGGTTCCGGCGCGGCGAAGCTGCCCGGCGACACCGCGTTCCTGCTTCACGACACCTACGGTTTCCCGATCGAGCTGACGCTCGAGACGGCCGAGGAGGCCGGACTCGACGTGGACCGCGAGGCATTCGACCGGCTGATGGGCGAGCAGCGCTCGCGTGCGAAGGCGGATGCGAAGTCCAAGAAGCGGGTGCTGGCCGACCGTTCCGTCTACGCCGGGTTCCGCGCGAAGGGCGAGACCGTCTTCCGCGGCTACACCGAGCTGCAGGCCGATTCCGAGATCATCGGCCTGATCCTCGACGGCGCTCCCGTCTCCCGCGCGAGCGCGGGGCAGACCGTCGAGGTCATCCTCACCGAGACGAGCCTGTACGCCGAGGCCGGCGGCCAGGCGCCCGACCGCGGGACCATCGTCGGCGACGGCTTCTCGCTCGAGGTGCTCGACGTGCAGCGGCCCGTCAAGGGGCTCGTGAGCCACACCGTTCGCGTCGCGAGCGGCGAGGTCGGCGTGGGGGAGCGGGCGACGACGATCGTCGACGCCGACTACCGGCGCGGGGCCACGCAGGCCCACTCCGGCACGCACATCGTGCACGCAGCCCTCCGCCAGGTGCTCGGGCCCACCGCCCACCAGGCCGGCTCGTTCAACAAGGCCGGCTACCTGCGCCTCGACTTCGGCTGGAACAAGGCGCTCTCGCCCGAGACCCGCACCGAGATCGAAGAGGTCTCCAACCTCGCCGTCCGCGACGACCTCCAGGTCGTCACCCGCGAGATGCCGCTCGACGAGGCCAAGGCGATGGGCGCGATGGCGCTCTTCGGCGAGAAGTACGGCGACGTCGTGCGCGTCGTCGACATCGGCGGCCCCTGGTCGCGCGAGCTCTGCGCGGGCACGCACGTCTCCTCGAGCTCCGAGATCGGCATGATCAACCTCGTCGGCGAATCCTCGGTCGGCGCGTCGAACCGGCGCGTCGAGTCGCTCGTGGGCATCGAGGCGTTCCGTCAGTTCGCCGCGGAGCGGGCGCTCGTCGCCGAGCTCAGCCGCAACCTCAAGGCGCGCCCCGAAGACCTCGTGGACCGCATCGGGGAGCTCTCGGCGAACCTGAAGGCCGCCGAGAAGAAGATCCAGGCCTTCGAGGCCAGCGCCCTGCAGGGCCGCGTGCCCGAGCTCGCCGGCACGGCGCAGCGCATCGGCGACACGCTGCTCGTCGCCCGGTCGCTCGGCAGCCTCGGCTCCGCCGACGAGCTGCGGCAGCTGGCAACCGGCGTCCGCGGGCAGTTGCAGCAGGAGCGGGCCGTGGTCGCCCTCGTCGCCGACGTCGGCGGCAAGCCCGTCGCGATCGTCGCCACCACGCAGAGCGCCCGCGACGGCGGGGCGAACGCGGGTGCGATCGCCAAGCGCATGGCCGGCGTGCTCGGCGGCGGAGGCGGCGGCAAGCCCGACCTCGCCCAGGGCGGCGGATCCGACCTCACGGCGATTCCGGCGGCGCTCGACGCCGTGCGCGACGAACTGCGGTAGGCGGACGGTGCGACCGGGCACGAGACTCGGCATCGACGTCGGCCGCGCGCGGATCGGGGTCGCCCGGTGCGACCCCCATGCCGTGCTCGCCACCCCCGTCGAGACGGTGCAACGCGCGGCGGACGGCGATGCCGACATCCGCCGCATCGTCGAGATCGCGACCGAACTCGAGGCGATCGAGCTCGTCGTCGGCAACCCGCTCTCCCTGTCCGGTTCCTCAACGGCATCCACACTCGACGCGGTAGGCTTCGCGGAACGGCTCGCGGAAGCCATCCGGGTGCCGGTACGACTCGTCGACGAACGCCTGTCGACCGTCACCGCCCAGCAGGCACTCCGGGCCGCGGGGCGGAAGGCGAAGGCGCAGCGGCCGGTCGTCGACCAGGCCGCCGCCGTGGTCATCCTGCAACACGCCATCGATGCCGAGCGCGCGGCGGGGGCGCCGCCCGGAGTCGTCGTCCCCTCGAACGAAGGATCCTGACCGAACGTGCCCCAGCTTCCCCCGGAGCGCCCCGGCCGCTCCGATGACGACCTCTCCGCCGATTGGAACGCCTTCATCCGCGGGACGGGGGACGTCCCCGTGCAGCCGGGCCCGCCGAGCGGGAGCCCGGTGCGCGGCCGGGACGGTCGGCGGCCGGCCGGGCATCCCGGGCCGCGGGCCGGCGACCGAATGCGCCCCGAGCAGGCCGTGCAACAGCCTGAAGGGTTCCGGCCCGGGAACGAGGGGATGCGCACGGGACGGGCCGATGCTCCGCCGCGGCCCCGTCAGCCCTACGGCACGGTCGCGCAGTACGGCACCGGCGAGCAGTACGGCACAGGCGCGCAGTACGACGCCGGATCGCCGTACGGCCCGCAGCCCGGCAGGGGCCCTGCGAACGGCGGTTCCGGCCCGATCCGGACCCGCCCGGGGCCCGGATACGGACCGCAGGCCGGCGACCCGTCGCACGAGCAGCCGGCGACCCGGCGCGAGATCCGCGACGCCGAACAGGCCCGGCGGGAGCAGGAGTCGGCCGAGGCCGCCAATCGTCCCAACCGCTCCGACCGGCGTGCCTTCGTGTCCGACGAGCTGGGGCAGCCGCCCGAGCCGCCGAGCAAGAAGCGCCGGAAGGGGCCGATCGGCTGCGGGATCGCCCTGCTCATCGTCCTCGTCATCGGGGTCGGCGGCTATTTCCTGCTGCAGGGCCCGATCAACGACGTGATCGCCAGGTTCCAGCCGGCGGCCGACTACGAGGGCGCCGGCCGCGGCGAGGTCGTCTTCGTGATCAACGAGGGCGAGAACGGCACCGACATCGCGGAGAACCTGCACGAGCAGGGCGTCACGGCATCCGCCGAGGCCTTCACCGAACTCCTTGCCACGCAGTCGCCCGAGCCGCAGTTCATGCCCGGCGCGTACCGTCTCGCCGAGAAGATGAGCGCCCAGGCCGCGCTCGATGCGCTGCAGGACCCCGAGCACGTCATGCAGACGTCCGTGCTCATCCGCGAGGGCGAATGGGCCAAGAACGTCTTCGCCGAGATCTCCTCGGTCACCGGCATCGCCGTCGAAGAACTCGAAGCCGCGGCCGCCGACCCGGCTGCGCTCGGCTTGCCGGCCGAGGCGAAGAGCGTCGAGGGCTTCCTGTTCCCGGCCACCTACACCTTCGACCCCGACGCGACGGCCGAGCAGATCGTGCAGCGCATGGTCGACCGCTCCTTCGAATCGCTCGACGCCGCCGGCGTGAAGCCCGAAGACCGCTACCGGGTGGTCACGATCGCCTCGCTGCTCGAGCGCGAAGCGCGGGAGCCCGACGATTTCTTCAAAGTCTCGCGGGTCATCCAGAACCGCCTCGCGGAGGGCATGATGCTGCAGTTCGACTCGACCGTGCACTACGGCATCGGCGACGATTCGGTCGTCACGACCACCGATGCGGAACGGGCCGACCCCGCCAACCCGTACAACACGTATGCGCATCTCGGGTTGCCGCCCGGGCCCATCGGCAACCCCGGCGATCACGCGATCGACGCCGCCCTGCACCCCGCCGACGGCCCGTGGCTGTACTTCGTGACCGTGAACCCCGACACGGGCGAGACCGTCTTCTCGGCCACCTTCGAGGAGCACGAGGCGGCCGTCGAGCAGTTCTACACCTGGCTCGAGGAGCACCCCGATGGCCAGTGAACGTCGTCTCGCCGTGCTCGGCTCGCCGATCGCGCATTCGAAGAGTCCAGCGCTGCATCGCGCCGCGTTCCGGCAGCTCGGGCTCGACTGGCACTACTCGGCGATCGAGGTGGGCGTCGGAGGGCTCGAGGCCTTCCTCGCCGACCTGGACCCGCGGTGGCGGGGACTGTCGCTCACGATGCCGCTGAAGCACGAGGTGCGCGCCCTGCTCGACGAGGAGGATCGGCGCGCCGCCATGACCGGCGTCGTGAACACCCTCCTCCTCGCCGACGACGGGCGGCGGATCGGCTTCAACACGGATGTGCCCGGCATCGCCCTCGCCCTCGCAGAGGGAGGCGTCGAACGCGCCGAGCGCGCGGCGGTCATCGGCGGGGGAGCGACGGCGGCCTCGGCGGTCGCGGCCCTGGCCGAGATCGGCGCCGGCGTCGTGCGGCTCTTCGTCCGGCATCCGGAACGTGCCGAAGCCACCGCCTCCCTCGGCCGCGAGCTCGGACTGGACGTCGAGGTGTTCCGCATCGCCGACCTCGCGGCCGCCGAGGCGGTCGAGGTGACGATCAGCACGGTTCCGGGCGGGGCCGAGCTCTCGGCAGAGCCGTCCGAGGCGATGCGCGGCTCCGTGCTGCTCGACGTCGCCTACGAACCGTGGCCGTCGCGGCTCGCCGTGCTGTGGGAGGAGGCCGGAGGCCAGGTCGTGCCCGGCATCCGGATGCTCGTGCACCAGGCCCTCCTGCAGGTGCGGATCTTCGTCTCCGGCGACCCGTTCACGCCGCTTCCCGACGAACCGGCCGTGCTCGACGCCATGCGCCGCGCGCTGTAGCGCCGCCCGGCTGTGGGAGGATGGTCCCCATGCTTCGTTGGCTCACCGCCGGGGAATCGCACGGCCCCGAACTCGTCGCGATCCTCGAGGGGCTCCCCGCCGGCGTCCCCGTCTCCCTCGACCTCGTCCGCGCCGACCTTGCGCGTCGCAAACTCGGCTACGGCCGCGGTGCGCGCATGAAGTTCGAGCAGGACGAACTCGCGTTCTCCGGCGGCATCCGCCACGGCGAGACGCTCGGCAGCCCTATCGCGGTCCGCGTCGGCAACACCGAATGGCCCAAATGGGCCGAGGTGATGAGCCCCGAGCCGATCGACGAGGCGAAGCTCGGTCGCGGGCGGGGGGCCCCG
Source organism: Agromyces archimandritae (assembly GCF_018024495.1). Taxonomy (NCBI): domain Bacteria; kingdom Bacillati; phylum Actinomycetota; class Actinomycetes; order Micrococcales; family Microbacteriaceae; genus Agromyces; species Agromyces archimandritae. The sequence continues at coordinate 3,324,722 of NZ_CP071696.1, forward strand.
CTCACGAGGCCGCGGCCCGGGCACGCCGACCTCGTCGGCATGCAGAAGTACGGCTTCGACGAGGCCCGCCCCGTGCTCGAACGCGCCAGCGCCCGCGAGACGGCCGCACGGGTCGCCCTCGGTGCGATCGCGAAGGCGTTCCTGGCCGAACTCGGCATCCGCACCGTCTCGCACACCCTCTCGATCGGCGCCGTCCGCGTGCCGGAGGGGTCGCCCCTTCCCGGGCCCGGCGACGTCGAGGCCCTCGACGCCGACCCGCTGCGCTGCTTCGACGCCGAGACCTCTCGTGCGATGGTCGCCGAGGTGGACGGCGCGCACAAGGACGGCGACACCCTCGGCGGCGTCGTCGAGGTCCTCGCTTACGGCCTGCCGCCCGGGCTCGGCTCCCACGTGCACTGGGACCGCCGGCTGGATGCACGGCTGGCGGCGGCCCTCATGGGCATCCAGGCGATCAAGGGCGTCGAACTCGGCGACGGGTTCCTCACGACCACACGTCGCGGCTCGGCCGCGCATGACGAGCTCGTGCCCGGCGCCGACGGCATCGCCCGTACGAGCGACCGGGCCGGCGGCACCGAGGGCGGCATGTCGACCGGGACGGTGCTGCGCGTGCGCGCCGGGATGAAGCCGATCGCGACCGTGCCGCACGCCCTGCGCACCGTCGACGTCGCCGCCGGCGGGGCCGCCCAGGCCCACCACCAGCGCTCCGACGTCGCCGCCGTTCCGGCCGCCGGCGTCGTCGCCGAGGCGATGGTCGCCCTCACCCTCGCCGACGCCGTGCTCGAGAAGTTCGGCGGCGACCACCTCGCCGAGACCCGGCGCAACCTCCAGGGCTACCTCGCGGCCATCCCCGACGCGCTGCGGACGAGCGGGCAGAGCCTCGGCGAGGACGCCGCCGGAGGCGGGAGCGCCGGCGACCGTGCCTGACTCGGTGCCGGGCCCGGCCGAGGCCGGCGGATCCGCGACCCCCGCGATCGTGCTCATCGGACCGATGGGCGCAGGCAAGAGCCACATCGGCCGGCGCCTGGCCCGCCGTCTCGCCGTGCCGTTCACCGACACCGACGCCGCCATCGTCGAACGGCACGGGCCGATCTCCGGGGTCTTCGCCGAACGGGGCGAGCCCGGCTTCCGCGAGATCGAGCGCGAGATCGTCGCCGAAGCGATCGACGCCGGGGGCGTCGTGTCGCTCGGCGGCGGTGCACCCCTGCATCCGCTCACCCGCCGGCGGCTGCACGGGGCACGCGTCGTGCTGCTCACGGTCGACGAACGCACCGTCCAGCCCCGGCTGCGCGGCGGCACCCGCCCGCTGCTGGAAGAGGGCGGCATGGCGGCGTGGCGGCGCATCCTCGCCGAACGGCTGCCGGCCTATCGCGAACTCGCCACGATCGAGGTCGACACCTCCGGCCGGACCCCCGGACGCATCGTCGAGGAGATCGCCGGCCGACTCGGACTCGAAGGAATGGAGCAGGACGCATGAGCGAAGCACGGACCGTCATCGGAGTCGGCGGCGAAGACGGATACGAGGTCGTCATCGGCCGGGGCGTCATCGCCGAACTCGGCGATGCGATCGGCACGGCCGCGAAGAAGGTCCTCGTCGTGCACCCGCCGACGCTCGGCGCGCGGGCGGCGGAACTGCGCGAATCCCTCGCCGACCGCTTCGAGGTGCTCCTGGCCGAGGTGCCCGACGCCGAATCGGCAAAGCGCGTGGAGGTCGCCGCCTTCTGCTGGCAGATCCTCGGGCAGGCCGACTTCACCCGGAGCGACGCGATCGTCGGTCTCGGCGGCGGGGCGATCACCGATGTCGCCGGTTTCGTGGCCGGCACGTGGTTGCGGGGCGTCCGCATCGTGCAGGTGCCGACCACCGTGCTCGGCATGGTGGATGCGGCCGTGGGCGGCAAGACCGGGATCAACACGAACGAGGGCAAGAACCTCGTCGGCGTCTTCCACGCGCCGGCCGCCGTCATCTGCGACCTCGAGCTGCTCGACACCCTCCCGAAGAACGAGATCCTCGCCGGATTCGCCGAGATCGTCAAGGCCGGCTTCATCCGCTACCCGGAGATCCTCGACCTCATCGAGGCCGACCCCGAACGGGCGACCGACCCCCGCAGCGAGGAATTCCGGCGCGTCGTCGAACTCGCGATCCGGATGAAGGCCGACGTCGTCTCACAGGATTTCACCGAGCAGGGCCTCCGCGAGATCCTCAACTACGGGCACACCCTGGGCCATGCCGTCGAGCACGCCGAGCGCTACCAGTGGCGCCACGGCGCCGCCGTCGCCGTCGGTCTCGCCTTCGCCGCCGAGCTCGGCCGACTCTCGGGCCGGCTCTCCGACGAGGTCGCCGACCGCCACAAGCGTGTGCTCGACCTCCTCAGCCTGCCGACCTCGTACCCTGCCGGCCGCTGGAACACCCTCCTGGCGACGATGCAGCGCGACAAGAAGGCCCGCGCCGGACAGCTGCGCTTCATCGTGCTCGACGATCTCGCCAAACCCACCGTGATGCTCGCGCCCGATCAGTCGCTGCTGTTCGCCGCCTACCAGGAGATCGCGTCGTGAGCCGGGCCGGCGACGGCCGGGCGGCGGGCCCGGCCCGTAGGCTGCCGTCATGACGACGATCTACGTGCTGAACGGCCCGAACCTCGGCCGGCTCGGCACGCGCGAACCCGAGGTGTACGGATCCGAGACGCTCGAGGACATCGCCGCGGAGCTGTGCGCATCCGTCCCCGCCGACGTCGAGCTCGTCGTCCGGCAGAGCGACGACGAGGCCGAGCTCATCCGGTGGATCCACGAGGCCGTCGACCGGCGCGCCCCGGTCGTGCTGAACCCGGCCGCGTTCACGCATTACAGCTACGGGCTGCGGGATGCCGCGGCGCAGCTGACGAGCGCGGGCGTCCCCCTGATCGAGGTGCACCTCTCGAACCCGCACACGCGCGAGGCGTTCCGGCACACGAGCGTCATCTCGGGGGTCGCGACGGGGGTGATCGCCGGATTCGGTTCCGGGTCGTACCGTCTCGCGATCGAGCACCTCCTGCGAAGCCGCGGCTGAGTCGTCTACACTCGATCGGGGCGTTTCGCGAGGCGTGCGCCGCCGCACGACTCTTCTCACGAACGGATCCCTTCACATGGCATCAACCGCGGACATCAAGAACGGCGTCGTCCTGAACATCGACGGGCAGCTCTGGAGCGTCATCGAGTTCCAGCACGTCAAGCCCGGCAAGGGCGGGGCGTTCGTGCGCACGAAGCTCAAGAACGTCGTGAGCGGCAAGACGGTCGACCGCACCTACAACGCGGGTGCGAAGATCGACATCGAGAACGTGGATCGCCGCGACTTCAGCTACCTGTACAACGACGGCGACAGCTTCGTGTTCATGGACACCAGCGACTACGACCAGCTGAACGTGCCGGCCGCGGTCGTCGGCGATGCCGCGAACTTCCTGCTCGAGAACCAGCCCGTCACGATCGCCCTGAACAACGGCAATCCGCTCTACGTCGAGCTTCCGGCATCCGTCGTCATGGAGATCACCTACACCGAGCCGGGCCTGCAGGGAGACCGTTCGACGGGCGGCACGAAGCCCGCCACGATCCAGACCGGCTACGAGATCCAGGTCCCCCTCTTCCTCGAGGCGGGCACGAAGGTCAAGGTCGACACCCGTACGGGCGATTACCTCGGCCGTGTGAACGACTAGTGAGCGCACGCACCAAAGCGCGCAAACGCGCGCTCGACCTGCTCTACTCGGCCGACATGCGGCAGGTGCCGGTCGCGCAGCTGCTCGCCGTCGAGGCCGAGCGTGCGGCGGGGGAACCGGAGCGGCAGGCGTCGTGGCTGTACGCCCGAGAAATCGTCGACGGCATCGTCGACCACGGCGCCGAGATCGACGAACTCATCGAGACGCATGCGCGGGGCTGGACCATCGAGCGGATGCCCGCGGTCGACCGGGCGCTGCTGCGCATCGGCGTGTGGGAGGTCGTCTACAACGACGAGGTGCCCGACGCCGTGGCGATCTCGGAGGCCGTCGAGGCGGCGACCGTGCTGTCGACCGACGACTCGGCCGGGTTCGTGAACGGGCTGCTCGCGGCCGTATCGCACGCGAAGGGATGACCCGGCGCTTCGCCGGGGGAGGGAGACGCACATGCATCGGATCGGACGAGGGGTCGCGGCGTTCGCGCTGGCGGCCGGAGGGGCAGCGCTGCTCGCCGCCTGCACGAGCGGACCGGCCCAGGTCGACGAGACCCCGCCGCCGTCGAGCTCCGCAGAGCTGCCGACGGGCACGGAGGGCGCCGCGCACTTCGACGACTTCGCCCTCGTCATCGGCGACGGCGACACGCGGGTGGATCTCTTCCTCGACCCGGCCTGCCCGCACTGCGCGTACTTCGAGGAGGCCGCCGGCGAGGGCCTGGCCGAACTGGCGGCGAGCGGCGCGATCAGCTACGCGATCCACCCGCTGACCTTCCTCGACCGCGGCTCGGACTCGGCGTACTCCTCGCGCGCGTCATCGGCGATGACGTGCGCCGCGGTGGATGCGCCCGATGCGCTCACGGGGTTCATCGCGGGCGTGTTCGCCGCGCAGACGCAGGCCGGCCTCACGAACGACGAGCTCGAGCAGATCGCGGTGGATGCCGGGGCCGATGGCCTCGGCCCGTGCATCTCGGATGGGCGCTATGCCGCGTGGGCGCAGGCCGGCACCGATATCGCGCTCGAAGGGCCGATCACGGTGCCCGGTGCCGAGATCGATTCGATCGAGGGCACGCCGACGCTGTTCGTGAACGGTGTCGTGTACGAAGGCGACCCGACGGACGGGGATGCCGTGCTCGAGTTCGTGGAGTCGGGCGGGCGCTGACACGCCCGGGCCCTGCCGCGTCGGGCCGCGCAGGGGCGTCGCCGCGCCGACTCAGGGCGTCGGGTGCATCGCGTCGTAGGCGCGGAACGAGGGCTGCACGCGCAGCAGGACGGCGATGAGCGCGATGATCGCGAGCCCGCCGGCCAGCGGCGGGAACCACAGCGCGATCGCGGTGGCGGTGATGCCGGCGTAGAGATCGCCGAGCCGCGGGCCGCCGCCGACGACGACGGTGAACACGCCCTGCAGGCGGCCGCGCATGGCGTCGGGGGCGGCGGTCAGCAGCATCGTGGAGCGGAAGATGGCGCTCACCTCGTCGCTCGCGCCGGTGCCGGCCAGGGCGACGGCGGCCAGGGTGAGGGCCACGGGGCTCGCCTCGCCGAACGAGGGCCCGACGGGCCCGAAGAGGCCGGTGACGCCGCCGAGGACGACGAGGCCGAAGGCGGCGACGAAGAGGCCGTAGAGCTGGATCGCTCGGCCGATCGCGACGCCGTAGCGGCGGACGTGCCCGACGGGCCCGCTGAAGAGGCTCGCGAGGAAGGTGCCGGCCGCCGCGGCCGCGGTGAGGATGCCGACGGTCACCGGCCCGCCGCCGATCGCGACCGCACCGACGGCGGGGAAGAGCACGAACGGCCGCCCGAAGGTCATCGCGACGATGTCGACGAGGAAGCTCATGCGGATGTTGGGGGCGCGACGGAGGAAGGCGACGCCTTCGCGGATCGACGCGAGCCCGGGCTTCGTCGTGGCTCCTTCGGGCGTAAGGCGGGGGAGCGAGACGATGCCGAGGAATCCGGCGCTGAAGAGCACGACGTCGACGGCGAAGGTGATGGGGAAGCCGACGGCGGCCACGAGCACGCCGGCGAGCGCGGGGCCGACGGTCAGTTGCGCGCCGATCGCGATGCCGCCGAGCGCGGCGGCGCGGGAGACGAGCCGGGGCGGCAGCAGGCGGGGGATGACGGCGGTGCGGGTGGCGCCCATGATGGTGGCCGAGACGGTGTTGATCGTCGTGAACACGTAGAACGGCCAGACATCGGCCTCGGCGGGGTCGCGGCCGGCTTCGACGGCGGCGAGCACGACGAGCCCGGCGGTGCTCGCCCAGGCGACGACGGCGGAGACGATGAGCACGCGCCGCCGGTCGAAGGCGTCGGCGAGCATGCCGCCCCAGATGCCGGCGACGATCATGGGCAGGAGGGCGATGCCGCCGACGAGGCCGACGGCGAGGGTGGATGCCGTGAGCTCGTAGATCTGGAGGCCCACGGCGACGATCGTCAACTGCGCCCCGATGCCGGAGACGGCCGAGCCGATCCAGAGCCGGGCGAAGGCGGGGGAGGCGCGGAGCGGGCTGAGGTCGACGAAGCGGCGTCTCGGGGGTGGTTCGTCGCTCACCATGCGAGCCTATGTGCCCGCGCGGGCGGAGGATTACGGGTGCGAGCGCGCGACGAGCGCCTGGAGGAGGGCGGCGCCGGTCTCGGCGTCGTCGACGGTGACGACGAGCGAGCTGCGGCCCCGGCGGCCCACCTCGATCGCGGGCCCGGTGCGGAGGACGTAGCCGAAGCGGCCCGGCGCGTAGCGGATGCCCCAGCCGCCGAACTCGCCCATCGGGTTCACGGTGACGACCGAGACCGATTCGACGTCGTCGAGGGCGACGTGCGAGCGGGGGAAGCCGACGATCGAGGCGACGGTGAACCCGTGTTCGTCGACGCGCACGCGGAAGACGATGGAGGTCGAGACGAGGACGGCGAGGAGGATCGCGACGGCCGTGAGCATCCAGGCGGCGTAGGCGGGCGCCTGGGTCCAGGCCACGACGGCGGCCGCGGCGATGACGAGCACGGTCGCGGCGATCGCGATGATCGCGCCGAGGGGCATCGAGGTTTCGCGGATCCACACGGCCCGTTCTTCGCCGCCGAGTTCGAGGGCCGTCGCGTCGGCCGCGGTGGCGCGGTGGATCTCGGCGGCCGGCTGGATGAACCAGGCGAGCACGCCGAAGGCGGCAGCGGCGACGAAGCCGGCGATGAGCGGCACGGCGATGCCGGTGGCGTTCGCCGCGTCGTCGAGGCCGGCCTGGATCCACAGGGTTCCGGTGCCGAGCACGGCGAGGAGGGCGGCGAGGCCCGCGGCCGTCGCGCCCATGAACCGGTAGCTCGGGCCGCGGTCGCCGCGGAGTAGTGCGGGCAGCACGCTCAGGGCGAGGAGGGCGGGCAGGCCGAGGCCGGCGAGGAGGGTGGTCAGCGGGGTCGCCCAGGCCGGCGCGAAGCCGTCGGGCGCACCGCTCGGGCCCCAGTGGATCGCGACCGGATCGGGCAGCTGGGGCAGCAGCAGGAGCTGGGAGACGAGGGCGGCGACGATGAGGACGACGGGGATGCCGAGGGCGGCGGCGAGGAAGCGGGGGACGGTGCGGTCAGGGCCGGTCATCGGCGATCTCCTTCACGAGGGCGGCGAGGGTGTCGGGGGCGAGGCCGAGCGCTCGCGCCCGGCGGGTCAGGTCGTGGATGTCGCGCTGCAGTTCGGTGAGAGCCGCTGCGGTCTCGGTGGCCACGGCGCCGCGTCCGCGGCGGAGTTCGAGGAGGCCTTCGTCGCGCAGCTCCTGGTAGGCGTGCAGCACGGTGTGGACGTTGATGCCGAGGGATGCGGCGACCTCGCGGGCGGCGGGCAGGCGGTCTCCGGGCCGGATGCGGCCGGCGGCGGCATCCGCGCGGACGGATGCCGCCAGCTGCGCGAAGATCGGTACTTCGCTCGCGGGGTCGATACGGACGAGCATGTTCTTATTCTATGACAACTAGAACTATTATCGCTACCCCGGCACCTGCCCGGACCGCCGCGATATCATCGCAAGGCGCCGGCGTCGCCGGCCGCATCCACCCCGTGTATCAACCGGCTGCCGCTCGCGGCAGGCTATGGCGGCACCCGATCCACCCGCCCCGGCGGGCCTGCGAGGTCGATTCCATGCCGGACCAGAACGCTCCGCTCATCCGCCACACCGGCGTCGCCTACTTCCCGACGGCGTTCCTCGCCAGGTTCCCGTTCGCCATGATGGTCGTCGGCGTCCTCACCCTCGTCGTCGAAGCCCGCGGATCCGTCGGCCTCGGCGGCCTCACCTCGGCGATGGTCGGCATCGGCACGGCCTGCCTCGGCCCGCTCATCGGCGCTGCGGCCGACCGCTTCGGGCAGCGCCCCGTCGTGCTCGCCGCCGGTCTCGTCAACGGGCTCCTGCTCGGTGCCTTCGCGTGGATCGTGTACAGCCCGGCGCCGGAGGCCGGCGTGCTGGCCGCGGCCTTCCTCGTCGGCGCCACGGCCCCGCAGGTCGCCCCGATGTCGCGCGCCCGCCTCGTCGGCATCATCGGAACGCGCGTCGGCCCGGCGCGCCGCGGCCGCACCTTCGAACGCACCATGTCCTACGAGTCGGCCGCCGACGAGACGGTGTTCGTCTTCGGCCCCTTCCTCGTCGGCATCCTCGCCGCCTCGCTCGGCCCGTGGGCTCCGATCGTCGGCGCCGGCATCCTCGAAGTCGTCTTCGTCACCGCCTTCGCCCTGCACCCGAGCGGCCGGCTGGCCGTCGGCGGCGACGGCACGCGGCCCACGAGCCCCGCCCGCGAGCTCGCACATCCGGCGATCCTCGTCGTCGTCACCGGCATCCTCGGCGTCGGCTTCTTCTTCGGCACCATGCTCACCTCGCTCACCGCGTTCATGGCCGACCGCGGCGTCGGCGAGCAGGCCGGCCTCGTCTACGGCGTCATGGGCATCGGCTCGGCCGCCTTCGCCCTCGGCGTGGCGCTGCTGCCGGCGCGCTTCACGAAACGGTGGCGGTGGATCGCCTTCGGCGCGCTCATGCTCGCCGGCACCCTCGTGCTCCCCGCCGTCGGCGACATCGCCGGGATCACCGCCGCCCTGGCCGTCATCGGCATCGGCATCGGCCCCGTCCTCGTCACCCAGTACGCCCTCGGCGCCGAACGGAGCCCCGCCGGCCGCTCGGCGACCGTCATGACCATGCTCGGCTCGGCGGTCATCGTCGGCCAGTCGCTCGCGGCCGCCGCGACCGGATGGGTGGCCGAGCAGTTCGGGACGGGCGCGGCCCTCACGATGCCGATCATCGCGGCCGCGATCGTCGTCGCCGCAGGCGTCGCCAACGCCGCGATCACCGGGACGAGCCGCCCGGCGCCGGCGGAGGCCGGGCGCTGATAGGCTGACGGATCGACAGGCAACCTTGAAGACCGTCCCGTGAGGCGGAGAAGGGAGTCGTGGCTTTGGCGCGCACTGTGCTGAACGAATCCGACATCCAGCGGGCGCTGACCCGCATCTCGCACGAGATCCTCGAATCCAATCGCGGCACCGAGGGGCTCGTCGTCCTCGGCATCCCGACCCGCGGCGTCGACCTGGCCCGCCGCATCGCCGGCATCATCCGCCGCATCGAGCCCGGTTCCGAGCTCGAAGCCGGCTCGCTCGACGTCACCATGTACCGGGACGACCTCTCGCGCACCCGCACGCGCACCCCCTCGCCGACCTCGCTGCCGCCCGGCGGCATCGACGGCAGGACCGTCGTCCTCGTCGACGACGTGCTCTACTCGGGCCGGACCATCCGCGCCGCCTTCGACGCCCTCGCCGACCTCGGCCGGGCCCGCGCGGTGCGCCTGGCCGTGCTCGTCGACCGCGGCCATCGCGAGTTCCCGATCCGCGCGGACTTCGTCGGCAAGAACCTGCCGAGCTCGACCCGCGAGCGCATCAACGTCCGCCTCGCCGAGATCGACGGCGAGGACGCCGTCACCATCGAGGAGGCCGGGGCATGAAGCACCTCCTCGGCACCCGCGGCCTCGCCCGCGACGCCGCGATCGACCTCCTCGACATCGCCGAGGACATGGCCGCCGTGCAGGAGCGCGAGGTCAAGAAACTCCCCACGCTGCGCGGCAAGACCGTCGTGAACCTCTTCTTCGAGGACTCCACGCGCACCCGTATCTCCTTCGAGGCCGCCGCCAAGCGCCTCTCGGCCGACGTCATCAATTTCAGCGCGAAGGGCTCGAGCGTCTCGAAAGGGGAGAGCCTGAAGGACACGGCGCAGACCCTGCAGGCGATGGGCGCCGACGGGGTCGTCATCCGCCACCCCGCCTCCGGCGCGCCGCAGACCCTCGCCACGAGCGGCTGGATCGACGCGGGCGTCGTCAACGCCGGCGACGGCACCCACGAGCATCCCACCCAGGCCCTCCTCGACGCCTTCACGATGCGCCGCCGCATCCACGGAGCCGCCTCCCGCGGCCGCGGACTCGACGGCGTCGGCGTGCTCATCGTCGGCGACATCCTGCACTCCCGGGTCGCCCGCTCGAACGTCTGGCTGCTCGCGACGCTCGGGGCCCACGTGACGCTCGTCGCGCCGCCGACGCTGCTGCCGTCGGCCACCCAGGACTGGCCCATCCGGATCGGATACGATCTTGATCAGGCCCTCGCCGGCCGGCCCGACGTCGTCATGATGCTCCGCGTCCAAGCGGAGCGGATGCAGGGCTCGTTCTTCCCCAACACCAGGGAGTATGCGCGAGGCTGGGGCCTCGACGACCGGCGCTTCGACGAGCTGCCGGCGACTACGATAGTCATGCACCCGGGGCCGATGAATCGCGGCCTCGAGATCGCCTCGCAGGCCGCTGACGCGCCGCAGTCGACGGTGCGCGAGCAGGTTGCGAACGGAGTTTCAGTGAGAATGGCCGCCCTGTACCTGCTCCTCTCCGGAGAGCAGGGGCAACGATGAGCGGCGCGATCCTCGCCCGCGGCGCGACGCTGCCGAGCGGCGAACGCGCCGACGTCCTGATCGACGGCGGCATCATCGCACGGGTCGGTTCGGGGGTGGATGCCGCGGGCGCGACCGTCATCGACGCCGACGGCCTCCTCGCCCTGCCCGGTCTCGTCGACCTGCACACCCACCTCCGCGAGCCCGGCTACGAGCAGTCCGAGACGGTGCTCACCGGCACCCGGGCGGCTGCGCGCGGCGGCTACACGGCGGTGTTCCCGATGGCCAACACCTTCCCCGTCGCCGACACCGCCGGCGTCGTCGAGCAGGTCGCGAGCCTCGGCCGCGCGGCCGGCTACGCGACCGTGCAGCCCATCGGCGCCGTCACCGTCGGCCTGGCGGGCGAGCGTCTCGCCGAGCTCGGCGCGATGGCCTCCTCGCGCGCCGGCGTCCGCGTCTTCAGCGACGACGGCCTGTGCGTCGCCGACCCGCTGCTCATGCGTCGCGCCCTCGAATACGTCAAGGCCTTCGGCGGCGTCATCGCCCAGCACGCGCAGGACCCGCGGCTGACCGAGGGTGCGCAGATGAACGAGGGCGCCCTCTCCGGGCGGCTCGGTCTCGCAGGCTGGCCCGCGGTCGCCGAGGAGTCGATCATCGCCCGCGATGTGCTCCTCGCCGAGCACGTCGGCAGCCGCCTGCACGTCTGCCATGTCTCCACGGCCGGATCCGTCGAGGTCATCCGCTGGGCCAAGGCCCGCGGCATCGACGTGACCGCCGAGGTCACCCCGCACCACCTGCTGCTCACCGAAGACCGCGTCGAAGGCTACGACGCCAGGTTCAAGGTCAACCCGCCGCTGCGTCGCAGCGAAGACGTCCACGCGCTCCGCGAGGCCCTGGCCGACGGCACGATCGACATCGTCGCCACCGACCACGCGCCGCACCCGGCCGAGGCCAAGGAGAGCGAGTGGGCGGCGGCGGCCAACGGCATGGTCGGCCTCGAATCCGCGCTCTCGATCGTGCACGAGACGATGGTCGCCACCGGCCTCCTCGACTGGGCGGGCGTCGCCCGCGTCATGTCGCAGGCGCCGGCCCGCATCGGCGGCCTGGCCGGCCAGGGCGAGGCGATCGAGGCGGGCGCCGCGCCCGAACTCCTGCTCTACGACCCCGAACCCCGCAGCGGCTTCTCGATCGACCGGCTCTCCGGCCGCAGCCGCAACACCCCCTATCTCGGCATCGACCTGCCCGGCCGCGTCGTCGCCGTCGTCCACGGCGGCTACGCCACCGTGCTCGACGGGGCGCTCCGCCCGGCCGAGGAGGTCGCCGAAGCAGCACGGCACGCATGGAACACCCCGGAGGCCCGCCATGGATAAGGTCATCGGCGCGCTCATCTGCGCCCTCATCGTCATCGCGGCCGTATGGCTGATGCGACGATCCTGGCGACGACGAACCCAGCGCGACCAGGGCATCGGCGGGTACCCGCTTCCCCCGGAGGAGGGCGAGGCGCTCGTCGACCTCGAAGCGCTCTACGTGGCATCCACTCCGCGCGAAGAGCCCCTCGAGCGGCTCGCGATCCCCGGCCTCGCCTTCCGCGGCACCGCTCGCATCCGGATCGAAGCCGCCGGCCTGACGATCCGCGTCGCCGGGGAGGAGCCCGTCTTCATCCCGGCCGGCGTCCTCTCCGACGCCGAAACCGCCGGCTGGGCGATCGACCGAGGCGTCGAACCCGAAGGGCTCGTCGTCGTGCGCTGGAGGGCCCGCGAAGACGGATCCGAAGACGGCGTCGCCGTCGACAGCTACCTGCGGGCCCGCTACGAAGGCGACCGCGACCAGATCATCGAGGCGATCGGGACGATCGCCGCATCCGGCGAGGCCGCACATCCGGCATCCGCCCCCGAACCCCCCGAAAGCGAGAGCTGATGGCTTCCACGCACGACCCGGCCGTGCTCGTCCTCGAAGACGGCACCCGCTACGAGGGCCGCGCCTACGGCGCGACCGGCCGCACCCTGGGCGAGCTCGTCTTCGCGACCGGCATGACCGGCTACCAGGAGACCCTGACCGATCCGTCGTACGCGGGGCAGATCGTCATGATGACGGCCCCGCATATCGGCAACACGGGCATGAACGACGAGGACGAGGAGTCGGCGCGCATCTGGGTCGCCGGCTTCGTCGTGCGCGACCCCGCGCGCATCGTGTCGAACTTCCGCTCGACGCGCAGCCTCGACGACGACCTCGCCGCGCAGGCGATCGTCGGCATCAGCGGCATCGACACCCGCGCCGTGACCCGCCGCATCCGCTCGGCCGGCGCCATGCGGGCCGGGGTCTTCTCCGGCGACGACTACCGCCTCACGCCCGGCGAGCAGCTCGAACTGGTCCGCGGCGGCGCCGAGATGACCGGGCAGAACCTGTCCGGCACCGTCTCGACCGAGACCGGCTACACGATCCCCGCGGTCGGCGAGGAGATCGGCCGCGTCGCCGTGCTCGACCTCGGCGTGAAGGCCTCCACCCTCCGCTACCTCGCCGAGCGCGGCTTCGAGGTGCGCGTGCTGCCGCAGACGGCAACGGCCGGCGAGATCCTCGCCATGGAGGCCGACGCCCTCTTCTTCTCGAACGGCCCCGGCGACCCCGGCGCCAGCGACCGGCACGTCGACCTGCTGCGCACGACGCTGCGCGCCGGGCTGCCCTACTTCGGCATCTGCTTCGGCAACCAGCTCCTCGGCCGCGCCCTCGGGTACGGCACCTACAAGCTGCCCTTCGGGCACCGCGGCATCAACCAGCCCGTGCTCGACAAGGCCACGGGCCGGGTCGAGATCACGGCCCACAACCACGGCTTCGCGGTGGATGCCCCGATCGGCGAGATCAGCGAGTCGGCCGAGGGCTTCGGCCGCGTCGAGGTCAGCCACGTCGACCTGAACGACGACGTGGTCGAAGGCCTGAACTGCCTCGACATCCCCGCGTTCAGCGTGCAGTACCACCCCGAGTCGGCGGCCGGCCCGCACGACGCGAACTACCTCTTCGACCGGTTCGCCGAGATGGTGCGTCAGCACAAGCGAGGCGGGTCGAGGAGCGAAGCGTATCGAGACCCAGCAGAAGACGCTGCGAGCAAGGAGTCCCAGGCCTGATGCCCAAGCGCGACGACATCAATTCGGTCCTCGTCATCGGCTCCGGCCCGATCGTCATCGGGCAGGCCGCCGAGTTCGACTACTCCGGCACCCAGGCGTGCCGCGTCCTCCGCAGCGAGGGGGTGCGCGTCATCCTCGTCAACCCCAACCCGGCGACGATCATGACCGACCCCGACTTCGCCGACGCCACCTACGTCGAACCGATCACCCCCGAGATCATCGAGGCGATCATCGAGAAGGAACGCCCCGACGCGGTGCTGCCCACCCTCGGCGGTCAGACGGCCCTGAACGCGGCGATCGCCCTCTACGACGCCGGCATTCTCGACAAGCACGGCGTCGAGCTCATCGGCGCCAAGGTCGAGGCGATCCGCAAGGGCGAGGACCGTCAGCTCTTCAAGGACCTCGTCATCGAGTGCGGCGCCGACGTCGCCCGCTCGCATGTGGCGACGACCCTCGAGGACGCGAAGGCGTACGCCGAGGATCTCGGCTACCCCCTCGTGGTGCGCCCCTCCTTCACGATGGGCGGCCTCGGCTCCGGCTTCGCCTACACCGAGGAGGAGCTCGTCCGCATCGTCACGCAGGGCCTGCACGACTCGCCCACGCACGAGGTGCTCCTTGAGGAGTCCATCCTCGGCTGGAAGGAGTACGAGCTCGAGCTCATGCGCGACACGGCCGACAACACGGTCGTCGTCTGCTCGATCGAGAACGTCGATCCCGTCGGCGTGCACACGGGCGACTCGATCACCGTCGCCCCGGCGCTCACCCTCACCGACCGCGAGTACCAGAACCTCCGCGATATCGGCATCGACATCATCCGCGCCGTCGGCGTCGACACGGGCGGCTGCAACATCCAGTTCGCCGTGAACCCCGAGACCGGTCGCGTGATCGTCATCGAGATGAACCCGCGCGTCTCCCGCTCCTCGGCCCTCGCGTCGAAAGCGACCGGCTTCCCGATCGCGAAGATCGCCGCGAAGCTCGCCATCGGCTACCGTCTCGACGAGATCCCGAACGACATCACGAAGGTGACCCCGGCATCCTTCGAGCCGACGCTCGACTACGTGGTCGTGAAGGTGCCGCGCTTCGCATTCGAGAAGTTCCCGGCCGCAGACCCGACGCTGACCACCACCATGAAGTCGGTCGGCGAGGCGATGGCGATCGGCCGCAACTTCACGACGGCCCTGCAAAAGGCCCTCCGCTCGCTCGAGAAGCGCGGGTCCGGCTTCCACTGGGGCGAGGAGACGCGAAGCATCGACGAGCTCCTGGATGCCGCGCGCATCCCCACCGACGGGCGCATCGTGCTCGTCCAGCAGGCGATGCGGGCCGGCGCCAGCATCGGGCAGGTGTTCGAGGCGACGAAGATCGACCCGTGGTTCCTCGACCAGATCGCCCTCGTCAACGAGGTCGCGGCCGAACTCGCCGCCGCCGACCACCTGAGCGCAGAACTGCTGTTCCGCGCGAAGGACCACGGCTTCTCCGATGCGCAGATCGGCCAGCTCCGCGGCTTCGGCGACGACGCGGACCAGACGGTCCGCGACATCCGGCACCAGCTCGGCATCCGCCCGGTGTTCAAGACCGTCGACACCTGCGCGGGCGAGTTCCCGGCCCTCACCCCGTACCACTACTCGAGCTACGACTTCGAGACCGAGGTCGCCCCGAGCGACCGCAGGAAGGTCGTCATCCTCGGCTCGGGTCCGAACCGCATCGGGCAGGGCGTGGAGTTCGACTACTCGTGCGTGCACGCCTCCTTCGCCCTGTCGGACGCGGGCTTCGAGACGATCATGATCAACTGCAACCCCGAGACGGTCTCGACCGACTACGACACGAGCGACCGGCTCTACTTCGAGCCGCTCACGCTCGAGGACGTGCTCGAGGTCATCCACGCCGAGCAGTCCTCCGGCGAACTCGTCGGCGTCGTCGTCCAGCTCGGCGGGCAGACCGCGCTCGGCCTGGCGAAGGGCCTCGAGGCGGCCGGCGTGCCGATCCTCGGCACGAGCCCGGCGGCGATCGACCTCGCCGAGGAGCGCGGGCTCTTCTCCGGCATCCTCGCCTCGGCCGGCCTCGCCGCCCCCCGCAACGGCACCGCCGTCGACCTGCCGGGCGCGGCCGCCGTCGCCGAGGAGATCGGCTACCCGGTGCTCGTCCGCCCGAGCTTCGTGCTCGGCGGCCGCGGGATGGAGATCGTCTACGACCAGGCGAACCTCGCCGACTACTTCGCCCGCATCGAGGGGCAGGGCATCGTCGGGCCCACGCATCCGCTGCTCGTGGACCGCTTCCTCGACGACGCCGTGGAGATCGACGTCGACGCCCTCTTCGACGGCGGCGAGCTGTACATCGGCGGCATCATGGAGCACATCGAGGAGGCCGGCATCCACTCCGGCGACTCGAGCTGCACCCTGCCGCCCGTCGGCCTCGGCCGCGCCGAGATCGAGCGGGTGCGCGACGCGACGCTCGCGATCGCCCAGGGCATCGGCGTCCAGGGCCTGCTGAACGTGCAGTTCGCGATCGGCGCCGGCGTGCTCTACGTGCTCGAAGCTAACCCGCGCGCCTCGCGCACGGTGCCGTTCGTCTCGAAGGCCCTCGGCATCCCGCTCGCCAAGGCCGCCAGCCGCATCATGACGGGTTCGAGCATCGCCGAGCTCGTCGAGGAGGGCCTGCTTCCGGCCGCGGACGGCTCCGAGGTGCCCGCGGACGCGCCGGTCGCCGTGAAGGAGGCCGTGCTGCCCTTCCACCGATTCCGCACCCGCGACGGCCGCATGGTCGATTCGGTGCTCGGGCCCGAGATGCGTTCGACGGGCGAGGTCATGGGCATCGACCGCGACTTCCCGCGCGCCTTCGCGAAGAGCCAGCTCGCCGCATACGGCGGGATGTCGGCGACCGGAACCGTCTTCGTCTCGGTCTCCGACCGCGACAAGCGTTCGATCGTGCTGCCGGTGCTCCGCCTCCGCGAGCGCGGCTACGAGATCCTCGCGACCGAGGGCACGGCCGAGATCCTGCGCCGCAACGGCATCGAGTCGCGCCAGGTGCTGAAGTTCTCCGAGAAGCATGACGACTCGGAGCCCTCGGTCGTCGAGCTCATCAACGACGGCGAGGTCGACGTGGTGATCAACACCCCGTCCGGACGTTCCGCGCGCGCCGACGGGTACGAGATCCGCGCGGCCGCCGTCGCCGCCGACATCCCGCTGTTCACGACGATCGCCGAGCTGTCGGCGGCCGTCGCGTCGCTGGAGGTCGTGCACGGCCGCTTCGAGGTGACGAGCCTGCAGGAGTACCAGGCCCGGCGGGAGGGCGCGGCGTGACGGACGGCTTCGGGCAGCGACTGCAGGGCGTCTTCGACACTCGCGGGCGGATGTGCCTCGGCATCGATCCGCACCCGTGGCTGCTCGAGGCGTGGGGGCTCGACGACTCGGGCGCGGGCGTGCGCGAGTTCGGCCTGCGCGCGGTGGATGCCGCGGCCGGCCGCATCGGCGTCGTGAAGCCCCAGATCGCGTTCTTCGAGCGGCACGGAGCCGCCGGGTACGCGGCGCTCGAGCGCGTCTTCGCGGAGGCGCGCGACGCCGGGCTGCTCGTGATCGCCGATGCGAAGCGCGGCGACATCGGCTCGACGGTCGACGCCTATGCCGATGCGTGGCTCGGCGACGAATCGCCGCTCCGCGCCGACGCGATGACGATCTACGCCTATCAGGGGCTCGGATCCATCGCCGGCGTCATGGAGCGGGCGGATGCCGCGGGCCGCGGTCTCTTCGTCGTCGCCGCGACCTCGAACCCCGAGGCCGCCGCGATCCAGCAGGCGGTGCTGCAGCGTTCGAGCCGGGCGGGGGAGCGGGTCGCCGGAGCGCTCGTCGCCGGGATCGCCGCGTGGAATGCCGAACGCGAGGGCGCGGCCGAGCAACGGCTCGGCCCGATCGGCGCCGTCATCGGTGCGACGATCGACCCGCGGGACTTCGGCATCGATACCAATGAAGCCCCGCGTCCGGGCCTGCCCGTGCTCGTGCCGGGCATCGGATTCCAGGGCGGCGAGCTCGCCGAGGTGCCCGCGCGTCTCGGGGCCTTGGCCGCCGGCGCCCTCCTGACAGATTCGCGGCAGGTGCTGCAGGCCGGACCCGACGGCCTCGCCGATGCCATCGCCCGCCGCGCCGACGAGATCGGAGCCCTCGATGTCTGACCCCCAGTCCGCGGTCGCGTCGCGTTCGAACCCGCCCGAGGTCGACCGCGTCGCCGCGAGCCGCGCGGCCGTCGCGGCTCGTCGTGCCCGCGCAGCCGTGAAAGCGGAGATCGCCGGCGGGATGCGCAGCCCGCTCGACGTGCTCCGGGCCGCGTTCGAGCATCCCGACAGCCCCGAGGGGCGGTTGCGGGTGACCGAGTTCCTCACCTCGATCCCCGCGATCGGGGTGACGAAGGCCGCGCGCATGATGGAGCAGCTGGACATCGCCGCCTCCAAACGCGTCGGCGGCCTCGGCAGGCTGCAGCGCCGGCGGATGCGCGAGCACCTGGCCGCCTGGGTCGCCGCGCACGGCGGCACCGGCGATCGGCTCGTGGTGCTGGCCGGCCCGACCGCCGTCGGCAAGGGCACGGTGGCCGCCGAGATCCGCGCGAACCACCCCGATGTGCTGCTCTCGGTGTCGGCGACGACGCGTCCGCCGCGCCCCGGGGAGGTCGAGGGGGAGAGTTACTTCTTCGTCGACGACGCCGAGTTCGACCGGATGGTCGCCGCCGGTGAACTGCTCGAATGGGCCACGGTGCACAATGCGTACCGTTACGGCACACCGCGCGGCCCCGTCGAGGAGGCGATCGCGGCGGGCCACTCCGTGCTGCTGGAGATCGACATCCAGGGTGCCCGTTCGGTGCGCCGCTCCTGGCCCGACGCGACGCTCGTGTTCCTGTTGCCGCCGAGCTGGGACGAACTCGTGCGCCGACTCGTCGGCCGCGGCACCGAATCGCCGGCCGAGCAGCAGCGTCGGCTCGAGACGGCCAAGACCGAGCTGGCCGCCGTCGACGAGTTCGATCACCAGGTCGTCAACCGCGACGTGGCCGAGGCCGCGCAAAAGGTCGTAGACTTGACGAGGCCGCGCAGGGGCTGACTTTCCCGCGCCCACGACTTCGCGTCGCAGCCGGGGAGGGACTCCGGATCGCGGCGCCGCAGACAAGGAGCACCATGGCTGAGAAGCTGTCCGGCATCATCGACCCGCCCATCGACGAGCTGCTGTCCAAGGTCGACTCGAAGTACCAGCTCGTGATCTTCGCGTCGAAGCGGGCGCGTCAGATCAACGACTACTACGCCGACCTGCACGAGGGCAGCCTGTTCGACAACGTCGGGCCGCTCGTCGACTCGTCGATCGACGACAAGCCGCTGTCGGTCGCGCTCCACGAGATCAACGAGGACAAGCTCCGGCTCCGCCCGATCGGCGAGTGAGCCGGAGGGCCTGGTGACGCCGCTCAACGTCGTCGTCGGCATCACCGGCGGCATCGCCGCGTACAAGGCCGTCGGCGTCGTCCGGCAGCTCGTGCTCGCCGGCCACGACGTCCACGTCGTGCCGACCGAGGCCGCGCTGCGGTTCGTCGGCACACCGACCCTCGAGGCGATCTCACGGAACCCGGTCGCGACCGATCTCTACGAGGGCGTCGCCGAGGTGCGGCATGTCGCCATCGGCCAGGCGGCCGACCTCATCGTGATCGCCCCGGCCACCGCGAACACGATCGCCAAGCTCGCCGCGGGCATCGCCGACGACCTGCTCGGCAACACGGTGCTGGCAAGCCTCGCTCCGCTCGTCATCGCCCCGGCGATGCACACCGAGATGTGGCGGCATCCGGCGACGCAGGCGAATATCGCCACGCTCGCCGCTCGCGGGGTCACGATCGTCGGGCCCGAATCGGGGCAGCTGACGGGTGCGGATGCCGGTCCGGGCCGGATGAGCGAGCCGGCCGATATCGTCGCGGCGGCCCTGGCCCGCGTCGCCGCCCTGCAGCCCGAACAGGACCTCGCGGGGCGGCGCGTCGTCGTCACGGCCGGCGGAACCCGCGAACCGCTCGACCCCGTGCGCTTCCTCGGCAACCGTTCGAGCGGCAAACAGGGCGCGGCCATCGCCGAGGCGGCCGCGCTCCGCGGCGCCGAGGTGACGTTGATCGCGGCGAACCTCGAGACCGATGCGCCGAGCGGATGCCGCGTGGTCCCGGTCTCGACGGCCGCCGAGCTCCGCGACGCGACGCTCGCCGAGGCGGCCGGAGCCGATCTCGTCGTCATGGCCGCCGCCGTCGCCGACTACCGTCCGGCCGCCGTGAGCGAGCAGAAGATCAAGAAGGGCGCCGGCGACGCCGGGCTGAGCCTCGAGCTCGTGCGCAACCCCGACATCCTCGCCGAGCTCGGCCGTGCGCCGCACGAGGGCACCGTGCTCGTCGGCTTCGCCGCCGAGACGGAGGCCGACGATGATCGCCTCCTCGAGCTCGGCCGCGAGAAGCGCCGGGCCAAGGGCGCCGATTTCCTCGTCGTCAACCGGGTCGGCTGGCACGAGGGATTCGCGAGCGATGAGAACCTCGTCATCGTCATCGGGCCCGACGACGGGATCGTCACACGGGCACACGGAACGAAGGTGTCGGTAGCCCACCGCATCCTCGACGTGGTTGTCTAGAGTCGCCGGCGCGAACCGGCCCGCCGAACCGACCCCGCCCGAAACGACCACCGACGAACCCCGAAGGATTGCGAATACCAATGAGCGGACTGCGTCTCTTCACCTCCGAATCGGTCACCGAGGGTCACCCCGACAAGATCTGCGACCAGGTCTCGGATTCGATCCTCGACGCCATCATCGGTCAGGATCCGAATGCGCGCGTCGCCGTCGAGACGCTCGTGACGACCGGCCTCGTGCACGTCGCCGGCGAGGTGACGACCTCGGGGTACGTCGAGATCCCGCATATCGTGCGCGACCGGGTCACCGAGATCGGATACGACTCCTCGGACGTGTGGTTCGACGGGCGCAGCTGCGGTGTCTCGGTGTCGATCGGCGGCCAGTCGCCCGATATCGCCCAGGGCGTCGATGACGCTTTCGAGACCCGCGAGGGGTCGAGCGTCGACGAGCTCGACCGGCAGGGCGCCGGCGACCAGGGCATCATGTTCGGCTTCGCCACCCGGGAGACGCCCGAGCTCATGCCCGTGCCGATCTGGCTCGCCCATCGGCTCGCCGAACGGCTCGCCGCCGTCCGGAAGGACGGACTGCTCGACTACCTCCGCCCGGACGGCAAGACCCAGGTCACGATCGGCTACGAGGGCCAGACGCCGCGTTCCATCGAAACCGTGGTGCTCTCCACGCAGCATTCGCCGCAGGTGGCGACGGCGCAGCTCCGCGCCGAGGTCGAGGAACTCGTCATCCGCCCGGTGCTCGAGACGGTCGAGCTCACGCGGAATGAGCTCCGGGTCCTCATCAACCCGACCGGCCGTTTCGAGATCGGCGGCCCGCAGGGCGATGCGGGCCTCACCGGCCGCAAGATCATCATCGACACCTACGGCGGTGCGAGCCGGCACGGCGGCGGCGCCTTCAGCGGCAAGGATCCGTCGAAGGTCGACCGTTCGGCGGCGTACGCCATGCGCTGGGCCGCGAAGAACGCCGTCGCGGCGGGTCTGGCGGACCGCCTCGAACTGCAGGTGGCGTACGCGATCGGCGCCGCCGCCCCCGTCGGCCTGTACGTCGAGACCTTCGGCACGGCCCATGTGCCCGAGGACCGCCTCATCGCCGCGATCCGCGAGGTCTTCGACCTGCGCCCGGCGGCGATCATCCGCGATCTCGACCTGCTCCGCCCGATCTACGCGCAGACGGCCAGCTACGGTCACTTCGGCCGCGAGCTCCCCGATTTCACCTGGGAGCGCACCGACCGGGTCGACGAGCTGCGGGCCGCCGCCGGGCTCTGAGATGACGGCCGGCCCGGCCGTCGCGCGGGTCGCGGTCGACTCCCCGCTGCCGCAGCTCGATCAGTTCTTCGACTACGCGGTGCCCGAACGGCTCCGCGAAGGCGTACGCGCCGGGCAGCGGGTACGGATGCCGCTGCGTTCGGGCGGGCGGATCGCCCACGGCTGGATCGTCGAGCTCGTCGAGATGAGCACGTACGAGGGGCGGCTCGCCGAGCTGGAGGATCTCGTCTCGGAGGTGCCGGTGCTCGCCCCGGAGGTGTGGCGGCTCGCCCGGAGCCTTGCGGACCGGGCCGCCGGATGCGCGAGCGACATCCTGCGGCTGGCGATCCCGCAACGGTACGTGCGGGCCGAGAAGGCGTGGCTGGCCGGCGATATCGACGCCGGTCCGTTGCCGGCGGATCCGCCGCCCGTGGCCGGGTACGTGCCCGGCGAGGTCGAGGCCGGCATCCGGGCGGGGGAGCGGATGACGCTCGCGGCGGTGCCGCGACCGGTCGTGCTGCCGGGCGGGGCGACCGTCGGGGCGTGGGCGGTGACGCTCGCGGAGGCGGCCGCGCATGCCCTGGCCGGGGATCGGAGCGCGATCCTCGTCGTGCCCGACTACCGGGATCAGGAGCAGCTGGAGGCGGCCCTCGCCGACCGCATCCCCGCGGAGCGCATCGTCCGCACCGATGCACGGCAGCCCGGTGCGGCGCGGTTCACCGGGTTCCTCCGCGCCTCCGGCGAGGATGCGCGCGTCATCGTCGGCAATCGTTCCGCCGTGTATGCGCCGGCCGCCAGGCTCGGCCTCATCGCGATCTGGGACGACGGCGATCCGCTGCACGCCGAGCCGCTCGCCCCGGGCGTGCACGCCCGGGATGCGGCACTCATGCGGCAGGAGCAGAGCGGTGCGGCGCTCGTCTTCCTCGGGCACACCCGCACGGTCGAGGTGCAGCGTCTCGTCGAGATCGGCTGGGTGCGGCCGGTGCCGCGCGAGCGGGCGGTCCGCCCGCATGTCGTCGTGACCGCGCAGCAGGCTTCGGCCACCGGGCCGGCGGCGGCCGCGCGTATTCCGCCGACGGCATGGGCTGCGGCCGGCGAGGCGGCACGGCACGGACCGGTCCTCGTGCAGGTCGCCCAGCCGGGGTATGCACCGCTCCTGGCCTGTGCGGACTGCGGCGCGGCGGCCTCGTGCGTGGCGTGCGGGGGCATGCTGCACGTGCCGGCGCGCGGGGCCGAAGCGCTGTGCCGGCTGTGCGGGCGCGGCGGCGGCGACTGGCGGTGCGCGGCGTGCGAGGGCACGCGCCTGCGGCGTGCGACGGTGGGGTCGGCACGCACCGCGGAGGAGCTCGGGCGCGCGTTCCCGGCCGTGCGCATCGTCCGAAGCGACGGCGAACGCCCCGTGCTCGCCGTCGACGACGCCCCGCAGCTGGTCGTCGCGACGCGCGGCGCCGAACCGGTCGCGGCCGGCGGCTACCGGGCCGTGCTCCTCCTCGACGGCGAGCGGATGCTCGTCCGCGAGTCGCTCCGGGTCGCCGAGGACTGCTTGCGCTGGTGGTCGAACGCGGCGGCCCTCGCGGCGGCGGATGCGCCCGTGTACCTGGTCGGCGTCGGCGGCGGCCTCGGCCGTGCCCTTGCGACCTGGCGGCAGGACCGCTGGGCGGCCGAGGAGCTCGCCGCCCGGCGCGAACTGCGGTTCCCGCCGGCGATCCGGGTGGCGACGGTGCGGGCCGGCAGGCAGGTGCTCGATCGCACGCTCGGCGAGGCGGCCTCGCTCGGCGATGCGGTGGATGTGCTGGGCCCGGTGCCCGAGGAAGGCGGCGAACCCGGACTCGAGCGCGCGATCCTCCGGGTCGAGTACGGCACCGCCGGACGCCTGGCCGCGATCCTGAAGGCCGAGCAGATCCGGGTCGCGACGGCACGCCGGCGGCCCGTCGCCGGCCAGCCCGTACGGAAGCCGCCGACGCTCCGGGTGCGCTTCGACGACCCCGACGTGCCCTGAACGGTCGCGCCCGGGCATCCATCGGCGAGAATGGAGTGTGCCCCGCCTTCGTATCGTCTTCGCCGGAACCCCGGACGCCGCCGTGCCGAGCCTCGAACGGCTCGCCGGCAGCGGCCACGAGATCGTCGGTGTCGTCACGCGGCCCGACGCGCCGCTCGGGCGGAAGCGGGTGATGACCCCGTCGCCGGTGGCTCGGGCCGCCGACGCCCTGGCGCTGCCGGTGCTGAAGACCGCGCGTCTCGACGACGCTGCGACGGCCGCGATCGCCGCGTGGCGGCCCGAGCTCGGCGTGATCGTCGCCTACGGCGGTCTCGTGCGCGAGCCGTTGCTGTCGCAGCCTGCGCACGGCTGGGTGAATCTGCACTTCTCGCTGCTGCCCGCCTGGCGCGGGGCCGCCCCGGTGCAACGGGCGCTCATCGCCGGCGACGAGACGACGGGCGCCGCGGTGTTCCGCCTCGTGCCGGAGCTCGACGCCGGTGCCGTATACGGCACGATCGAACGAGCGACGGGGCAGGCGACCGCCGGCGAGCTCCTCGCCCGCCTCGCCGACGACGGCGCCGAACTGCTCGAACGCGTCGTCGACGAGATCGCCGAAAGCACGGCCGTGGCCGAGGCGCAGGAGGGCGAGCCGACGTTCGCCCCGAAACTCGGCATCGACGACGGCCGCCTCGACTGGTCGCGGCCGGCCGCGGAACTCCTCGCCCGCTACCGCGGCGTCACCCCCGAGCCGGGCGCGTGGACGACGACGGACGGGGCGCGTCTGAAAGTGCTCGCCCTCGCCCCGGCGGTGGATGCCGCCGCGCCGCCCACGACACCCGGCACCGCCGCCCTCGACGACCGGCGGGCCCTCGTGGCCGCCGCCGACGGGCCGCTCGAGCTCCTCCGCGTGCAGCCCGCCGGAAAGCCCGCCATGAACGGCGCCGACTGGTTGCGCGGCCGCGGCGGCGAGGCGGTGCTCGGATGAGCGGCCAGGCCCGCCGGCCGGCCCGGCGACGCGATCCGAGGCCGCCGCAGACCCGCATCGCCCGCTCGCGGCTCGTCGCCTTCGACGTGCTCGAAGCGGTGCGCGACGGCGAGGCGTACGCGAACCTGCTGCTGCCGACCCGCATCCGCCGCGCCGGGCTCGATACGGCCGATGCCGCCTTCGCGACCGAACTGGCCTACGGCACCCTGCGCATGCAGGGCTTCTACGACCGCGTCATCGAGCAGGCCGCAGGCCGGGCCGCCTCCGAGATCGACCCGACCGTGCTCGTCGTGCTCCGCCTCGGCGTCCACCAGATCCTCGCGATGCGCGTGCCCGACCATGCCGCCGTCAACGAGCAGGTCGCGCTCGCCCGCAAGGTCGCCGGGCCCGCTGCCGGCTTCGTGAACGCGGTGCTCCGACGCGTCGCCCGCACGGGCGCCGAGGAGTGGCGGGAACGGATCGCCTCGGCCGAGCGCGATGAGGACGGCCGGCTGTCGGCGCTCACCAGCCACCCGGAGTGGATCGTCCGCGCCTTCCGCGCCGCCCTCGAGCACGAGGGCCGGGCGGGCGAGCTCGAGGCCCTCCTGGATGCCGACGACACGGCCCCGCGGGTGAACCTCGCGATCCTGCCGGGTCTCGGCGAGCAGGCCGCGGCGGATGCCGGGGTCGAACCCGACCGGTATTCGCCGATCGGGGCGACGGCCGAGGATCCGATCCGCCTCGCCGAGGCCTCGGGCGGCCGCATCCGCGTGCAGGACGAGGGCTCGCAGCTCGCGGCGCTCGCCCTGAGCCGGGCCGAGCCGATCCGCCCGGGGGAGCGCTGGCTCGACCTTTGCGCCGGGCCCGGCGGCAAGGCGGCCGTGCTCGCGGCCGAGGCGCTCGCCGGCGGGGCGACCCTCGTGGCCAACGAGGCGGTCCCGGCCCGGGCCGAGCTCGTCCGCAAGGCCCTCGTCGGCATCCCGGCCGAGGTCGAGGTGCGCGTCGGAGACGGCCGCGCGATCGACGCCGGCGGCACCGAGGCCGGCTTCGACCGGATCCTCCTCGACGCGCCGTGCACGGGCCTCGGCGCCCTCCGCCGCCGGCCGGAGGCGCGCTGGCGGAAGCGCCCGGCGGATGTGCCGGAGCTCACGAAGCTCCAAGGGGAACTCCTCGACGCGGCGATCGGGGCGCTGAAGCCCGGAGGCATCCTCGCCTATGTGACGTGCTCGCCGCACACCGCGGAGACCTTCGGCAGCCTCGGCGCCGCGCTCGCCCGCCACGCCGGCTCGGTCGAGCAGCTCGAGACGCGGAGCGTCGTGCAGGGCGTCTCCCGGCATCCGCTCGACCTCGCAGGCGGCGCCGAGACCGTCCAGCTCTGGCCGCATCGGCACGGAACCGACGCCATGTTCATCGCCCTCCTCCGCCGCACCCGCTGACGACGCGCGGCCGGCCGCCCGATCCATACCCCGAACGCGCCCGGCCGCCGCTCGCTAGGCTTGCCGCATGCCGCAGCGGATCAACCCGAGCATCCTCTCCGCCGACTTCGCGAACCTGGAGGCCGAGCTCGGCCGCATCGCCTCGGCCGATCTCGTGCACGTCGACGTCATGGACAACCATTTCGTGCCGAACCTCACCATCGGCCGCCCCGTCGTCGCGCGGCTGCAGGAGGTCAGCCCGATCCCGCTCGACGTGCACCTCATGATCGACGACGCCGACCGCTGGGCGCCGGGCTACGCGGAGACCGGCGCGTACTCGGTCACCTTCCACGCCGAGGCCGCCGCAGACCCCGTCGGCCTCGCCCGGCGCATCCGCGGCATCGGCTCGCGCGCGGGCATCGCGCTGAAGCCCGGCACCGACGCGGAACCGTACCTGGAGCTGCTCGGCGAATTCGACCAGGTGCTCGTGATGACCGTCGAGCCGGGCTTCGGCGGCCAGTCGTTCATGCCGGAGACCATGCCGAAGCTCGCCCGGCTCGCGGACGCCCGCGCCCGGCACGGTCTCGACGTGTGGCTGCAGGTCGACGGCGGCATCACCACCGAGACGATCGGCCGGGCCGCCGAGGCCGGAGCAGACACCTTCGTGGCCGGATCGGCGGTCTTCGGCGCCGGCGTCCCGGCCGAGGCGATCGAGGCGCTGCGCGAGGCCGCGTCACGATCGGGCCATCGGCACCGGTAACGTAGAGCGGGTGAAAACCTTCGACGGCCTCTACGCCGAACTCGCCGAGAAGGCGCGCACCCGCCCGGAGGGGTCGGGAACCGTGCGCGAACTCGACGGCGGCGTGCATGCGATCGGCAAGAAGATCGTCGAAGAGGCCGCCGAGGTCTGGATGGCCGCCGAGTACGAGAGCGACGAGGAGGCGGCCGCGGAGATCTCGCAGCTGATCTACCACCTGCAGGTGCTCATGGTGGCCAAGGGCCTCGAGCCCGCCGACGTGTACCGACATCTTTGAGGCGCCTTCCGAGATGACCGAACCGTACCGTCACGAAAGCCAGGGAATGCTCCGCATCGCCGTGCCCAACAAGGGCTCGCTGTCCGAAACCGCCCAGCAGATGCTGTGGGAGGCCGGCTACACCGGCCGCCGCGATCCGCGCGACCTCATCGTCGCCGACCCCCGCAACGGGGTCGAGTTCTTCTACCTCCGCCCGCGCGACATCGCCACCTATGTGGGCTCCGGCGCCCTCGACGTCGGCATCACGGGCCGCGACCTGCTCCTCGACTCCGGATCCGACGCCGCCGAGATCGCCGCGCTCGGCTTCGGCGGCTCGACGTTCCGCTTCGCCGCCCCGCCCGGCACGTTCGGCGAGCTCGGCGAGCTCCAGGGGCGCCGGGTCGCGACGAGCTATCCGGGCCTCGTCGGCGCCTTCCTCGCCGAACGCGGCGTGACCGCCGAGCTCGTGAAGCTCGACGGCGCCGTCGAATCGGCCGTCCGTCTCGGCGTGGCCGACGCCGTCGCCGACGTCGTCTCCACGGGCTCCACGCTCCGCAAGGCCGGTCTGGAGATCTTCGGGCCCGTGATCCTCGAGTCCGACGCCGTCCTCATCGGCTCCGGAAGCCGGAAGCCGGGGACCGACACGCTCCTCCGGCGCCTGAAGGGCGTCATCGTCGCCCGCGAGTACGTGCTCCTCGACTACGACGTGCCGGCCGCGGACCTCGAGGCGGCCACGAAGGCCGCGCCCGGGTTCGAATCGCCCACGGTGTCCCCGCTGCACGACCCCGACTGGGTGGCGGTGCGGGTCATGATCCCGCGCACCGACATGAACCAGGTGATGGACGACCTCTACGCCCTCGGCGCGCGCGCGATCCTCGTGAGCGCGATCCACGCGGCGCGGTTGTGAGGCGGGCATGTCCCTGGCCGTCCGCGTGATCCCGTGCCTCGACGTGGCCGCCGGCCGCGTCGTCAAGGGCGTCAACTTCCAGAACCTGCGCGATGCCGGCGACCCCGTCGAGCTCGCGCGCGCCTACGGCGAGCAGGGGGCCGACGAGCTCACCTTCCTCGACGTCACCGCCACGGTCGACGACCGCTCGACGATGTACGACGTCGTGCAGGCCACCGCCGAGCAGGTCTTCATCCCGCTCACGGTGGGCGGCGGCATCCGCTCGACGGAGGATGTCGCACGCCTGCAGGGCCACGGCGCCGACAAGGTCGGCGTGAACAGCGCCGCGATCGCCAGGCCCGCCCTGATCGCCGAGATCGCCGACCGTTTCGGCGCGCAGGTGCTCGTGCTCTCCCTCGACGTGAAGCGTTCGCCGCGCACCGCCTCGGGCTTCGTCGTGACGACGCACGGCGGGCGAACCGAGACCGAGCTCGACGCCCTCGAATGGGCCGAACGGGCGATCGGCCTCGGCGCCGGCGAGCTGCTCGTGAACTCGATCGACGCCGACGGCACGAAGGCCGGCTTCGACCTGGAGCTCGTGCGGCTCATGCGCGAGGTCTCCTCGGTGCCCGTCATCGCCTCGGGCGGGGCGGGCCGGGCCGCCGACTTCCCGCCGGCGATCGAGGCGGGGGCGGATGCCGTGCTCGCCGCATCCGTGTTCCACAACGGCGAGGTGACGATCGCCGAGGTCAAGGAGGCGCTGCGCGCCGGAGGGAGCATCGTCCGATGAGCGAACCGGCCGAGGAACTCGATCGCGCGAGCGAGCCCTGGGCTCCGGGGGAGTCGCCGATGGATCGCGCCGCTTTCGGAGCCGACGGACTGCTGCCGGCGATCATCCAGCAGCACGACACGGGCGAGGTGCTGATGCTCGGCTGGATGGATCGCGAGGCCATGCGCCGCACCCTCACCGAGGGGCGCGTGACCTTCTGGTCCCGTTCGCGGCAGGAGTACTGGCGGAAGGGCGACACCTCCGGGCACGCCCAGTACGTGCGCGAGGCGGCGCTCGACTGCGACGCCGACACGCTGCTCGTGCGGGTGGAGCAGATCGGCGCCGCCTGCCACACGGGCACGCGCAGCTGCTTCGATGCGGATCGGCTCGAGGTGCGCCGGGGCGAACCCGGAGGGAGGGGAGCGATGACGGGGGCGACGACGACGCGCGAGGATTTCGTGCGGCTCGCCGAGGGCCGGCGGGTGGTGCCGGTGGTGCGCGAGCTCTTCGCCGACGGCGAGACGCCGGTCGGCATCTACCGCAAGCTCGCCGCCGACCGGCCGGGCACCTTCCTCCTCGAGTCGGCCGAGCAGGGCGGCATCTGGTCGCGCTATTCGTTCATCGGCGCGGGCAGCTGGGGGGTGCTCTGCGAAGCGGGCGGCCGGGCGGTCTGGCGCGGCAACGGCCTCGATCGCGAGCGGGCTCTGGGTGCGGATGCCCCGGAGGCGCCGCTCGAGGCGCTCGCCGCGCTGCACGCGCGCTGGCTGACGGAACCGGTGCCGGGGCTGCCGCCGCTGGCCGGCGGACTCGTCGGCTTCATCGGCTGGGAGGCGGTGCGTCAGATCGAGCACCTCCCGAACCGGCCGCCGGCGGAGGCGTCGCTGCCGGACCAGGCGTTCACCTTCGTCTCCGAGCTCGTCGCCGTCGACCATCGCACGGGCACGGTGCAGCTCATCGCGAACGTGCTGAACGACGGCGCGGCCGGGCTCGACGAGTTGTGGGCGGATGCCGCGGCCCGCCTCGACGGCATGCAGTCGCGCCTCGCGCAGCCGGCCGAGGCCGCCCTCGCCGAGATCGACCTCGGGCGGGAGCCGCAGCCGTGGGCGCGCACCGCCGAAGCGGACTTCCTGGCCGCCGTCGAACGCAGCAAGGAGTACATCCGGGCCGGCGATGTCTTCCAGGTCGTCATCGCGCAGCGCTTCGAGGAGCCCTGCGAGGCACCCCCGCTCGACGTCTACCGGGTGCTGCGCTCGCTGAACCCGAGCCCGTACATGTACTACCTCTCGCTCGAGGGCTCCGACGGCGAACCGTTCCACATCGTCGGCTCCTCGCCCGAGGCGCTCGTGAAGGTCGAGTCGGGCCGCGTGTACACGCATCCGATCGCCGGCTCGAGGCCGCGCGGGGCGACCCCGGAGCGTGACGCGGAGCTCGAGACCGAGCTGCTCGCCGATCCGAAGGAGCTCGCCGAGCACCTCATGCTCGTCGACCTCGCCCGCAACGACCTCGCGAAGGTGTGCACGGCCGGCAGCGTCGAGGTCACGGAGTTCAAGCGCGTCGAGCGGTTCAGCCACATCATGCACATCGTCTCCTCGGTCGAGGGGGATCTGGCCCCGGGCCGGGGCCTCATCGACGTGTTCCGGGCGACGTTCCCGGCCGGCACGCTCTCGGGGGCGCCGAAGCCGCGCGCCCTCGAGATCATCGACGAACTGGAGCCGGCCCAGCGCGGCGTCTACGGCGGGGTCGTCGGCTACTTCGGCTTCGGCGGGGATGCGGATCTCGCGATCGCGATCCGCACGGCGACGATCGCCGGCGGCGTGGCCCGGGTGCAGGCCGGCGGCGGGCTCGTCGCCGATTCGGTGCCGGCGAGCGAGTACCAGGAGTCGCGCAACAAGGCGGCCGCGCCGCTGCGGGCGGTGGCGGTCGCGAATGCGATGCGGCGGGTCGGCTGATGCTCGCACGCGCGAAGTCGATCTCCCTCATCGCCGTCATCGCCGCGGCAGGCCTCGGCCTGCTCGCCTGGAGCCAGCCCTGGTTCACCCTGGTACTCGATGACGGCCCGTGGCCGGCCGATCCGGTCGGTGTGGCCGGGGCGATCGCGAGCCCGGCGGTTTCGGCGCTCTCGATCGCCGGCCTCGCCCTCGCCGCCGCGCTGGCCTTGGCCGGTCCGGTCATCCGCATCGTCCTCGGCGTCCTCGGCCTCCTGCTCGGCGGGTGCCTGGTGCTGGCCGCCGGGATGAGCCTCGGGGAACCTGCGACGGCCGTCTCCCGCGCCGTCACGGAGGCGACGGGGGTCGCCGGCACGCAGACGCGCGATCTCATCGCCGCCGTCGACGCGACGGCATGGCCGTCGGTCGCGATCGCCGCCGGCATCCTGATGGCCGCGGCGTCCGTCTTCATCGTCGTCACGGCTCGCCGGTGGCCGGCGTCCGCCCGCAAGTACCGCACCGCGCGCTTCTCGGAGGACGTCGACGACCGTTCCGCGAAGGATCGCGCCGTCGACGACTGGGACGAGCTGACCCGCGGAGACGATCCGACCGAGCCGGGCGGGGCGGATGAGCCGCCCGTCACCCGATAGACTGCTGCACGATCCACAACGAAGGAGCATCATGAGCACTGAGACCGCAGATCCCGGCCACGGACACTCGCCCGCCGCATGGACGGCCGTCATCATCATGCTCGTGGCCGTCGCGCTCGGCACGGTGTTCTTCTTCCTCGACATCCCGGCGCTCGTGTGGGCATCCGCCGCCCTCCTCGTCGTCGGCCTCCTCGTCGGCTGGGCTCTGGCCCGGGCCGGCTACGGCGTCGGCGGCTCGAAGATCGCCGCGAAAGCGCACTGAGGGTGCTGGCCGAACTCACGGCGAATTCCGTCGCCGATTCGCTGGCGCGCCGTGAGCTGAAGCCGCTCGAGGCCGTCGAGGCCGAGGCGCTCGCCCGGCCGTCGGCGCTGGACGCCCTCGAGGCGCTCGCGCCCGCCAAGCACGTCAAGGTCATCGCCGAGATCAAGCGATCGAGCCCGTCGCGCGGCCCGCTCGCCGACATCGCCGACCCGGCGGCGCTCGCTCGCCGCTACGAACTCGGCGGTGCGAGCGCGGTGAGCGTGCTCACCGAGGGGCGGCGCTTCGGCGGCTCCCTCGAGGATCTCGCGGCGGTCCGGCAGGCCGTCTCGATCCCCGTGCTCCGCAAGGACTTCATCGCGACGCCGTACCAGGTGTTCGAGGCCCGCGCCGCGGGCGCCGACCTGGTGCTCCTCATCGTCGCCGCGCTCGACGAGCCGACCCTCGCCGAACTGTTCGGGCTCGTCGGCGAGCTCGGCATGACGGCGCTCATCGAGACCCACTCGGCCGAGGAGCTCGACCGCGCTGCGGCGCTCGGCGCCCGCCTCATCGGCGTGAACGCCCGCAACCTGTCGACGTTCGAACTCGACCGCGAACTCTTCGGCTCGCTCGCCGATCGCTTTCCGGCCGGCACCGTTCGCGTCGCCGAATCCGCCGTCACCGGCGTCGCGGATGTCGAGCGGTACCGTGCGGCGGGCGCCGACGTCGTTCTCGTGGGCGAGGCGCTCGTCACCGGCGGCGACCCGATCGCCAACCTCTCTTCCTTCCTGGCGGTGTGACCATGGCCCTCAGAGACCAGACCGGCCCGTACTTCGGCGAGTTCGGCGGGCGCTTCGTGCCCGAGTCCCTCGTCGCCGCGATCGACCAGATCGCCGACGCGTACGGCGAGGCCAAGCGCGACCCCGCCTTCCAGGCCGAGCTCGCGGCGCTCCTCCGGGATTACGCCGGGCGGCCGTCGATCATCACCGAGGTTCCGCGCTTCGCCGAGCATGCCGGGGGCGCGCGCGTCATCCTGAAGCGCGAAGACCTGAACCACACGGGCTCGCACAAGATCAACAACGTGCTCGGCCAGGCGCTGCTCGTCAAGCGCATGGGCAAGACCCGCCTCATCGCCGAGACCGGCGCAGGCCAGCACGGCGTGGCCACCGCGACGGCGGCGGCCCTCTTCGATCTCGACTGCGTGATCTACATGGGCGAGGTCGACACCGAGCGTCAGGCCCTGAACGTGGCCCGCATGCGTTTCCTCGGCGCCGAGGTGGTGCCGGTGAAGACCGGCTCGCGCACCCTGAAGGACGCGATCAACGAGGCGATGCGCGACTGGGTCGCCAACGTCGACTCGACGGTGTACCTGTTCGGAACCGTGGCCGGCCCGCATCCCTTCCCCGAGATGGTGCGCGACTTCCAGAAGATCATCGGCGAAGAGGCCAGGCAGCAGGTGCTGGACCTCACCGGCGCTCTGCCGACCGCGGTCGCCGCGGCCGTCGGCGGCGGTTCGAACGCGATGGGCATCTTCCACGCCTTCCTCGACGATCCCGACGTCGCCCTGTGCGGCTTCGAGGCCGGCGGCGACGGCGTCGAGACCGGCCGGCACGCGGCGACGATCTCGGGCGGCAAGGTCGGCGTGCTGCACGGCGCGCGCAGCTATCTGCTGCAGGACGAGGACGGCCAGACGATCGAGTCGCACTCGATCTCGGCCGGCCTCGATTACCCGGGCGTCGGTCCCGAGCACAGCTGGCTCGCCTCGATCGGCCGCGCCTCGTACCGGCCGATCACCGACGACCAGGCGATGCAGGCGATGCGGCTGTTGAGCCGCACCGAGGGCATCATCCCGGCGATCGAGTCCTCGCACGCCCTCGCCGGCGCGATCGAGCTCGGCCGCGAGCTCGGGCCCGAGGCGACGATCCTCGTGAGCCTGTCGGGCCGCGGCGACAAGGACATGGAGACGGCCGCGCGCTACTTCGGCCTCATCGACGACGAGGAGGGCCGCGCGTGAGCCGGGTCGCATCGCTCATCCGCGAGCGCAAGGAGGCCGGCAGCGGGGTCCTCGTCGGCTATCTGCCGATCGGCTTCCCCGACTTCGACGAGAGCGTCGAGGCGGCCGTGTCGCTCGTCGAGCACGGCGTCGACATCCTCGAGCTCGGCCTGCCGTATTCCGATCCGGTCATGGACGGCCCGGTCATCCAGGCCGCGACGCAGCGGGCGCTGGCGGAGGGCTTCAAGCTCGCGCACGCCTTCGAGGCGGTCCGGCGCATCCGAGCCCGAGTGGATGCCCCGCTCCTCGTCATGACGTACTGGAACCCCGTGCTGCAGTACGGCGTCGAG
This sequence comes from Agromyces archimandritae, assembly GCF_018024495.1. Lineage (NCBI taxonomy): Bacteria > Bacillati > Actinomycetota > Actinomycetes > Micrococcales > Microbacteriaceae > Agromyces > Agromyces archimandritae. Next base: position 3,358,434 of record NZ_CP071696.1, read on the forward strand.
CGCTTCGCGGACGACCTCCTCGCCGCCGGGGGCTCGGGGCTCATCACCCCCGACCTCATCCCCGACGAGGCGGACGCGTGGATCGCCGCGAGCGACCGCACCGGCCTCGACCGCGTCTTCCTGGCCGCGCCGAGCTCGAGCGACGAGCGCCTGCGACGCACCGTCGAGCTCTCGCGCGGCTTCGTGTACGCGGTCTCGACGATGGGCATCACGGGGGCGCGTGCCGATGTGGATGCCGCGGCGCGCACGCTCGTCGCACGGCTGCGCGCGGCCGGTGCGACCGAGACGTGCGTCGGCATCGGCATCTCGACGGCCGAGCAGGTGCGCGAGGTCATCGGATACGCCGACGGGGCGATCGTGGGCTCGGCCCTGGTGTCGGCCGTCGGCGAGGGGGGAGCGGAGGCCGGAGGCGCCCTCGCCGCCCGGCTCGCGCGCGGCAAGTCCGCCGAGTGAAGTACGCTGACTGAGGTCGTCCGCGCCCCCGGCGCGGTCTCGCGAGAAAGGCAAGGAACGGCGTGTCCGCACCGATCAGCATCCCGAGCCCCGACTGGAGCTACTTCCAGATCCCGATGCCGTGGGGCGGGGCCGTCACGATCCACGCGTACGCGCTCTGCATCCTCGTCGGCATCGTCATCGCCGCCTGGGTGACCTCGCGTCGCCTCACCAAGCGAGGCGCGGAGCCCGGCGTCGTCCTGGACATCGCCCTGCTCGCGGTGCCGATCGGCATCGTCGGCGCCCGTGCATACCACGTCTTCACCCACCCCGCCGACTACTTCTACGAGGGTGCGGACCTGTGGCGCACGCTCTACATCTGGGAGGGCGGCAACGCGATCTACGGCGCCCTCATCGGCGGCGCGGTCGGGGCCTACCTCGGCTGCCGGATGACCGGCATCCGCTTCTGGTCGTTCGCCGACGCGCTCGCACCGGGCCTGCTGCTCGCGCAGGCGTTCGGCCGGCTCGGCAACTGGTTCAACCACGAGCTCTTCGGCATGCCGACCGACCTGCCGTGGGGCCTGGAGATCGAGTCCTCCAACCCGGCGTTCCCGGCGGGCCTGGCCGACGGCACCCTCTTCCACCCGACGTTCCTGTACGAGATCGTCTGGAACCTCGTCGGCGTGGCCGTCATCCTGTTCCTCGAGCGCCGTTTCCGGCTGCGCTGGGGCAAGGCCTTCGGCATCTACCTCATCTGGTACGGCCTCGGCCGCAGCTTCCTCGAGTCGATCCGCGTCGACCCGAGCGAGATGCTCCTGGGCGTCCGGGTGAACGTGTGGGCCTCGTGGCTGGCCGTCGTGGTCGGCATCGTGCTCATCTGGGTGCAGTCGCGCCGGCACCCCGGAACCGAGCCGAGCCCGTACCGTCCCGGCCGTGAGTGGGAGCGCCCCGAGCCTGGGGTAGACTCGGACGACATCGAGTCCGACTCCGACTCACTCGGCGATGCCGCCGACGCTGAGAACGATTCCGGAGAGACCCGAGCCACAAGCTCGAGCGGCCGCACGTCCTGACGGACGATCCGAATCCTCCGTTCTCCCAGAAGACGACGCCGCACCATGCGTCGTGCGAGATCCCCGATGGGCCGACGACGTCCCAGCTGCCCGACGAGTACTTGAGGACGGTCCCATATGTCGACCACCCCGACCTTCTCCCGCTTCGGCTCGGTCCCCGCCGCACAGGGGATGTACGACCCGAGCGCGGAGCGCGACGCCTGCGGTCTGGCGATGGTCGCCACCCTCCGCGGCACCGCCGGTCATGACATCATCACGCAGGCCCTCGACGCCCTCCGCCACCTCGAGCACCGCGGCGCCGTCGGCTCCGACGCGGGCACCGGCGACGGTGCGGGCATCGTCACGCAGATCCCCGACGAGTTCCTCCGGGAGGTCGCCGGCTTCCCGATCCCCGCCGTCGGCCGCTACGCCGTCGGCAACGCGTTCCTGCCGACCGATCCCTCCGCGCGCAGCCTCGTCAAGCGCCGCTTCCGCGAACTGGCCGATGAAGAGGGGCTCACGGTCCTCGGCTGGCGGGAGGTGCCGACGCGCCCCGACGAGCTCGGAACCCTCGCGCGTGCGGCGATGCCCGCGATCCAGCAGGTCTTCCTGTCCTCCGTCGCCGAGACCGCCGCCGGTGCCACCTTCTCCGGCATCGCCCTCGACCGGCTGGCGTTCCGGCTCCGCAAGCGCGCCGAACGCGAGCTCGAACTGTACTTCCCGTCGCTGTCGTGCCGCACCCTCGTCTACAAGGGCATGGTCACGACGCTGCAGCTCGAACCGTTCTACCCGGACCTCTCCGACGAGCGTTTCGCGTCGAAACTCGCGCTCGTGCACTCGCGCTACTCGACGAACACCTTCCCGTCGTGGCCGCTCGCCCAGCCGTTCCGCATGATCGCCCACAACGGCGAGATCAACACGATCCAGGGCAACCGCAACTGGATGCGCGCACGCCAGTCGCAGCTCGAGTCCGAGCTGCTCGGCGATCTCGCCCCCGTCTCGCCGCTCGTGACGGGCGGTGCGAGCGACTCCGCCTCCTTCGACGAGGTCGTCGAGCTCCTGAGCCTCGCCGGCCGGAGCCTGCCGCACGCGATCATGATGATGGTCCCCGAGGCCTGGGAGAACCAGAGCGAGATCGACGAGGAGCGGCGCGCGTTCTACGAGTACCACTCGATGCTCATGGAGCCGTGGGACGGCCCGGCGGCGATCGTCTTCACCGACGGCAGCCTCGTCGGCGCGACCCTCGACCGCAACGGGCTGCGGCCCGGCCGATACGTCGTCACGGACGACGGGCTCGTCGTGCTCGCCAGCGAGATCGGCGTCCTCGACATCGACCAATCGCGGGTCGTGCGCAAGGGCCGTCTGCAGCCCGGCCGCATGTTCCTCGTCGACACCGCCGCGGGGCGGCTCATCGAAGACGATGAAATCAAGTCGGACCTGGCCGGATCGGCGCCGTGGGGCGAATGGCTCGAAGAGGGCCGGATCCGCCTGAAGGATCTGCCGGAGCGCGAGCACATCGTCCACCCGCCGGCCTCCGTCACGAGGCGCCAGCGCACCTTCGGCTACACGGAGGAGGAGGTCAAGATCCTCCTGACCCCGATGGCGCGCACCGGCGCCGAACCGCTCGGCGCCATGGGCTCGGACACCCCGGTCGCCGTGCTCTCGGAGCGGCCGCGGCTGCTCTTCGACTACTTCACCCAGCAGTTCGCGCAGGTCACGAACCCCCCGCTCGACTCGATCCGCGAGGCCGTCGTCACGAGCCTCGGCCTCTCGCTCGGGCCCGAACGCAACCTCCTGAAGCCCGGCCCCGAGCACGCCAGGCAGGTCGCGCTCGACTTCCCGGTGATCGACAACGACGAGCTGGCCAAGATCGTCCACATCGACCCCCGCGCGGACAGCCGGCTCACCCACACGCTCCGCGGGATCTATCGCGTCGACGAGGGCCCCGAAGCGCTCCGCCGCCGGCTGACCGAGCTGTGCGCCGAGGTCGACGAGGCGATCGAGGCTGGGGCGGCGTTCATCGTGCTCTCGGACCGGGATTCGACCAAGGAGCTCGCACCGATCCCGTCGCTGCTCATGCTCTCGGCGGTCCACCACCACCTGATCCGCTCCGGCAACCGCATGAAGGTCGGCATCGTGGTCGAGGCCGGCGATGTGCGGGAGGTGCACCACGTCGCCCTCCTCGTCGGGTACGGCGCGAGCGCCGTGAACCCGTACCTCGCGATGGAGACCTGCGAATCGCTCGTGCGCTCCGGCGTCATCACCGGCGTCTCGCCCGAGCAGGCGGTGCGCAACGTCATCAAGGCGCTCGGCAAGGGCGTGCTGAAGATCATGTCGAAGATGGGGATCTCGACGATCTCCTCCTACGCCGGCGCACAGGCCTTCGAGGCCGTCGGGCTCGCCGAGGCCTTCGTCGAGGAGTTCTTCACGGGCACGACCTCCAAGCTCGGCGGCATCGGGCTCGAGACCGTGGCCGAGGAGAACCTTCAGCGGCACCGTGCGGCCTACCCGGACGACCCGGCCGTGCTCGCGCACGAGCGGCTCGCGACCGGCGGCGAATACCAGTGGCGGCGGGACGGCGCTCCGCACCTCTTCAACCCCGAGACGATCTTCCGGCTCCAGCACTCGACCCGGAACCGTCGCTACGACGTCTTCCGCGAGTACACGAAGCTCGTCGACGAACAGGCCGACCGGCTGATGACCCTCCGCGGCATGTTCTCGCTGCGGACGGGCGTCCGTCCGCCGGTACCGATCGACGAGGTCGAACCCGTCTCCTCGATCGTCAAGCGCTTCTCGACGGGGGCGATGAGCTACGGCTCCATCTCCCGCGAAGCCCATGAGACGCTCGCGATCGCGATGAACCGCCTCGGCGGCAAGTCGAACACGGGCGAGGGCGGCGAAGACCTCGACCGCCTGCTCGATCCTGAGCGGCGCAGCGCGATCAAACAGGTCGCATCCGGGCGTTTCGGCGTGACCAGCATGTATCTGACCCACGCCGACGACATCCAGATCAAGCTCGCCCAGGGCGCCAAGCCGGGCGAGGGCGGCCAGCTGCCGCCCGCGAAGGTGTACCCGTGGGTCGCCCGCACCCGGCACGCGACCGCCGGGGTCGGCCTCATCTCGCCGCCGCCGCACCACGACATCTACTCGATCGAAGACCTCAAGCAGCTGATCTTCGACCTGAAGCGCGCGAACCCGGGTGCCCGTATCCACACGAAGCTCGTGAGCCAGTCGGGCATCGGTGCGGTGGCCGCGGGCGTCGCGAAGGCGCTCTCGGACGTGATCCTCGTCTCGGGCCACGACGGCGGCACCGGCGCGAGCCCGCTCAACTCGCTGAAGCACGCCGGAACGCCCTGGGAGCTCGGCCTCGCCGAGACGCAGCAGACGCTCATGCTGAACGGCATGCGCGACCGCGTCGTCGTCCAGGTCGACGGACAGATGAAGACGGGCCGCGACGTGATCGTGGGCGCCCTGCTCGGCGCCGAGGAGTTCGGTTTCGCCTCGGCGCCCCTCGTCGTCGAGGGCTGCATCATGATGCGCGTGTGCCACCTGGACACCTGCCCGGTCGGCGTCGCGACGCAGAACCCGGTGCTCCGCGAGCGCTTCAGCGGCAAGGCGGAGTTCGTCGTGAACTTCTTCGAGTTCATCGCCGAAGAGGTGCGCGAGCACCTCGCCGCACTCGGGTTCCGCTCGCTCGACGAGATCATCGGCCGCAACGACCTGCTCGACGTCGACCGTGCGATCCGGCACTGGAAGGCCGATGGCCTGGACCTGACCCCGGTGCTCGTCGGGCCCGACTTCTCGGAGGCCGAGGCGCGCCGCAACGCCCGCCCGCAGGACCACGAGCTCGACGCGCACTTCGACCAGGAGCTCATCCGCCGCAGCCGCGTCGTCCTCGACGAGGGCGGAACCGTGCAGATCGCCCTGCCGATCAAGAACACGGAGCGGGCGGTCGGCACGATGCTCGGCCACGAGGTCACCCTCCGTCACGGCGAACAGGGGCTCCCGGCCGACTCCATCGAGATCACCCTGACGGGCTCGGCCGGCCAGTCGTTCGGCGCCTTCGTGCCGCACGGCGTCACGCTCCGCCTCGTCGGCGACTCGAACGACTACGTCGGCAAGGGGCTCTCGGGCGGGCGGCTCATCCTCCGCCCGGTTCCCGAGGCGACCTTCCCGGCCGAGCGCAACGTCATCGCCGGCAACGTCATCGGCTACGGCGCGACGAGCGGCAGCATGTACATCTCCGGCATCGTCGGCGAACGCTTCCTCGTGCGCAACTCCGGTGCGACCGCCGTCGTCGAGGGCGTCGGCGACCACGCGCTCGAGTACATGACCGGAGGGCTCGCCCTGATCCTCGGCGAGACGGGCCGCAACCTCGGTGCCGGCATGAGCGGCGGCACCGCCTATGTGCACGGGCTGCGCGCCGACCGGGTCAACCGCGAGGCCCTCGCCGCAGGCGAGCTGGAGCTCCACGAGCTCGGCGCCGCCGACCGCGAGATCGTCCGCGACCTCCTCGAGCAGCACATCGTGCACACCGACTCGGCGCTCGCGCGCCGCATGCTCGAGGGCGGCGAGGCCGAACTCGACCGTTTCGTGAAGGTGCTGCCGCGCGACTACGCGGCGGTGCTGAAGACCCGCCAGGACGCGGTCGACGAGGGGCTCGACCCCGACGGCGACATCGTCTGGACCCGGATCCTGGAGGTGACCGGTGGCTGACCCCAAAGGCTTTCTGAAGGTCACCGAGCGCGAACTGCCCAAGCGGCGGCCCGTGCCGGTGCGCATCATGGACTGGAAAGAGGTCTATGAGGCCGGCGATCCCGGCCAGCTCCGCCGGCAGGCAGGGCGCTGCATGGACTGCGGCGTGCCCTTCTGCCACCAGGGCTGCCCGCTCGGCAACCTCATCCCCGAGTGGAACGATCTCATGTTCCGCGGCGAGGGGCGCGCCGCCATCGAGCGGCTGCACGCCACGAACAACTTCCCGGAGTTCACCGGGCGGCTCTGCCCGGCGCCCTGCGAATCGGCATGCGTGCTCGGCATCAACCAGCCGGCCGTGACCATCAAGCAGGTCGAGGTCTCGATCATCGACCAGGCGTTCGCGAACGGATGGGTCCAGCCCCACCCGCCGGGCCGGCTCACCGGCAAGACGGTCGCCGTCGTCGGCTCGGGCCCCGGCGGTCTGGCCGCCGCTCAGCAGCTGACGCGCGCCGGGCACACCGTCGCCGTGTTCGAGCGGGACGACCGCATCGGCGGTCTGCTTCGGTACGGCATCCCGGACTTCAAGATGGAGAAACGCCAGATCGACCAGCGCCTCGCCCAGATGACGGCCGAGGGCACCCGCTTCCGGGCCGGCGTCGAAATCGGCGCCGACATCACCTGGGACCAGCTGCGAGACCGTTACGACGCCGTCGTGATCGCGACCGGCTCCGTCGTGCCGCGCGAGCTGCCGGTGCCCGGCCGGGAGCTGCCCGGCGTGCACCTCGCGATGGAGTATCTCACCCAGTCGAACCACGCGGTCGCCGGCGACCAGGTCGAGCACCAGATCACCGCGGAGGGCAAGCACGTCGTCGTCCTCGGCGGCGGCGACACGGGCGCCGACTGCATCGGCACCGCGCACCGTCAGGGCGCACTGTCGGTCACGAACCTCGCGATCGGCAAGCAGCCCTCGGCCGATCGGCCCGGCCACCAGCCCTGGCCGATGCACCCGACCGTGTTCGAGGTGCAGTCGGCGCATGAGGAGGGCGGCACGCGCGAGTACCTCGCTTCGACCGTCGAGTTCCTCGCGAACGAGGCCGGCGAGCTGCGTGCGGTCCGCGTCGCCGAAACCGAGTACGTCGACGGCGCGCGGGTGCCGCGAGCCGGCACCGAGCGCGAGATCCCGGCGGATCTCGTGCTGCTGGCGCTCGGCTTCACGGGCCCGGAGCAGGGCGGCCTGCGCGAGCAGCTCGGCCTGGAGTTCGATGCCCGCGGCAACGTCGCGCGCACCGGAGACTACGAGACCAACCTCCCCGGCGTGTTCGTCGCGGGGGATGCCGGCAGGGGACAATCCCTGATCGTCTGGGCGATCGCCGAGGGGCGGGCTGCGGCTGCGGCCGTCGACCGCTACCTTGAAGGCGAGACGCAATTGCCGGCCCCGATCCCGTCGAACGCGACGGCGATCGCCATCTGAGCGCACGGGTGCGGATCCGGTACCCGTCCTGATTCAGCGCCGTTCGGCGCAGAATACGGAGTTCCATCACATGAGACGTGCGAAGATCGTCGCCACGCTCGGTCCCGCAACATCGTCCTACGAGCAGATCCGCGCGGTCATCGACGCGGGCGTCGACGTCGCCCGCATGAACCTCAGCCACGGCAGCTACGACGTCCACGAGGCGGTCTACGCGAACGTGCGCAAGGCGGCTTCCGATTCGAAGCGCGCCGTCGCCGTGCTCGTCGACCTGCAGGGGCCGAAGATCCGGCTCGGCACCTTCGCGGACGGCCCCCACGAGCTGAACGAGGGGGACGTCTTCACGATCACGACCGAGGACGTGCCCGGCACGCGCGAGCTGGTCGGCACGACGTTCACGGGGCTTCCGGCCGATGTCGCGCCGGGCGACTTCCTGCTCATCGACGACGGCAAGGTGCGCGTGCAGGTCATCGACACCGACGGCGTGCGCGTGCGCACGAAGGTCGTCGTCGGCGGCCCGGTTTCGAACAACAAGGGCATCAACCTGCCGGGCGTCGCGGTCAACGTCCCCGCGCTGTCCGAGAAGGACGAGGCGGATCTGCGCTGGGGCCTCGAGCTCGGGGCGGATCTCATCGCCCTCTCGTTCGTGCGCAATGCCGCCGATGTCGAGCGGGTCCACGAGATCATGGACGAGCTCGGCCGGCGCGTGCCGGTGGTCGCGAAGATCGAGAAGCCGCAGGCCGTCGACAACCTCGAGGAGATCATCGAGGCCTTCGATTCGGTCATGGTCGCCCGCGGCGACCTCGGCGTCGAACTGCCGCTCGAGGCCGTTCCGATCGTGCAGAAGCGCACCGTGGAGATCGCCCGGCGCCTGGCCAAGCCCGTGATCGTCGCGACGCAGATGCTCGAGTCGATGACCCATGCGCCGGTGCCCACCCGGGCCGAGACGAGCGACGTCGCCAATGCGATCCTCGACGGAGCCGACGGCGTCATGCTGTCGGGCGAGACGAGCGTGGGGGAGTTCCCCGTGGTCACGGTGCAGACGATGGCGCGCATCATCGAGTCGACCGAGCAGCACGGCCTCGAGCGGGTGCGCCCGCTCGGCACGAAACCGCGCACGCAGTCCGGGGCGATCACGGCCGCCGCGGTCGAGGTCGCCGATTTCGTCGAGGCGAAGTACCTGTGCGTCTTCACCGAGTCGGGGGAGTCGGTGCGTCGGATGTCGCGGCTGCGGAGCCCCATCCCGATCCTCGCCTTCACACCGGATCAGGCGATCCGGCGTCGCATGGCGCTGTTCTGGGGTGTGCAGTCCTTCGTCGTCGACCGGGTCACGCACACCGATCAGATGGTCGCGCAGGTCGACGAGGTGCTCACCAAGTCGGGCCGGGCCGAGAAGGGCGAGACCGTCATCATCATCTCGGGCTCGCCTCCCGGCATCCCGGGCACCACGAACGACATCCGGGTGCACCGGGTCGGCGAGGTGCTCTGATCCGAACGGGTCGTGTGCGGGGTCGGTTCTTCGGAGCCGGCCCCGCTTCGGCGTGCGCCGAGCCGGCGGCGATGGATGCCGGTGCGCACGGGCCGCATGCGGCCGGGTGCCGGTGGTGGGACTCGAACCCACACGCCCTTTCGGGCAAAGCATTTTGAGTGCTCCGCGTCTGCCATTCCGCCACACCGGCCAGAGGCCTGGATCAGAATACCGTAGGCTTTCAGGCGTGACAGACAGCGAGAACACCCAGGCGGCCCCGCGCCGCGTCGTCGTCGCCGAGGACGAGTCCCTGATCCGCCTCGACATCGTCGAGATCCTCCGTGACAACGGCTACGAGGTGGTCGGCGAAGCCGGAGACGGCGAGACGGCCGTCGCCCTCGCGACCGAACTGCGGCCCGACCTCGTGGTCATGGACGTGAAGATGCCCCAGCTGGACGGCATCTCGGCGGCCGAGCGCCTTTCGAAGGGGCACATCGCCCCGGTGGTGCTGCTGACCGCCTTCAGCCAGAAGGAACTCGTCGAGCGCGCGAGCGAGGCCGGTGCGCTGGCCTACGTCGTCAAGCCGTTCACGCCGAACGATCTGCTGCCCGCGATCGAGATCGCCCTCGCCCGCCACCAGCAGATCATCGCCCTCGAGGCCGAGGTCACCGACCTCGTCGAGCGCTTCGAGACCCGCAAGCTCGTCGACCGGGCCAAGGGCCTCCTGAACGAGAAGATGGGCCTGTCCGAGCCCGAGGCCTTCCGCTGGATCCAGAAGGCGTCGATGGATCGCCGCCTGACGATGAAGGACGTGTCGCAGGCGATCATCGAGCAGCTCTCGCCGAAGAAGTAGCGACCCCCTCAGAGGGCCGGCAGATCCTTCACCAGGTTGGTGATGCGGATCGTCGAGCAGCGCCGGCCCTGATCGTCGTCGATCGCGATCTCGTGCACCGTGAGGGTGCGGCCGAGGTGCACGGGCGTGCAGACGCCGGTGACCCACCCTTCGGTCGCGCTCCGCGTGTGCGAGGCGTTGATCTCGATGCCGACGGCGAGCTTGCCGGGGCCGGCGGCGAGGTTGGCCGACATGGACCCGAGCGACTCGCCGAGCACGACGTAGGCGCCGCCGTGCAGGAGCATCGCCGGTTGCGTATTGCCCTCCACCGGCATCCGCGCCACCGAGCGCTCGACGCCGAACTCGAGGAACTCGATCCCCATCTTCTCGGCGAGGGCGCCGGCCCCTCTGGCTCGCAGGTACTCCATGGGGTCGCGTTCTTCGCTCATGCTCGCCTTCGAGGCAGGGCCCGCGACGGCCGTGTCGGCGGTCGCTTATAGGCTGGGGTCGTGTCGGACGCAGATCAGCCTACCCTCCTCGTCGTCGACGGCCATTCGCTCGCCTTCCGAGCGTTCTACGCCCTCCCGATCGACAGTTTCCAGACCCGCAGCGGGCAGCACACGAACGCCATCCACGGCTTCCTGTCGATGTTCATCAACCTCCTCCGCAACGAGAAACCGACGCATGTCGCCGTCGCCTTCGACATCTCCAGGCATTCGTTCCGCACCCGCGAGTACGCCGAGTACAAGGGCACCAGGGGCCAGACGCCGCCGGAGTTCATCGGCCAGGTGCCGCTCCTGCAGGAGGCGCTGGCGGCGATGAACGTGCGCACCCTGCAGAAGGAGGACTTCGAGGCCGACGACATCCTGGCGACCCTGGCCACCCGCGGCGAGGCCGAGGGGTATCGGGTGCTCGTCGTCTCAGGCGACCGCGACACCATCCAGCTCGTCGACGACAAGGTCACCCTGCTCTATCCGAACGTGCAGGGCGTCTCGCAGCTGAAACGATACGACCCCGAGGCCGTCATGGAACGCTACGGCGTGCGGCCGGAGCAGTACCCGGAGATCGCCGCGCTCGTCGGTGAGACGAGCGACAACCTCATCGGCATCTCGAAGGTCGGCGAGAAGACCGCGGTGAAGTGGCTGAACCTCTACGGCAGCCTCGACGGCATCCTCGAGCACGCCGAGGAGATCAAGGGCGTCGTCGGCAACAACCTGCGGGAGCAGAAGGAGAACGCGATCCGCAACCGGCGCCTGAACCGCCTGGTGCGCGACGTGGAGCTCGACCTCGCCCTCGACGAGCTCGAATCGCGTCCCCTCGACGAGCAGGCCGTGCGCGAGGTCTTCGGCAAGCTCGAGTTCAAGACGCTCCTCGAGCGTGTGCTGAAGCTCGCCGCCGAGTCGGGCCAGGCCGTTTCGCCGGTCGCCCAGGAGCCGGCGGCGCCGGCCGTGCCGCTTCCGGTCGCCCAGGGACTGCTCGACGAGGAGCTCGAGGGCTGGCTCGCGCGCCAGACGGCCGCGGAGCCGGCGGGTCTCGGCCTGCATCTCGAGATCCAGGGCGGGCAGCTCGTCGGCGCGGGCATCGCCGCGGCCGGCGAGACCGTGTACCTGCCGTGGCAGGCCGGGCGCCGTGACTACGCCCCGTTCGAAGCCTGGCTCGCGAGCGACGCGCCCAAGATCCTCGCCGACGCCAAGCCGGGGCTGAAGGCGCTCTCGCGTTCGGGCCTCGCCTTCGACGGGCTCGTGCTCGATCCGCTGATCGCCGGATGGCTCGTGCGCCCGAACCTGCAGGAGAAGACCCTCGCAGACCTCGTCGACCGCTACCTCGGTGAGGAGATGCCGGTCGCCGACCCCGCCCAGCTGGTGCCCGACGAGGGCGCGGCCGGGCCGGCGGAGTTCGCCTGGTACGCGCTCCGGGTGGCGCCCGTGGTGCTCGCCGCCCTCAGCGAGGGCGGGAGGCGGGTGCTCGCCGAGATCGAGATGCCGCTCGTGCCGGTGCTGGCCGCCATGGAACTGCGCGGCGTCAGCGTCGACCACGAAGCCCTCGCGGCGCTCTCGGGCGGTCTCGCCGAGCGCGCGGCGACGCTCGCCGGCAAGGCCTTCGCCGAGATCGGGCGCGAGGTCAACCTCGGCTCGCCGAAGCAGCTGCAGGAGGTGCTCTTCGACCAGCTCGGGATGCCGAAGACGCGCGCGACGAAGACCGGGTACTCGACCGACGCCAGCGCCCTCGCCGACCTGCAGGACTCGAATCCGCACCCGTTCCTCGGGCTGCTCCTCGAGCACCGCGATGCGACGAAGCTGCGGCAGATCGTCGAATCGCTCGACAAGTCGATCGCCGCCGACGGACGCATCCACACGAGCTACGGTCAGATCGGGGCGGCGACCGGCCGCATGTCCTCCAACGACCCGAACCTGCAGAACATCCCCGTCCGCACCGAGGAGGGTCGGCGCATCCGAGGGGCCTTCCGGCACGGCGAGGGCTTCGCCGAGCTCCTCACCGCCGACTATTCGCAGATCGAGATGCGGATCATGGCGCATCTGTCCGAAGACCCCGGCCTCATCGAGGCCTTCAACGCGGGGGAGGACCTGCACCGCTTTGTCGGCGCCCGCATCTTCGGCGTCGAGCCCGAAGAGGTCAGCTCCCTGATGCGCACCAAGGTGAAGGCCATGTCGTACGGCCTGGCCTACGGGCTCAGCGCCTTCGGGCTCTCCAAGCAGCTGCGCATCGAGCAGGCCGAGGCCCGCCAGCTCATGAAGGACTACTTCGAGCGCTTCGGCTCGGTGCGCGACTATCTGCGCGGCGTCGTCGAGCAGGCGAAGATCGACGGCTACACCGAGACGATCTTCGGGCGCCGCCGACCGTTCCCCGACCTCGCGAGCCCGAACCGGGTGCTGCGCGAGAACGCGGAGCGCGCCGCGCTGAACTCGCCGATCCAGGGTTCGGCCGCCGACATCATCAAGATCGCGATGTCGCGCGTCGAGCATGATTTCCACGAGGGCGGGCTGTCGAGCCGGATGCTGCTGCAGGTGCACGACGAGCTCATCTTCGAGGTCGCCGACGGCGAGCAGGAACATGTCGAGGAGATCGTGCGCGACCGGATGTCGAACGCCGTCGAACTGCTCGTGCCGCTCGACGTGCAGATCGGCCGCGGGGCCGATTGGGACGCGGCCGCGCACTGACCCGTCGGATCCGTCGGAGGCCCTGACGCGGGCCTCCGGCTGCCATAGGCTCGCACCATGTCATCAGCTGAACGCACCCCGACGGCGATCGACGCGATCGCCGAAGCGTGGGTCGACACGATCGTCTCCCTCCGACCCGAGACCGGCACCTACATCGGCCGAACCGAATCCGACGGCGCGCTCGGCGACTACTCGCCGGCCGGCCACGACGCCATCGCGGACGCATCCCGCGCAGTGCTCGCCCGGCTCGACGCGGCCGAAGCCGTCGACGACGTCGACGAGGTCACGAAGGCCGACCTCGGCAGCGAGCTGCGCCTGCAGCTCGAGGCCCACGAGGCCGGGCTGCACCTGCGCGACCTGAACGTCATCGCGAGCCCGGCGCAGGAGATCCGCGACGTCTTCGACCTCATGCCCACCGACTCCGAGGCGGCCTGGGAACGCATCGCCCGGCGCCTCGGCGGTGTGCCGGAGGCGATCGACGGCTACGTCGAGACGCTGCGCTCGGGCATCCACCGCGGGATCGTGCCGGCGATCCGCCAGGTGCGCGAGGTCGCGAGCCAGTCGCGCAAGTATGCCGACCCGGCCGGGTTCTTCGGCGACTTCGTCGACGGTGCGGCCCCCGCGGGCGGCCTGCCGCAGACGCTGCGGAACGAACTGCAGACCGCGGCCGCCTCCTCGGCCGAGGCGTACGGCCGGCTCGCGGACTTCCTCGAGGAGGAGCTGGCCGGCGCGGCCGGCTCCGAGGACGGGGTGGGACGCGAGATCTACGCGCTCCGCTCGCGCGAGTTCCTCGGCGCGACGATCGACCTCGACGAGACCTACGAGTGGGGCGTCGAGGAGCTGGCCCGCATGGTCGCCGAGCAGGAGGCGATCGCCCGCGAGATCAAGCCGGGCGCCTCCGTCGCCGAGGCCATCGAGCACCTCGACGGCGACGCCTCGCGCAAGCTCATCGGCACCGATGCCCTCCAGCGGTGGATGCAGGAGACGAGCGACCGGGCCGTCGCCGAGCTCGGCGCGACCCAGTTCGACATCCCCGAGGAGATCCGGACCCTCGAATGCCTGATCGCGCCGACGCAGGAGGGCGGGATCTACTACACGGGCCCGAGCGACGACTTCGGCCGCCCGGGGCGGATGTGGTGGTCGGTGCCGGAGGGCGTGACGGAGTTCGACACCTGGCGCGAGCTCACCACGGTCTACCACGAGGGCGTGCCGGGCCATCACCTGCAGATCGGCCAGGCGGTCGTGAACCGCGGCAAGCTGAACACGTGGCGCCGTCAGCTCGCTGGCACCTCGGGTCACGCCGAGGGCTGGGCGCTGTACGCGGAGCGCTTGATGGAACAGCTCGGCTACCTCGAGGACCCTGCCGACCGGCTCGGGATGCTCGACGGGCAGCGGATGCGTGCGGCGCGCGTCGTGCTCGACATCGGCGTGCACCTCGGCAAGCAGCGCCCCGACGGGCAGGGGGTGTGGACAGGCGACTACGCCTTCGAGTTCCTCGGGCGGAACGTCAACATGAACGCGGGCTTCGTGCGCTTCGAGGTGAACCGCTACCTCGGCTGGCCGGGGCAGGCCCCCTCGTACAAGGTCGGCCAGCGCATCTGGGAGCAGTTGCGCGACGACGTGGCCCGCCGCGAGGGGGATGCCTTCGACATCCGTGCCTTCCACAAGCGGGCCCTGGATCTCGGCGGCGTCGGCCTGGACACCCTGCGGCGGGCGCTGGCCGGCTGATCCGGGCCGGGGGTGCGGATGCCGGCATCCGCACCCCCGGCGAACGGCGATGGATGCGGTGGCGCACCCGGCTCGTCGCGGGCAGCGCCGCGGTTTGCCGCCGGCCCTGCGGAACGGTTAGGATGGGTTGTCACATTTGTGACGTCCTGTCCGCTTGCCTGCCGTGGGATCACGCTCTTCCCCGCGGCCGGCCCGATTCCATCCATGTACGGAGCACTTACTACATGACAACCGCAACGACCAAGGCACCCAAGCAGGTCGCGATCAACGACATCGGATCTGCTGACGATTTCCTCGCCGCGGTCGAGAAGACGCTCAAGTTCTTCAACGACGGCGACCTCATCGAGGGTACCGTCGTGAAGATCGACCGCGACGAGGTCCTCCTCGACGTCGGGTACAAGACCGAGGGTGTGATCCCCTCCCGCGAACTCTCCATCAAGCACGACGTCGACCCCAGCGAGGTCGTCGAGGTCGGCGACACCGTCGAGGCGCTGGTTCTCCAGAAGGAGGACAAGGAAGGCCGCCTCATCCTCTCCAAGAAGCGTGCGCAGTACGAGCGCGCCTGGGGCGATGTCGAGAAGATCAAGGAAGCCGACGGCGTGGTGACCGGTCAGGTCATCGAGGTCGTCAAGGGCGGCCTCATCGTCGACATCGGCCTCCGCGGCTTCCTGCCCGCATCGCTCATCGAGCTGCGTCGCGTCCGCGACCTCACGCCGTACCTCGGCCAGGAGCTCGAGGCGAAGATCCTGGAGCTCGACAAGAACCGCAACAACGTCGTCCTCAGCCGCCGCGCGCTGCTCGAGCAGACGCAGTCCGAGTCGCGGTCGACCTTCCTGCAGAACCTGCACCCTGGACAGGTCCGCAAGGGCGTCATCTCCTCGATCGTCAACTTCGGTGCGTTCGTGGACCTCGGCGGGGTCGACGGCCTCGTCCACGTCTCCGAGCTCTCCTGGAAGCACATCGAGCACGCCAGCGAGGTCGTCGAGGTCGGCCAGGAGGTCACCGTCGAGGTGCTCTCCGTCGAGCTCGACCGCGAGCGCGTCTCCCTGTCGCTCAAGGCGACGCAGGAGGACCCGTGGCAGGTCTTCGCCCGCACCCACGCCATCGGCCAGGTCGCACCGGGCAAGGTCACCAAGCTCGTCCCGTTCGGCGCGTTCGTGCGCGTCGCGGACGGCATCGAGGGCCTCGTGCACATCTCGGAGCTGTCCTCGAAGCACGTCGAGCTCGCGGAGCAGGTCGTGTCGGTCGGCGAAGAGGTCTTCGTCAAGATCATCGACATCGACCTCGAGCGTCGCCGCATCTCCCTCTCGCTCAAGCAGGCGAACGAGGGCGTCGACCCCGAGGGCACCGAGTTCGACCCGGCGCTCTACGGCATGCTCACCGAGTACGACGAGCAGGGCAACTACAAGTACCCCGAGGGCTTCGACCCGGAGACCAACGAGTGGCGCGAGGGCTTCGAGGCCCAGCGCGAGAAGTGGGAGCAGGACTACGCTGCGGCCCAGGCTCGCTGGGAGGCGCACAAGAAGCAGGTCGCCGCGAGCCTCGCGGCCCAGGCTGCCGACGACTCCTTCGCCGGCGGTTCGTTCTCGAGCGAGTCGAACGGCGCGGGCACCCTCGCCGACGATGCTTCGCTCGCGGCGCTTCGCGAGAAGCTCTCGAACAACAACTGATCGCTCCGTCGATCACGGAAGGCCGGCTCCCTCAGGGGTCGGCCTTCCGGCGTTCCCGGGCCGCCCGCTAGCATGGGCCTCGTGTATCTCATCGGATTGACCGGCGGCATCGCGTCGGGGAAGACGACCGTCGCGCGCAGGCTCTTCCAGCACGGCGCGATCCACATCGACGCCGACGAACTCGCGCGTCGCGTCGTCGAGCCGGGCACTCCCGGCCTCGAGCAGGTTCGCGAAGCCTTCGGCGACGGCGTCCTCCGGCCCGACGGCTCGCTCGACCGGGCGAAGCTCGGCGAGCTCGTCTTCGGCGACGAGGCGGCCCGGGCGAAGCTGAACGGGATCATCCACCCGGCCGTCCGCGAGCTCTCCGGCCGGCTCATCGACCGGGCGGCGGCCGAGAACCCCGATGCGGTGGTCGTCTACGACGTGCCGTTGCTGGTCGAGGCCGCGGTCGACCACCCCTTCGACCTCGTGGTCGTCACCGAGGCGCCGAAGCAGCAGCAGCTGCGACGCCTCGTCGAAGAGCGCGGGCTGGAGCCCGGACAGGCGGCCGCGCGGGTCGACAGCCAGGCGAGCAACGAAGAGCGCGCGGCGATCGCCGACGTCGTCATCGACACCTCGGGAACGCTCGCGCACACGATGAGCCAGACGGATGCGCTCTGGCATCGCATCACCGACGAGCAACGGGCGGCTCGCGGCGAGGCCTGAGCAGCACCCGGCTCCGGCCGTCGTGTCGGTGGCCGAACCTAGACTTGGAGCATGGAACCGACGCGTGCAGTCCGGCCCTTCGAGGTCGTCAGCGAGTACGAGCCGTCGGGCGACCAGCCGCAGGCGATCGCCGAGCTCGCAGGGCGTATCAATGCGGGCGAGACCGACGTCGTGCTGCTCGGAGCCACCGGTACGGGCAAGTCGGCGACCACGGCATGGCTCGTCGAGCAGGTGCAGCGGCCGACCCTCGTCCTCGCCCACAACAAGACGCTCGCCGCACAGCTCGCGAACGAGTTCCGCGAGCTCATGCCGAACAACGCCGTCGAGTACTTCGTCTCGTACTACGACTACTACCAGCCGGAGGCGTACGTTCCGCAGACCGACACCTTCATCGAGAAGGACTCGTCGATCAACGCCGAGGTCGAGCGGCTGCGGCACTCGACGACGAACTCGCTGCTGTCCAGGCGCGACGTCGTCGTCGTCTCGACCGTCTCGTGCATCTACGGTCTCGGCACGCCCGAGGAGTACCTCGGCGCGATGATGCCGCTGCAGGTCGGCCAGCGCGTGGACCGCGACTGGCTGATCCGCAAATTCGTGTCGATGCAGTACCAGCGCAACGACATCGACTTCTCGCGCGGCACCTTCCGGGTGCGCGGCGACACGATCGAGATCATCCCCGTCTACGAGGAGCTCGCGATCCGCATCGAGATGTTCGGCGACGAGATCGAGGCGCTGTACTCCCTGCATCCGCTCACGGGCGAGGTCGTGCGGCAGCTGGACGCGGTCCCCGTCTTCCCCGGCTCGCACTATGTGGCATCGACCGAGGTCATGGAGCGGGCGATCGGCACGATCCGCGAGGAGCTCGAGGTACGCCTGGCCGAGCTCGAACGCGAGGGCAAGCTGCTCGAGGCGCAGCGGCTGCGGATGCGCACGACCTTCGACCTCGAGATGATGGAGCAGATCGGCTTCTGCTCGGGCATCGAGAACTATTCGCGGCATATCGACGGCCGCGAGGCGGGAGAGCCGCCGCACTGCCTGCTCGACTACTTCGCCGACGACTTCCTCGTCGTCATCGACGAATCCCACCAGACGGTCCCGCAGATCGGCGCCATGTTCGAGGGCGACGCCTCCCGCAAGCGCACCCTCGTCGAGCACGGCTTCCGACTGCCGAGCGCGCTCGACAACCGCCCGCTCACCTGGGACGAGTTCAAGTCCCGCGTCGGGCAGACCGTCTACCTGTCGGCGACGCCCGGCAAGTACGAGCTGGGGATCGCCGACGGGATCGTCGAGCAGATCATCCGCCCGACGGGCCTCGTCGACCCGAAGATCGTCGTGAAGCCCTCGAAGGGCCAGATCGACGATCTGCTCGAAGAGGTGCGGGCGCGCGCCGAGCGCGACGAGCGGGTGCTCGTGACGACCCTCACGAAGAAGATGGCCGAAGAGCTCACCGACTTCCTGAAGGAGGCGGGTGTGCGGGTGCGCTACCTGCACTCCGACGTCGACACGCTGCGACGGGTCGAACTCCTCACGGAGTTGCGTGCCGGCGTCTACGACGTGCTCATCGGCATCAACCTGCTGCGCGAGGGCCTCGACCTGCCCGAGGTCTCGCTCGTGGCGATCCTCGATGCCGACAAGGAAGGGTTCCTGCGCTCGTCGACCTCGCTCATCCAGACGATCGGCCGCGCGGCCCGGAACGTGTCGGGCGAGGTGCACATGTACGCCGATGTGCTCACCGACTCGATGGCCGCCGCGATCGAGGAGACGACGCGGCGTCGCGAGAAGCAGATCGCCTACAACGAGGAGCGCGGCATCGATCCGCAGCCCCTCCGCAAACGGATCGCGGACATCACCGAGGTGCTCGCCCGTGAAGAAGCCGACACCGCAGCCCTCCTCGCCGGCCGCGAGAGCGGCAAGAAGTCGCCCGTGCCGAACCTCAAGCGCCAGGGCATCGCAGCCGAGGGTGCGAACGACCTCGAAGAGCTCATCCGCGATCTCAACGAGCAGATGCTCGAAGCGGCCGGCGAGCTGAAGTTCGAGCTCGCCGCACGCCTCCGCGACGAGGTCTCCGACCTGAAGCGCGAACTCCGGCAGATGGAGAAGGCCGGGCATCTCGGCTGAGGCCGGGCGGGCCCGGTACCGCGCGTTCGCTGTGAGCGGGGGCCTTCCAGGCCTCGTGTCGGTGGGGGTCTTTAGACTCGAATGGTGACGATTTCACACCTCGAAACCCACGCGCGGCTGAGCGTCCGCGGCGCCCGCGTCCACAATCTCCGCAACGTCGATATCGAGATCCCCCGTGACTCCATGGTCGTGTTCACCGGGCTGTCGGGGTCCGGCAAGTCGTCGCTCGCCTTCGACACGATCTTCGCCGAAGGGCAGCGGCGCTACGTCGAGTCGCTGTCCGCATACGCCCGCCAGTTCCTCGGGCAGGTCGACCGCCCCGACGTCGACTTCATCGAGGGGTTGAGCCCGGCGGTCTCCATCGACCAGAAGTCGACGAACCGCAACCCGCGTTCGACGGTCGGCACGATCACCGAGATCTACGACTACATGCGCCTGCTGTGGGCGCGCATCGGCGTGCCGCACTGCCCGGTCTGCGGCGCACGCATCCAGAAGCAGACCGTGCAGCAGATCGCCGACCGGCTCATGGAACTGCCGGACGGCACCCGTTTCCAGGTGCTGAGCCCCGTGGCCTCGAAGAAGAAGGGCGAATTCGTCGACCTCTTCCGTGAGCTCGCCGCACAGGGCTACTCGCGTGCCGTCGTCGACGGCGAGGTCATCCGCCTCTCCGAGCCCCCCGTGCTGAAGAAGCAGATCAAGCACGACATCTCCGTCGTCATCGACCGCCTCGTCGCAGGGCCCGAGGTCCTCGGGCGGCTCACCGACTCCCTCGAGACCGCGCTCAAGCTCACCGACGGGCTCGTCCAGATCAACTACGTCGACGAATCGGGCCCCGAGGCCTGGGACACCTTCTCCGAGAAGCTCTCCTGCCCGAACCAGCACCCGATCCAGCTCACCGAGATCGAACCGCGCACCTTCTCCTTCAACGCGCCGTTCGGCGCCTGCCCGGAGTGCTCCGGCCTCGGCACGCGGATGTCGGTCGACGAGGAGTTGCTGCTCGGCGACCCCGAGCTCTCGATCTCCGAGGGCGTGATCATCCCGTGGACCTCGCAGGGCAAGAGCCTCTACAACTACTACGAGAAGCTCCTGGCCGGCCTGGCCGCAGACCTCGACTTCAGCCTCGACACCCCCTGGTACCGCCTTCCGAAGCGCGTGCGCGACGCCGTGCTGAGCGGCAAGGACTTCCAGGTCAAGGTCAAGTGGCGCAACCGCTACGGCCGCGAGATGAGCTACACCTCCGGCTTCGAGGGCGTCGTGCCCTACATCGAACGGCAATACGCGCAGGCCGAGACTGACGTGCAGCGTGCCCGATGGGCCGAGTACCTGCGGGAGATCCCGTGCCCCGTCTGCGAGGGCAAGCGGCTGAAGCCCGAGGTGCTCGCCGTGCTCGTCCACGACATGTCGATCGCCGACGTCGGGTTGCTGAGCCTGACCGACGCCCGTGCGTTCATGGAACGCCTCGAACTCACCGAGCGCGAACAGCAGATCGGCGCACAGGTGCTGCGTGAGATCAAGCTGCGCCTCGACTTCCTCATCCGGGTGGGGCTGAACTACCTGGACCTCTCACGGGCGGCCGCGACCCTGTCGGGGGGAGAGGCGCAGCGCATCCGCCTGGCCACACAGATCGGTTCGGGCCTCACCGGGGTGCTGTACGTGCTCGACGAACCGAGCATCGGCCTGCACCAGCGCGACAACCGCCGGCTCATCGATACGCTGCTGGCGCTTCGCGACCTCGGCAACACGCTCATCGTGGTCGAGCACGATGAAGACACGATCCGCACGGCCGACTGGATCGTCGACATCGGGCCGGGAGCCGGCGTGAACGGCGGCCGGGTCGTGCACTCCGGCGGCTACGCCGAGCTGCTCGAGAACCGCGAGTCGCTCACCGGCGACTACCTCTCGGGGCGCAAGGAGATCGCGATCCCCGCCAAGCGCCGAGCGATCGACCGCAAGCGTCTCGTCTCGGTGGTCGGCGCACAGGCGAACAACCTTCGCAACGTCGACGTGGACTTCCCGCTCGGCGTCTTCACGGCCGTCACCGGGGTGAGCGGCTCGGGCAAGTCCTCGCTCGTGAACGACGTGCTCTACCGCGTCCTCGCCAACCGGCTGAACGGTGCGCGCAAGGTTCCGGGCAAGCACCGTCGCGTCACCGGCATCGACCTCCTCGACAAGGTCGTGCATGTCGACCAGGCCCCCATCGGCCGCACCCCGCGCTCGAACCCGGCGACGTATACGGGCGTCTTCGACCGCATCCGCACCCTGTTCTCGGAGACGACCGAGGCGAAGGCCCGCGGCTACCTGCCGGGCCGATTCAGCTTCAACGTCAAGGGTGGGCGCTGCGAGGCGTGCTCGGGCGACGGCACCATCAAGATCGAGATGAACTTCCTGCCCGACGTCTACGTCGCCTGCGAAGTGTGCGGCGGCAAGCGCTACAACCGCGAGACGCTGCAGGTGCACTACAAGGGCAAGGACATCGCCGAGGTGCTCGAGATGCCGATCAGCGAAGCGGCCGAGTTCTTCGAGCCGATCTCGGCGATCCACCGCTACCTGAAGACGCTTGTGGACGTGGGCCTCGGTTACGTGCAGCTCGGACAGAGCGCCACGACGCTCTCCGGCGGCGAGGCGCAGCGCGTCAAGCTCGCCACCGAGTTGCAGCGACGCTCGAACGGGCGCAGCATCTACGTGCTCGACGAGCCGACGACCGGTCTGCACTTCGAGGACGTGCGAAAGCTCCTGAAGGTGCTCGGCAAGCTCGTCGAGAAGGGCAACACCGTCGTCGTCATCGAGCACAACCTCGACGTCATCAAGTCCGCCGACTGGCTCATCGACCTCGGCCCCGAGGGCGGTTCCGGCGGCGGCACGATCGTCGCGACGGGCACACCCGAAGAGGTCGCGGCGAACCCCGACAGCTACACGGGGCGGTTCCTGCAGGAGATCTTCGAGGCCGCAGCCGGCACCCCGGCACGCGCGGCCGGCTGACGGCGATGCGCGAGGACACGGTCGCCTACCGTCCGAAGGCGGGCGAGATCCCGACCTCACCGGGCGTGTACCGCTTCCGCGACGAGCACCGTCGCGTGCTCTACGTCGGCAAGGCGAAGAACCTCCGGGCACGGCTCAGCAACTACTTCGCGCCGCTCCGCAACCTGCACGAGCGCACCCGTCGCATGGTGACGACGGCCGCCTCGGTGGAGTGGACCGTCGTCGGCAGCGAGGTCGAGGCGCTGCAGCTCGAGTACACGTGGATCAAGGAGTTCGATCCGCCGTTCAACGTCCAGTTCAAGGACGACAAGTCCTACCCGTACCTCGCCGTGACCCTCGCCGACGAAGCCCCGCGGGCGATCGTGACGCGCAAGCGGGGCATTCCGGGTGCTCGGTATTTCGGTCCGTACCCGAAGGTCTGGGCCGTCAACGACACCCTCGAGATCCTGCTCAAGCTCTTCCCGATCCGCACCTGCAAAGACAGCGACTACAAGCGGGCGATGGCCAGCGGAAAGCCGTGCTTCGCCGGGCAGATCGGGCGCTGCTTCGGGCCGTGCTCCGGGCGGGTCACGATCGAGGAGCACCGCGCGAACGTCGACCGCTTCGTGCAGTTCATGCAGAATCAGGACCGCCGCATCATCGGCGAGCTCGAACGGCAGATGAAGACCGCCGCCGCCGTGCAGGACTACGAGACCGCTGCACGCCGGCGCGACCAGCTGCAGGCGGCCAGGTCGTTCTTCGAGAAGAGCGCGGTGGTGCTCTCCGACTCGGTCGACGCGGATGTCTTCGGCATCGAGCACGACGAGCTCGCCGCCGCCGTCCAGCAGTTCGTCGTGCGCGGCGGCCGCATCCGCGGCGTCCGCAGCTGGACGGTCGACAAGGAGCTCGACGTCTCGTTCGGCGAGCTCGTCGAGTCGGTCGTCCAGAACGTCTACGGAGAGGACGTGCATCCGCCGCACGAGATCATCGTGCCCGAGCTGCCCGACGACGTCGAGACGCTGCAGGACTGGCTCGGCGGATACTCGAGGCGGAAGGTGCGGCTGCGGCAGGCCAAGCGCGGCGAGAAGGCCGCGCTGCTGGAGACGGCCACGCAGAACGCGAAGCATTCGCTCATGCTCTACAAGACCAGGCGCAGCGCCGACTTCACGGCACGCTCGAAGGCGCTCGAAGACATCCAGGAAGCCCTCGGCATGGCCGACGCCCCCTTGCGCATCGAGTGCTACGACGTCTCGCACCTCTCGGGCACGAACATCGTGGCATCGATGGTCGTCTTCGAAGACGGTCTGCCCCGCAAGGACGAGTACCGGCGGTTCACGATCCCGCAGTCCACCGACGACACGGAGTCCATCCGACAGGTGCTGACCCGCCGGCTCGCCTATCTGGCCCCCGGAACGGATGCGCAGGCCGCCGACCGGGATGTGCCGAGCGAGGCCGTCGCGGAGGCCGTCGCCGACGGGAATCCGGTCGCGGTCACCGCGGACGAGCCCGTCGTGCCGGCGTCCCGCAAGAAGTTCGCCTACCGCCCGAACCTCCTGATCGTCGACGGCGGGCAACCCCAGGTCGCCGCCGCGAAGCGGGCGCTTGAGGCGTCCGGCGTCGAGGGGATCTACCTCTGCGGCATCGCCAAGCGCCTCGAGGAGATCTGGACGCCCGACGCCGACTTCCCGGTCATCCTCCCGCGCAACAGCGAGGCGCTCTTCCTCTTCCAGCGGGTCCGCGACGAGGCCCACCGCTTCGCGATCACCCATCAGCGCCAGCGTCGCAAGCGCGACATCACGAGCGTGCTCTCCGAAATCCCGGGGCTCGGCCCGGCACGGGTGAAGCAGCTGCTGCGGCATTTCGGATCCGTCGCGAGGCTGAAACTGGCAACGCCCGAGGAGATCCAGGAGGTCAAGGGCATCGGCCCTTCGCTGGCGAAGGTGATCCACGCGCGTCTGCACGCCGATTCCGCACCCGTGCCCGGATAAGCTTGGGGGCGATGAACGGGGGAGGCGAACGGATGGGCGAGGAACCCGAGCAGGAGATCCTGATCGTCACCGGGATGTCGGGGGCCGGGCGTTCGACGGTGGGCAACGCCCTCGAGGATCTCGGCTGGTACGTCGTCGACAACCTGCCGCCGCAGATGCTGATGCCCCTCGTCGAACTCGTCACCCGCGCCGGCACCTCGATCCCGAAGATCGCCGCGGTCGTCGACATCCGCGGAGGCTCCCTGTTCTCCGAGCTCGAACAGCTCATGGCGGGTCTGCGCGATCAGGCGAACGTGCGGCTCATGTTCCTCGACGCCTCCGACGACGCCCTCGTGCGACGCTTCGAGTCCGTTCGGCGCCCGCATCCGCTGCAGGGCACGGGCACGCTGCTCGACGGCCTCCGCGCCGAGCGCGAGCGCCTGGCCGCGTTGCGGTCCTCCAGCGACATCCTCATCGACACGAGCGAGCTGAACATCCATCAACTCGCCAACCGCATCGCGGCAGGCTTCGCCGAAGACGACGGGGTCGGCGTGAAGGTGACCCTGCTGAGTTTCGGTTTCAAGTACGGGTTGCCGACCGACGCCGACCTGGTCGCCGACGCACGGTTCCTGCCGAACCCGTTCTGGGTTCCGGATCTCAGGGCGCTGAACGGCGAGGACGCCGAGGTCGCCGACTTCGTGCTGGGGCAGGAGGGCGCGAGCGAGTTCCTCGACGCGTACACGGCCGCACTCCGGCCGGTCCTCGCCGGCTACCAGCGCGAGAACAAGCGCCATGCGACGATCGCCGTGGGGTGCACGGGCGGCAAGCACCGCTCGGTCGCGATCGTCAGGGAACTCAGCCGCCGGATCGGGGTCATCCCCGGCGTCGCGGTGAGCGTGAGACATCGGGATCTCGGGCGCGAATGAGCGACCGGCCCGTGCAGGAACGAACAGATCAGGAGCAGTTGTGGCATTGACCGCCGACGTCAAGGAAGAACTCGCACGGGTCGAGGTGAGCAAGACGAGCGTGCGCGCCGCCGAACTCGCTTCCGTCCTGCGATTCTCGGGAGGCCTGCACATCATCTCGAACCGCATCGCGATCGAATCCGAGCTGGATTCGCCGGCCATCGTCAAGCGCGTCACGCGCGACCTCGTCGAGCTCTACGGGGTGCGGCCCGATGTCTCGGTCGTGAACGCGTCCGGGATCCGGCGCGGCACGCACTACCTCGTCCGCGTCCTCGACGGCGGCGAGACGCTCGCCCGGCAGACGGGGCTCCTGGATGCCCGCAGGCGGCCGGTCCGGGGGTTGCCGAACAAACTCACGACCGGCGGCAGGGCCGAGATCGCGGCGATCTGGCGCGGCGCCTTCCTCGCGCACGGCAGCCTCACGGATCCCGGCCGCTCCGCGGCGCTGGAGGTCACCTGCCCGGGCAACGAGACGGCGATGGCGCTCGTGGGCGCCGCCGGGCGCCTCGGCATCCAGGCGAAGGCGCGCGAGGTGCGCGGCGTGCACCGCGTCGTCATCCGCGACGGCGAGGCGATCAGCGCCATGCTGCGGATGATCGGCGCCGACGAGGCGGTGCGCAACTGGGAGGAGCTCAGGCAGCGCCGCGAGGTGCGTGCGACGGCGAACCGGCTCGTGAACTTCGACGATGCGAACCTGCGCCGCTCCGCACAGGCCGCGGTCGCGGCGTGCGCGCGCGTCGAGCGCGCCCTCGAGATCCTCGGCGACGGCATCCCGGAGCACCTCCGCTACGCCGGCGAGCTGCGTCTGGCCCACCGAGACGCGAGCCTGGACGAACTCGGCCATCACGCCGACCCGCCGATGACGAAGGATGCGGTCGCGGGGCGGATCCGGCGCCTGCTGGCCATGGCCGACAAGCGGGCCGAGGATCTCGGCATCCCGGACACCGAGGCGAGCCTTCCGGCCGACCTCGACGCGGTGTGAGCTCCCTCGTTCCGCCGAACGTCACAACCCGGAGCACACCGCCCGGAACGGGCATAGACTCGAAATCGTCGCGTGGCGTCAGGCAGCGAACCGGGCGCCCGGACCTGACAAGGAGAAGCAATGGCTGACTACACCCTGCCCGAACTCACCTACGATTACGCGGCCCTCGAGCCCGCGATCAGCGGCACGATCATGGAGTTGCACCACTCCAAGCATCACCAGGCCTATGTCACCGGTGCGAACACGGCGCTCGCCCAGCTCGCCGAGGCGCGCGAAAGCGGCAACCTCGCCAATGTCAACAAGCTCGAGAAGGACCTCGCCTTCAACCTCGGTGGCCACGTCAACCACTCGATCTTCTGGACGAACCTCTCACCGGACGGCGGCGACAAGCCCACGGGCGAGCTCGCGAGCGCGATCGACGAGCAGTTCGGCTCCTTCGACAAGTTCCAGGCGCACTTCACCGCCACCGCGCTCGGCGTGCAGGGCTCCGGCTGGGCGGTCCTCGCCTGGGACTCGATCGGAGAACGCCTGATCATCGTGCAGTTCTTTGACCAGCAGGGCAACCTGCCGGCCGGTATCGTGCCGCTGCTCATGCTCGACGTCTGGGAGCACGCCTACTACCTCGACTACAAGAACGTGCGCGCCGACTACGTGAAGGCGTTCTGGACGATCGCGAACTGGGCGAACGTGCAGCAGCGCTTCGACGTGGCCCGTTCGAAGACGCAGGGCCTGCTGCTACTGTCGTAAGCGGAATCGGCGTCCCCGGCGCTGCCGGGGACGCGACCCCCTCCGATCCGTATCACCTCTGCACATCGCGCCCTTCGGGCGCTCGTCAACAGGAGATGCTCGTGACCGTGAAGATCGGAATCAACGGCTTCGGCCGGATCGGCCGCAACTATCTGCGCGCAGCCCTCGCCATGGGCAGCGAGCTCGAGATCGCGGCGGTCAACGACCTCACCGACAACCGGACCCTCGCGCACCTGCTCGAGTTCGATTCGATCACCGGACGACTGCCGGTACCCGTCGAGCACGACGGCACGCAGATCAAGGTCGGCGACGCCGTCATCGCGGCGTTCGAGGAGAAGGATCCGGCGCGTCTTCCCTGGGGCGAGCTCGGGGTGGACATCGTGATCGAATCCACGGGTCACTTCACGAAGGCCGAGGACGCCCGCAAGCACCTCGAGGCCGGCGCGAAGAAGGTCATCATCTCGGCGCCCGGCAAGGGCTCGGATGCGACCTTCGTGATGGGCGTCAACGAGCAGACGTACGATCCGGCGGCCCATCACATCATCTCGAACGCCTCGTGCACGACGAACTGCCTCGCACCGCTCGCGAAGGTGTTCAACGACGCCTTCGGCATCGAGCGCGGGCTCATGACGACCGTGCACGCCTATACGGCGGATCAGAACCTGGAGGACGGCCCGCACCGTGATCTCCGTCGCGCCCGCGCGGCGGCGATCAACATCGTGCCCACCTCGACGGGCGCGGCCAAGGCGATCGGACTCGTCCTGCCGGAGCTCATCGGCAAGCTCGACGGCTACGCCCTTCGCGTGCCCGTGCCGACGGGATCCATCACCGACCTCACGGTCACGACGGGTACGCCCGTCGGGGTCGAGGAGATCAAGGCGGCCTACCGGGCGGCCGCCGAGGGCCCTCTCGCGGGCATCCTGAAGTACACGGAGGACGAGATCGTCTCGAGCGACATCGTCACCGACCCCCACTCCGCCATCTTCGACGCGGGCCTGGTGCGCGTCATCGGCGACCAGGTGAAGGTATCCGCCTGGTACGACAACGAGTGGGGCTATTCCAACCGCCTCGTGGACCTCGCGGAATACGTGGCTGAACGCCTCTGAACGGAAAACATGACCCTGCGAACGATCGACTCCCTCGGTCCGCTCGCCGGCAGACGCGTCGTCGTCCGTTGTGATCTGAACGTCCCCTTGCAGGACGGGATCATCACGGACGACGGCCGTGTGCGGGCCTCGGTGCCGACCCTCACCCGCCTCCTCGAACAGGGCGCGCGGGTGGTCGTGATCTCCCACCTCGGCCGGCCCGCCGGGGTGCCCGAGGCGAAGTACAGTCTCGAACCCGTCGCGCGGCGCCTCGGCGAGCTGCTCGGCCGCCCCGTCGTCTTCGCCGCCGACACGGTGGGCGAGGATGCCGCGGCCAAGGTCGGGGCGCTCGGCGACGGCGAGATCGCCGTGCTCGAGAACCTCCGCTTCAACCCGGGGGAGACCTCGAAGGACGACGCGGAACGTTCCGCGTTCGCCGAGCGGCTCGCCGCGTTCGCCGACGCGGTCGTCTCGGACGGCTTCGGCGTCGTCCACCGCAAGCAGGCGAGCGTCTACGACCTCGAGCGGCTGCGCCCGAGCGCTGCCGGCCTCCTCATCGAGGCCGAGCTCGGCGTCCTCGATCGCCTCACCGAGCGCCCGGAGCGGCCGTACACGGTCGTCCTCGGCGGATCCAAGGTCTCCGACAAGCTCGGCGTCATCGCCCACCTGCTGCCCCGCGTGGACACGCTCCTGATCGGCGGCGGGATGATGTTCACCTTCCTCGCGGCGGAGGGCGCGAAGGTCGGCTCGAGCCTCCTCGAGGCGGATCAGCTGGATACCGTCCGCGGCTACCTGGCAGAGGCGAAGGCTCGAGGCGTCGAGCTCGTGCTGCCGAGCGACGCCGTCGTGGCGAGTGCGTTCTCCGCCGACGCGGAGCACGTCGTCACCGCCGCCGATGCGATCGAGGAGACGCCCTTCGGCGCGTCCGGACTCGGCCTCGACATCGGCCCGGCGACCGCGGCCGACTTCGCCGCACGCATCCGGGACTCGAAGACGGTCTTCTGGAACGGCCCCATGGGGGTGTTCGAGCTCGCACCGTTCGCGGCCGGCACGAAGGCCGTGGCCGAAGCCCTCACCGAGGTCGACGGGCTCAGCGTCGTCGGCGGAGGCGACTCGGCGGCGGCCGTGCGGCAGCTCGGCTTCGACGACGCGCAATTCGGACACATCTCGACGGGCGGGGGCGCGAGCCTCGAGTTCCTCGAAGGCAAGAAGCTCCCCGGACTGGAGGTCCTCGGATGGCAGTGAAGCGCACCCCGTTCATCGCGGGCAACTGGAAGATGAACCTCGACCACCTGCAGTCGATCGCGTTCGTGCAGAAGCTCGCCTGGAGCCTCTCGGACGCCAAGCACGACTTCGGCGCGGTCGAGGTGGCGGTCTTCCCCCCGTTCACCGACCTCCGCTCGGTGCAGACCCTCGTTTCGGCCGACAAGCTCGCCCTCGGGTACGGCGCGCAGGACGTGTCGCGGCATGACGCCGGCGCCTACACGGGCGAGGTCTCCGGCGCGTTCCTCGCCCAGCTCGACTGCCGCTACGTGATCGTCGGGCATTCGGAGCGCCGAAGCTACCACGGCGAGACGGACGAGGTCGTCGGCGCGAAGGCGCTGGCGGCCGTCAAGCACCGCCTCGTGCCCGTCATCTGCGTGGGCGAGACGGCGGAGGACCTCGAGGAGCACGGCCCCAGCGCGGTGCCGGCGGCCCAGCTCGAGGCGGCGCTGTCGGGTCTGAAGTCCGATGCCGAGATCGTCGTCGCGTACGAGCCGGTCTGGGCGATCGGCTCCGGCCAGGCGGCCACCCCCGAGCAGGCCGGGCAGGTCGCCGCCGCGCTCCGCGGCGTCGTCGCCCGTGTCCTCGGCGAGGAGGCCGCCGAACGTACCCGCATCCTCTACGGCGGGTCGGTGAAGGCGGCGAACATCGCCGCGTTCATGCGGGAACCGGATGTCGACGGCGCACTCGTCGGCGGAGCGAGCCTCGACATCGAGGAGTTCTCGTCCATCGTGCGCTACCAGAAGCACGTCGGCGTCTGATCCGGGCGCCGTCCCGCTATACTCAACAGTCGGCGCAGGTCGTCCTGCGCCGGGAAGGGTTATCCCCGTGGAGATTCTCGCGGTCGTCCTGCAGGTGTTGCTCGGACTCACCAGCCTCCTGCTGACGCTCCTCATCCTGCTGCACAAGGGCCGCGGCGGCGGCCTGTCCGACATGTTCGGCGGCGGGGTGACGTCGAACCTCGGCGCGTCGGGAGTGGCCGAACGCAACTTGAACCGGATCACCGTGATCCTCGGTCTGGTCTGGGTCGTGTGCATCATCGTGCTCGGGCTCATCACCAAGTTCGACGTCTGAGGCTCGAACCTTTCCGAATCCGACTGCAACCCGACGGAGGGGAACGGCATGGCATCAGGAAACAGCGCGATCCGCGGATCGCGCGTCGGAGCGGGGCCCATGGGCGAGCAGGATCGCGGCTTCCACGCGGACCGTATCGCTGTGAGCTACTGGGACGCGAAGGGCAACGAGGTCGTCCGGTACTTCGCCGCGAACCTTCCGGACGAGGAGATCCCCGAGACGGTGGATTCGCCGACGACGGGGCTTCCGGCCGGGCGCGACAAAGACAATCCGCCGTCGCTGTCGAAGCTCGAGCCCTACAAGACGCACCTCGCATATGTGAAGGAACGCCGCAGCGACGAGGAAGCCGCCCAGCTCCTCGACGAGGCGCTGCAGCAGCTGCGCGCACGCCGAGGCCAGGCGGCCGCGAAGTAGCGCGACACGCACGACGGAAGCGGGGCCGGACACATCGTCCGGCCCCGCTTCTCTCGTCTGGCGACCGTCAGTCGTCGGCGATGATGCCTTCGGGAACCTCCGTGGACGCGGCCGCATCCGCGAAGAACACCGTCTCCGCGCGCCCGAAGACGCTCGCCGCCGGGGTCTCGTCGGAACCGGAGAGGGCGGCACCGAGCGCCCAGGCCTTGTCGGCGCCGGCGAGGACGAGCCAGACGCGCTCGGATGCGTTCAGCACGGGCAGGGTGAGGCTCAGCCGCTCGGGCGGCGGCTTCGGGGAGTCGCGGACGGCCACGACGGGCCGATCTTCGACGCGGATCTCGAGCCGGTGCGGGAAGAGGGAGGCGATGTGCCCGTCGGGGCCGACCCCGAGGAAGGCGATGTCGAAGGCCGGGTACGGATGCTCCGCGTCGCCGAACGCCGCGAGCTCCGCGGTGTAGGCTGCCGCCGCCTCATCGAGGCCGAGGCCCGAGTCGGTGCTCGGGAAGCGGTGGATGCCGCCGGCATCCACCCGGTCGAGCAGCGCCGCATCCGCTTGGGCGTCGTTGCGCTCGTCGTCGCCGGCGGGCAGCCAGCGCTCGTCGCCCCACCAGAAGTGCACACGCCCCCAGTCGACCTCTCCGGCCTCGGGCCGGTCGGCGGCCGCTGCGAGCACGGCGGCGCCCATGGAACCGCCCGTGAGTGCGACGTGCACCGGGCCGTCGCCGGATGCCAGCACCCGCAGGAAGCGTGCGGCGACCTCCTCGGCGAGGGCGGCCTTGTCGGCGCGGACGACGACGCGGCGGTCGGCGCTCATGCGCGCACCACCGCATCCGCCGGCGGTGCGATGAGGTCGATGCCCTGCGTGATGACGTCGCCCCAGAGCTCGTCGGGGTCGAGGCGCCGGAGCTCGTCGGCGAGGCAATCGCGGAGACTGCGACGGGGGAGGGCGACGTCGTGGTCCGGCTGGCCGGGCTGACGCAGGCGTGCGACGCCGGGCTGGTCGCGGATGAGCTCGATCCGGCCCGAGGCGCGTTCGAGGACGACGCCGTGGATGCCCTGGTGCTCGGCGTCCGCCGGGGCGAGCTCGTACGCGGTCTCGGCGCCGAGCTGCATCCGCAACCACGCCGCGAGCAGCGTCGTCGACGGCGAGTCGACCGAACCGGTCACCCGCACGTGCGTGACCGGCTCGTACGGCGGCTGGTCGAGCACAGCGGCCAGCTGCGCCCGCCAGAGCGTCAGCCGGGTCCACGCGAAATCGGCGTCGCCCGGCAGGTAGCTCTCCTGCAGGTAGGCCAGCGCCCCTTGCGGGTCGGGCTGCGAGGAGGCGTCGGTGATGCGCCGCTGGGCGATGCGGCCGAGCGCGGAACGCCCGGGGATCTGCGGGGCGAGCCCGGGCCACCAGGTGACGACGGGCGCGTCCGGCAACAGCAGACCCATCACGAGGCTCTCCTCGTCGCGTGCGGCCGCACCGCAGGCCCGGAGGATGATGACGTCGCTGGCCCCCGCGTCGCCGCCGACGCGGATCTCCGCATCGAGGCGGGCCGGGATCGCGGTGTCCTCGGTGCCGGGCTCGGTCGAGACGACGATGACCCGCATCGGGTGCTCGCGCGAGGCGTCGTTCGCGGCCTCGATGGCCTCCTCCTCGCCGCCGGGGGCGGTCGCGATGACGAGCGTGAGCACGCGGCCGAGGGCGACGACGCCGCCCTCCTCGCGGATCTTCACGAGCGACTTCGAAATGGCGCTCGTCGTCGTGTCGGGCAGGTCGATGATCATGGGCGCCTCCAGATGCGGCCGTCTCGCTCGAGCAGGGCGTCGGCCGAGGCCGGACCCCAGGTGCCGGGCCGATACTGCTCGGGCGGCCCCTGCGTCGCCCAGAAGCGTTCGATGGGGTCGAGGATCTTCCACGAGAGCTCGACCTCCTCCTGCCGCGGGAAGAGGGGCGGGTCGCCGAGGAGGACGTCCAGGATCAGCCGCTCGTACGCCTCCGGGCTCGCCTCGGTGAACGCGTGCCCGTAGCCGAAGTCCATGGTCACGTCGCGCACCTGCATCCCGGCACCGGGCACCTTCGACCCGAATCGGATCGTGACGCCTTCGTCGGGCTGGACACGGATCACGAGCGCATTCTGGCCGAGTTCGGAGGTCTGGCTGTCGGCGAAGACCTGCTGCGGGGCGCGTTTGAAGACGACGGCGATCTCGGTCACGCGGCGCCCGAGACGCTTGCCGGCACGCAGATAGAACGGCACGCCCGCCCAGCGGCGGGTGCCGATGGCGAGCTTCATCGCCGCGTACGTCTCGGTCGTGGATTCGGGGTTCATCCCCTCCTCTTCGAGGAAGCCGATGACGCGTTCGCCGCCCTGCCAGCCGCCCGAATACTGCCCGCGGGCCGTGCCGGTCGCGAGGTCATCGGGCAGACGCACCGCGGCGAGGATCTTCTCCTTCTCGGCGCGGAGGTCGGCCGCCTCGAACGAGATCGGCTCCTCCATCGCCGTGAGGGCCAGCAGCTGCAGCAGATGGTTCTGGATGACGTCCCGTGCCGCTCCGATGCCGTCGTAATAGCCGGCGCGGCCGCCGACGCCGATGTCCTCGGCCATCGTGATCTGGACGTGGTCGACGTAGTTCGCGTTCCAGATCGGTTCGTAGAGCTGGTTCGCGAAGCGCAGCGCCAGGATGTTCTGGACCGTCTCCTTGCCGAGGTAGTGGTCGATGCGGAACACCGCATCCGGCGGGAAGACGCTCGCCACGACGTCGTTCAGCTGCCGGGCCGACTCGAGATCGTGCCCGAACGGCTTCTCGATGACGACGCGGCGCCACTGGCCGTCGCGCTGCTCGGTCAAGCCGGAACGGCGCAGCTGCTCGGTGACGATCGGGAACGAATTCGGCGGGATCGACAGGTAGAACGCATGGTTGCCCATCGTGCCGCGTTCCCGGTCGAGGTCTTCGACGACGCGGCGCAACCGGTCGAAGGCCTCGTCGTCCTGGAAGGTGCCCGGGACGAAGCGGATGCCGCGCGAGAGCTGCTTCCACACGTCTTCGCGGAACTCGGTGCGCGCATACTTCTTGACCGAGTCGTGCACGACGCGCTCGAAGTCCTGATCGGCCCAGTCGCGACGGGCGAACCCGACGAGCGCGAAGCCGGGCGGCAGCAACCCGCGGTTGGCGAGATCGTAGACGGCCGGCATGAGCTTCTTGCGCGACAGGTCACCCGTCACCCCGAAGATGATGAGGCTGGACGGGCCGGCGATACGGTTCAGCCGGTAGTCCTTCGGAGACCGCAGCGGGTTCCGCCCCGGCCCGATATCGACCGGATGCGTGGGGGCCAGGCGCTCAGTCGATCGCATCGAACAGCGCCGCGAGGTCCGCGGAGGGATCGGTGAGGGTGAGCGTCAGCACGGGGCGCCCGTGCGCGGCCAGGACGCCGGCGTCACCGGATGCCTGCGCGGCGATGAGGCGCCCGAAGCCGAACGGACGACCGGGGATCTCGAGATCCACGGCGGCATGCTGCGTGATCTGCAGGAACACCCCGTTCGCCGGACCGCCCTTGTGGTACTGGCCCGTCGAGTGCAGGAATCGCGGCCCCCACCCGAAGGTGACGGGGCGCCCGGCGCGGGCGGCGAGCTTCGCGCGCAGCCCGACGAGCTCGGGGAATGCCACGCGGTCGACGTAGGCCTGGACCGCGAGGTATCCGTCGCCGGGCAGCTCCTCGAGCAGCACGTCGATGGCCGAGGCGAGATCGCTCGCGGCCCCGATGACCTCCGGGGTTCCGCGCACCTCGACGCCGTCGGCGACGAAGGCCGCCGGCGAGGGAGCGGGCTGCGCGTCGAGCAGTTCGCGGGCCGCGGCCTTGGCGGCCTCCACGTCGGGCTGGTCGAACGGGTCGATCCCGAGCAGCACGCCGGCGACGGCCGTGGCGACCTCCCAGACGAAGAACTGCGCGCCGAGCGGGCCCGAAATGCGAATCTCGTCGACCTCGGCGACGGGCACCTCGCCAGCGTCGGCGACGAGGCGCACGAGCTGCAGATCCGGCAAACCAGCGGCGAGCTCGGGCGCATCCGGCTCGAGCACGACGGGGAGGACGCCCGTGCCCTGCTTGCCCGTCGACTCGGCGATGAGCTGCTCGGCCCAGTCTCCGAAGCCGGCGATGGCGGTGCCGTCGGCGACGATGCCGAGCTTGTCGCGGCGCGGCTCGGTCGCGGCGATCGCGGCGCCGAGCACGAGGCCGGGGTTCGCCGGGTCGTCGCTCGCGAGCACCCCGGCCACCGCATCGGCCTCGTCGAGGAGGGCACCGAGATCCACACCCGCAAGGCCGGAGGGGACGAGCCCGAAGGCGGTGAGCGCCGAATAGCGGCCGCCGACGTTCGGATCGGCGTTGAACACGCGGTAGCCGGCTTCGCGGGCCGAGGCGTCGAGCGGAGAGCCCGGATCGGTGACGATGACGATCCGTTCGGCCGGGTCGATGCCGGCGTCCCGGAACGCCTGCTCGAACACGCGCCGCTGGCTGTCCGTCTCGACCGTGGAGCCGGACTTCGACGACACGACGAGGGCCGTCCGGTCGAGCCGGTCGTCGAGGGCGGCGCGCACCTGGCCGGGTTCGGTGGAGTCGAGGACGGTGAGCTCGACGCCGGCCGTGCGGGTGATGACCTCGGGAGCGAGCGACGAACCGCCCATGCCGGCCAGGACGATGCGCGTCACACCGCGTGCGGCCAGCTCTTCGCGCAGCGCGAGGATCTCGGGCACGAGCGGACGCGAGACGGCGACCGCCTCCGTCCATCCCAGCCGGATCGCGGCCTCGGCCTCCGCGGCCGGCCCCCACAGGGTCGCGTCCTTCGCGGCGATCCGACTCGCGATGCGGGCCTCGACGAGGCCGGGAACGGCCCGCTCCACGGCCTCCGCGGCGGCGCCGCCGACGACGATGCCGACGCTCATCGGGCGGCCTCCAGCGCTCCGCGGACCGTGTCGAGGAGTTCGTTCCACGACACGATGAACTTGTCGACGCCCTCCCGTTCGAGCAGTGCCGTGACGTCGTCGTAGTCGATGCCGACCGCGGCGAGCGCGTCGAGGGCCGCCTTCGCATCGGCGGCCGCACCCGTGACGGTGTCGCCGGCGATCTCGGCGTGGTCGAAGGTCGCCTCGAGGGTCTTCTCGGGCATCGTGTTCACGACGCCGGGGGCGACCAGTTCCGTCACATACAGGGTGTCGGGCAGGGCCGGATCCTTCACCCCGGTCGACGCCCACAGCGGCCGCTGCCGCTTCGCGCCCGCATCCAGGAGCGCCTTCGCACGCTCGCTCGCGAACTCGTCCAGGTAGAGGGCGTAGGCCAGACGCGCGTTCGCGATGCCGCCCGTCGACTTCAGCGCGAGCGCCTCCTCGGTGCCGATCGCGGCGAGGCGCTTGTCGATCTCCGTGTCGACGCGCGAGACGAAGAACGACGCCACCGAGTGGATCTGCGACAGGTCGAGGCCGGCGGCCTTCGCCTGCTCGAGACCGGTGAGATACGCGTCGACGACCTGACGGTGCCGTTCGAGGCTGAAGATCAGCGTCACGTTCACGCTGATGCCCTTCGCGATCGACGCCGTGATGGCTTCGAGGCCCTCGACGGTCGCCGGGATCTTGATCATCGCGTTCGGACGGTCGACTTTCGCCCAGAGCTCCTCGGCCTGGGCGATCGTACCGGCCGCATCGTGCGCCAGCACGGGGGAGACCTCGATCGAAACGCGACCGTCGTAGCCGTCGGTCGACTCGTACACCGGCGCGAAGACGCCGGCGGCGTTGCGCACATCGTCGGTGGTGATGTCGAACACGGCCTGTTCGGCATCCGCACCCGAAGCCGCCAAAGCGGCCAGCTGACCCGTGTAGCCGTCGCCCTTCGCGAGGGCCCCGGCGAAGATCGTCGGGTTCGTGGTGACGCCGACGACGTCGCGTTCGCGGATGAGTCGCTCGAGATCGCCCGACTCGATGCGGGAGCGCGAGAGGTCGTCGAGCCAGATGCTCACGCCGGCCTCGGAGAGGCGGGCGGTGGGAGTGGTGGACATTGCGATCATTTCTCCTTCTCGCCCGTCACGCGGCGAGCGATGCCTTCGCGGCCTCGACCACGGCCTCGGCCGTGATCCCGAACTCGCGGAACAGGGTCTGGTAGTCGGCGCTCGCACCGAAGTGCTCGATCGACACGGCACGGCCGCGGTCGCCGATGTAGGGTCGCCATCCGAGCGCGATGCCGGCCTCGACCGATACGCGCGCCATGACGGATGCCGGCAGCACCTGCTCGCGGTACTCGGCAGGCTGCTCCTCGAACCACTCGAGCGAGGGTGCCGAAACGACGCGTGCGTTGATCCCGTCGGCGGCGAGCGCTTCGCGCGCGGCGACCGCCAGCTGGACCTCGGATCCCGTCGCCATGAGGATGACATCGGGCGTCCCGCCCGGCGCCTCGGCGAGCACGTACGCGCCCTTGGCGACGCCGGCGGCGGATGCCAGGGCGTCGCCCGAAGCCTCCCCGTCGCCGCGTTCGAACACGGGCACGTTCTGACGCGTGAGCGCGATGCCCGTCGGCCCGCCGCGACGCTTCAGGATCTCGAGCCAGGCCGCGGCCGTCTCGTTCGCGTCGGCCGGACGGACGACCGTCATGCCCGGGATCGCGCGGAGCGCCGTGAGCTGCTCGATCGGCTGATGCGTCGGGCCGTCCTCGCCGAGCGCGACGGAGTCGTGCGTCCAGACGAAGATCGAGGGCACCTGCATGAGCGCGGCCAGCCGCACCGCAGGGCGCATGTAGTCGCTGAAGATGAGGAACGTGCCGCCGAACGCGCGCGTCGGGCCGTGCAGCACGATCCCGTTCAGGATCGAGGCCATCGCGTGCTCGCGGATGCCGAAGTGCAGCACCCGGCCGTACGGGTCGCCGCTGAACTCGTGCGTCGACCACTCGGGCGGGTTGAACGAGGACGCGCCCTTGATGGTCGTGAGGTTCGACTCGGCCAGGTCGGCCGATCCGCCCCACAGCTCCGGCAGACGCTCGGCGAGGGCGTTGATCACCTTGCCCGAGGCGGCCCGTGTCGACACGGCCGTTCCGGACTCGAAGACGGGGAGCGCCTCAGCGATATCCGCCGGCAGCTCGCCGGCCTCGAGACGGTCCAACAGCGCCTTGCGCTCCGGGTTCGCAGTCGCCCAGGCGTCGAAGGCGCGCTGCCACTCCTCGCGGGCGGCCGCACCGCGCCCGACGGCACCGCGCGTGTGCGAGATGACGTCGTCGGCGACGGCGAAGTGCTGCTCCGGGTCGAAGCCGAGCGCACGCTTCGTCGCCGCGAGCTCCTCGGCTCCGAGAGCCGAACCGTGCACCTTGCCCGTGTTCTGCTTGCCGGGGGAGGGCCAGCCGATGATCGTCTTCAGGATGATGATCGACGGCTTCGCCTGCTCGCCCTTGGCCGCCTCGATCGCCCGGTGCAGCTCGGCGACGTCCTCGACGTACTGCCCGGTCTTCTTCCAGTCGACCGTCTGCACATGCCATCCGTACGCCTCGTAGCGTTCGGCGACGTTCTCGGTGAAGGCGACGTTCGTGTCGTCCTCGATCGAGATCTGGTTCGCGTCGTAGATCACGACGAGGTTGCCGAGCCCCTGGTGGCCCGCGAGCGAGGACGCCTCGCTCGTCACGCCCTCCTGCAGGTCGCCGTCGCTGGCGATCACATAGACGAAGTGGTCGAAGGGGCTGTCGCCGGCCGGAGCCTCCGGGTCGAAGAGGCCGCGCTCGTAGCGCGACGCGTACGCGAAGCCGACGGCCGAGGCCAGGCCCTGGCCGAGCGGACCCGTGGTGATCTCGACACCGGCCGTATGACCGTATTCAGGGTGGCCCGGCGTCTTCGAGCCCCAGGTGCGCAGCGCCTGCAGATCCTCGAGCTCGAGTCCGTCGCCCGCGTAGTACAACTGCACGTACTGGGTGAGGGAGGAATGGCCGGCCGACAGGATGAACCGGTCGCGCCCGAGCCACCCATGATCGGCGGGGTCGCGGCGCATGACCTTCTGGAAGAGGAGATAGGCGGCCGGGGCGAGGCTCATCGCGGTGCCCGGATGCCCGTTGCCCACCTTCTCGACCGCGTCGGCCGCGAGCACGCGCGCCGTATCGACCGCCCGGTCGTCGATGGGTTCCCACTGCAGTGTTGACACTTTGGAGCTGATCCTTCCGATCGTGACGGCGCCGAGCACCCGGAAGATCCCGGATGCGTCGAGCGTTCGGGTCACGCCGACGATGCGTCATTCCGGCGTTCTCGGGCCGGATCCCCACGCCACCGTGCGCGCACCCTCAGTATAGGGATTCGGATATGCCGCCGATATTGCGTGACGCTCACGAGGGACGC
Organism: Agromyces archimandritae; assembly: GCF_018024495.1. Classification (NCBI taxonomy): domain Bacteria; kingdom Bacillati; phylum Actinomycetota; class Actinomycetes; order Micrococcales; family Microbacteriaceae; genus Agromyces; species Agromyces archimandritae. Next base: position 3,397,569 of record NZ_CP071696.1, read on the forward strand.
GATGGACGGTGAGGCCGCCGGCGCCCCGGAGAGGCCGTAGAATCGGAGGGGTGCGCGCCGTCTCCGGTCGCGCATGCGTCTGCGTGGAAGAGGTTCGATGGACACCGCCGTGGAGGAGATCCGCACGAGGCCCGCCGGCATCGGCTGGAAGCGGAAGGTCGCCGCCTACGTCTCGCTCACCAAGCCGCGCGTCGTCGAGCTGCTGCTCGTCGTCACGGTGCCGGCCATGATCCTCGCCGCAGACGGCATCCCGGACCTCTGGCTCGTCGTCGCCACCCTCATCGGCGGGTACCTCAGCGCAGGAGCCGCCGGTTCGTTCAACTGCTATATCGACCGCGACATCGACCGCGTCATGAAGCGCACCAGCAAGCGGCCCCTCGTCACCGGCGAACTCAGCGACCGCGAAGCGCTCGTGTTCTCCTGGACCCTCGCCGTCGTCTCCACCGTCTGGTTCGCCGTCTTCACCAACTGGCTCGCCACCGCGCTCTCGGTCGCCGCCGTCCTGCTCTACGTCGTCTTCTACACGCTCATCCTGAAGCGCCGCACCTCGCAGAACATCATCTGGGGCGGCATCGCCGGCTGCATGCCCGTGCTCATCGGCTGGGCCGCCGTCACCGGCAGCCTCGACTGGGCGCCCTTCATCCTCTTCCTCATCATCTTCCTCTGGACACCCCCGCACTACTGGCCGCTGTCCATGAAATACCGCGAAGACTACGCCGCCGCAGGCGTCCCCATGCTCGCCGTCGTCCGCGGCCGCGCACAGGTCGGCCTGCAGGTCATCCTCTACGGCTGGGCGATGGTCGCCAGCTCCCTCATCCTCATCCCCGTCGCCGGCATGGGCCTGACCTACACCGCCGTCGCGATCGGCGTCGGCGGCTGGTTCATCTACGAGACCCACCGCCTCTACAACCGGGCCATCCGCCACGCCGACGTCTCGCCCATGCGCGTCTTCCACGGCTCGATCGTCTTCCTCTCCCTCATCTTCCTCGCCGTCGGCGTGGACCCGCTGCTGCCGTTCTGAGCTGGATTGCACGCCGGTCCCTGCCCGGCGTGCCGCGGTTGGCTCGGGTGGATGGCCGGGATCGGCGGCGAGCAAGTCGCCGCCTTGTGGAGCGTGTTACGGGTGTCGGTGGGGCCGGTCCCTGCCCGGCGTGCCGCGGTCGGGTCGGGTGGATGGCCGGGTTCGGCGGCGAGCAAGTCGCCGCCTTGTAGAGCGTGTTACGCCTGTCGGTGGGGCCGGTCCCCGCCCGGCGTGCCGCGGTCGGGTGCATGGCGCGCCGGCCGCATCCAGCCAGCGCCACGGAATCGGAGATCGCCACGGATTCGGATGGATGGAGCTGAATCCGTCCGAAATCGTGGTGAGATCCGGAAATGCGGCCCTGTCCGGCTCGGCTCGGATAGGAGCAAACGGATCGGCCCTGCCCGGCCCGGCCCTGCCCGGCTCGGCTCGAAGCAAACGCATCTGACCGTTGCCCCGCGCGCTACATGGGCAATCCGCCACGGAATCGGAGATCGCCACGGATTCGGATGGATGGGGCGGGAATCATCCGGATCCGTGGCGATCTCCGAAGCGGTGGCGGGCGACCTCTCCTCCCCAACGCGCTGCGACCCGATGCACTTCACAGATCCGGGAATCCGGGGGATGCGACGGCGTTCCGTGCGGCAGGGTGTCCGCATGCCAGTTCTCGACCAGACGATGCGACGGCACAACGGCGTCGCACGCATGACCACCCTGCAACGCGAAGGCCACACCCGCCACCTGCTCCGCCGGGCGATCTCCGACGGGCGTCTCGAACGCATCCGCCCCGGCTGGGTGTGCGTTCCCGGCGCCGACCGGGAACTCGTGACCGCGGCGCGAACGGGATCCGTGCTCACCTGCGTCACCCAGGCCCGGCGCCTCGGCCTCTGGGTGCTCCACGAGGACGAACCCCACGTCGCGACCGATCCGCACGGCTCGACGCCCAGGATCGACGGCAGATTGCACTGGGCCCTTCCGCCCGTCCGGCGCCACCCCGATGCCATCACCGATCCCATCGAGAACGTGCTGGTGCTCGTCGCCGCTTGCCAACCGCACGAGGCGGCGCTGGCGGTGTGGGAATCGGCGCTGCGGATGGGTGCCGTTTCCAAAGACGCGCTCGCGAGGCTCCCGCTGACCGCGCACGCTCGCAGGCTTCTGCGTGAGGCGATGATCACCGCGGACTCGGGTCTCGAGACGATCGTCCACGATCGCCTGCACTGGCTCGGTGTGCGGATCGTGCCGCAGGCATGGGTCGAAGGGCATCGCGTCGACTTCCTCATCGGGGATCGCCTGGTCGTCCAGATCGACGGCGGAACCCATGTCGGCGCGCAGCGCAACGCGGACAACGCCCACGACGCTGCGCTCATGCTGCGCGGCTATCACGTCATCCGGATCGGATATCGGCAGGTCATCGATGATTGGGCGGGCGTGCAGGACGTCATCGTGCGCGCCGTCGCCCAGAACCTGCACCGCCGTGCGGCCTGAGTTCGCCGCGGATTCGGAGATCGCCGCGGACTCGGATGGATGGAGCGGGGATGCATCCGGAACGGTGGTGATCTCCGGAACGGTGGCGATCTCCGGAGCGGCGGCGGTTTTCGAGGCTCGGCCGCGGATTCGGAGATCGCCACGGATTCGGATGGATGGAGTGGGATGCATCCGGAACGGTGGTGATCTCCGGAACGGTGGCGGCGGAGGAGCCGAGTGCGGGGTGGGAGGGCTGCTCAGGCGGCGGCGGAAGCCGAGTGCGGGGTGGGAGGGCTGCTCAGGCGGCGGCGGAAGCGGAGTGCGGGGCGGAGGCGGGGGCCGCGGCATCCACCGGGCGCTTCAGGCGCAGGACGAGGACGGTCATGGTCGCCGCGGTGAGGGCGGCGATGACCATGTGGGCCCCGACGAAGAGCGGCGGCAGGCCGTTCCGCGCCTGGTAGAGGCCGATGCCGATCTGCACCAGTTCGACGGCGAGCAGCACGATGCTCCAGCGCAGCACGGGCAGCCGGAGGCGCGCCGCGGCGACGACGAGCACGATCGTGAGGGCGAACATCGCGTACCCCGGCCAGGCGTGGATGTGCTCGAGCAGTTCCGCGTCGAAGCCGTTGCGGCCGGCGTCCGCATCGCCGGAGTGCGGTCCGGCTCCCGTGGTGAGGATGCCGAACACGATCGACACGGCCAGCACGCCGCTCGTGAGGTGCACGAGGCCCGCGAACCACGCCGGCACGGCGCGTTCGCGCGGGCCGGGCTCCTGCCGCATCCGCACGATGAACGCGGCCGTGACGCAGACGAGCACGAGGGAGGAGACGTAGTGGAAGCCGACGATGAAGGGGTTCAGCCCCGTCCAGACGGTGATGCCGCCCACGATCGCCTGTGCGACGACGCCGGCGCCGACGATGAAGGCGAGCACGAAGAGGTCGCGCCGCTCGCGCCGGATGCGCCACACGAGGATGAAGAGGATGAGCGCGAGGATGCCGACGAGCCCCGTCATCGTGCGGTTGCCGAATTCGATGATGCCGTGGATGCCCATCTCGGGCGTCGGCACGAGGGAGTCGGCCGTGCAGGTCGGCCAGGTCGGGCAGCCCAGGCCGGAGCCGGTGAGGCGGACCGCGCCGCCGGTGCCGATGATGATCGTCTCGGCGAGGAAGGAGAGCCAGGCGAAGACGCGGATGCGGCGGTCGATGCGGTCGGGCAGCCAGGCGGTGAACCGGTTCACGGCGGATCCTGTTTCCTGATCCGGATCGCATGTGACGGCGCTGGGAGATCGCCCCGAGCGGCCTGCGACCCTATAGACTTGAGGGGTTGGAAGCCGCGGTTTCGCGCGCGTGCGCCCCGCGCGGCCTCCACCAGTCTAAGGTTCGCAACGCAGCCACCCGCACATCATCCCCCGACGTCGAGCCCTCGACCGGCGCAGGGAATGGGCCGGACTGACATCCGGTTGCACGGGAGGAGAAGAGGGAGAGTATGACGGACGTACTGATCGACCGCCCGGAACTCGAAGGACTCGGTGTCTACGAGTTCGGCTGGGCCGATTCCGATGCAGCCGGCGCTTCCGCCCGGCGCGGTCTGTCGCCCGAGGTGGTCGCCGACATCTCCGGGCTGAAGGAAGAGCCCGAGTGGATGCTCCAGCGCCGTCAGCGTGCGCTGCAGCTGTTCGACCGCAAACCGATGCCCTCGTGGGGCGCGGACCTGTCGGAGATCGACTTCGACAACATCAAGTACTTCGTCCGCTCGACCGAGAAGCAGGCCCAGACCTGGGAAGACCTGCCCGAAGACATCAAGAACACCTACGAGCGGCTCGGGATCCCCGAGGCCGAGCGTCAGCGTCTCGTCGCCGGTGTCGCCGCCCAGTACGAGTCCGAGGTCGTCTACCACCAGATCAACGAAGAGCTCGAGCGCCAGGGCGTCATCTTCATGGACACCGACACGGCGCTGAAGGAGCACCCCGAGTTCTTCGAGGAGTACTTCGGCACCGTCATCCCCGCCGGCGACAACAAGTTCGCGGCGTTGAACACGGCCGTCTGGTCGGGCGGTTCCTTCGTCTACGTGCCGCCGGGCGTGCACGTCGAGATCCCGCTGCAGGCCTACTTCCGCATCAACACGGAGAACATGGGCCAGTTCGAGCGCACCCTCATCATCGCCGACGAGGGCTCGTACGTGCACTACATCGAGGGCTGCACGGCCCCGATCTACAAGTCCGACTCGCTGCACTCGGCCGTCGTCGAGATCGTCGTGAAGAAGAATGCCCGCGTGCGCTACACGACGATCCAGAACTGGTCGAACAACGTGTACAACCTCGTCACGAAGCGGGCCACGGCCGCCGAGGGCGCCACCATGGAGTGGATCGACGGCAACATCGGCTCGAAGGTCACGATGAAGTACCCGTCGATCTTCCTGATGGGCGAGCACGCGAAGGGCGAGACCCTCTCGGTCGCCTTCGCCGGCCCCGGCCAGCACCAGGACGCGGGCGCGAAGATGATCCACATGGCCCCGCACACGCAGTCGTCGATCGTGTCGAAGTCGATCGCCCGCGGCGGTGGACGGGCCGGCTACCGCGGCGAGGTGCGGGTGGATGCCAATGCGCACCATGCCGCGAACACGGTGCGTTGCGACGCGCTGCTCGTCGACACCATCTCGCGCTCCGACACCTACCCGGCGATCGACATCCGTGTCGACGACGTGCAGCTCGGCCACGAGGCCACGGTCTCCAAGGTCAGCGAGGAGCAGCTCTTCTACCTGATGGCACGCGGCATCCCCGAGGACGAGGCGATGGCGATGATCGTGCGCGGCTTCATCGAGCCGATCGCGCGCGAACTGCCCATGGAATACGCGATGGAACTCAACAAGCTCATCGAGATGGGCATGGAAGGCAGCGTCGGCTGAGCATGACGAGCACCACCCCCACGACAGCCATGCCCACCGAAGGCCAGCACGGCCTCACGCAGCACTCCGACGGCGGATGGGGCCTCGTACCCGTACAGACCCGTTCCGAGCGGTTCGCGAGCACCGAGGTCGCAGACTTCCCGGCCGTCACCGGTCGCGAGCACGAGTGGAAGCTCTCGCCCGTGGCGACCTTCGCCGACCTCACCGGAGGTGAGCTCGACGGCTCGCGCACGCCGATCGAGACCGTCGACCCCGAAGGCGTCACCGTCTCGTGGATCGGCCGCGACGACGAGCGGATCGGCACCGCCGGCCGCCCCGAGGACCGCGGCAGCGCGAACGCCTGGTCGGGCTTCGCCGAGGCGATGCTCGTCTCGGTCGCCGGCGAGGACGAGAAGATCGCCGTCGTCACCCGCACCGGACTCGGCGAGGCCCCGCGCGGCGCGCACACCGTCATCGAGGCGGCGCCGAACAGTCGCGGACTCATCGTGCTCCGCGGCACGGGCGATGCCCGCCTGGCCGAGAACGTCGAGATCCTCGTCGGCGAAGGCGCGAGCCTGACCGTCGTCTCGCTGCAGGAGTGGAGCGACGACTCGGTGCACCTCGCGAGCCACTTCGCCCGCGTCGGCCGCGACGCCAAGCTCAAGCACATCGTCGTCTCGCTCGGCGGCAAGGTCGTCCGGCTGAACCCCTCGACGCATCTGGCCGAACCCGGCGCAGACATCGAGGCGCTCGGCCTGTACTTCTCCGACGCCGGCCAGCACCTCGAGCAGCAGGTGTACGTGCACCACGACGCCCCGCATACCCGCTCCCGTGTCAATTACAAGGGCGCCCTGCAGGGCGAGGGTGCGCGCAGCGTCTGGATCGGCGACGTGCTCATCGGGCCGAAGGCCACGGGCACCGACAGCTACGAGCAGAACCGCAACCTCGTGCTCACCGACGGCACCCGTGCCGATTCCGTGCCGAACCTCGAGATCGAGACGGGCGACATCGAGGGTGCCGGCCACGCCAGCGCCACCGGTCGCTTCGACGACGAGCAGCTGTTCTACCTGCAGGCACGCGGCATCCCCGAGGACGAGGCGCGCCGTCTCGTCGTGCGCGGCTTCCTCACCGAGATCGTGCAGAAGATCGGCGCCCCCGAGCTCGAGGCTCGCCTCATCGAGGCCCTCGAGGCCGAGCTCCAGGGGGCCTGATGGCGGCGACGCGCGTGTGCGGCATCGACGAGCTCGGGACGAACGAGGCGCAGCGCTTCGTCGTCGACGGTGTGCCGATCGCGGTCGTGAAGGATGCCGAGGGGCAGGTCTTCGCGATCGGCGACACGTGCACGCACGGCGACATCTCGCTGTCCGAGGGCTTCGTGGAAGGCGAGACCCTCGAGTGCTGGGCGCACGGTTCCCAGTTCTCGCTCCGCACCGGCAAGCCCCTGACGCTACCCGCTTACGAGCCCGTGCCCGTCTACGAGGTCGTCCTCGAAGACGGCGGCGTGCTCATCGATCCCGCGGTCACCCTGACCGTCTGACCCGACTTCCGGCCCGACGGCCGGCAACCGAAAGAGACCAGAAGCAACATGTCCGTCCTTGAGATCAAAAACCTCCACGTCAACGTCGAGACCGATCAGGGCACCCGTGAGATCCTCCGCGGTGTCGACCTCGTCATCAACGAGGGCGAGATCCACGCGATCATGGGCCCGAACGGCTCCGGCAAGTCGACCCTCGCGTACACGATCGCCGGCCACCCGAAGTACCAGGTCGTCGAGGGCGAGATCCTCCTCGACGGCGAGAACGTGCTGGAGATGACCGTCGACGAGCGCGCCCGCGCCGGCCTGTTCCTCGCCATGCAGTACCCCGTCGAGATCCCCGGTGTCACGGTCACCAACTTCCTCCGCACCGCCAAGACGGCCATCGAGGGCGAAGCGCCCTCGGTGCGCACCTGGGTGAAGGACGTGCGCGAGTCGATGGCGAACCTCAAGATGGACTCGGCCTTCGCCGAGCGCAACGTCAACGAGGGCTTCTCGGGCGGCGAGAAGAAGCGCAACGAGATCCTGCAGCTCGAGCTCCTGAAGCCGAAGTTCGCCGTGCTCGACGAGACCGACTCCGGCCTCGACGTGGACGCGCTGAAGATCGTCTCGGAGGGCGTGAACCGCGCCCACGAGAACACCGGGCTCGGCATCCTCCTCATCACGCACTACACGCGCATCCTCCGCTACATCAAGCCGGACTTCGTGCACGTGTTCGTCGCCGGCAAGATCGCCGAGCAGGGCGGCCCCGAGCTCGCCGAGCGGCTCGAGGAAGAGGGCTACGACCGCTTCCAGCCCGCACAGCAGGCGTAGGCTGAAGCCATGGTCACCTCACTCGCTCCCGAGCGCTTCGACCAGGTCACCGAGGCGCTGAAAGACGTCATGGACCCCGAGCTCGGCGTGAACGTCGTCGACCTCGGCCTCATCTACGACCTCGGCTGGGACGACGAGAACAACGCGCTCGTCATCCACATGACCCTCACGAGCGCCGGCTGCCCGCTGACCGATGTGCTCGAGGAGCAGACCGCCGAGGCCCTCGACGGCATCGTGGAGGCCTTCCGCATCAACTGGGTGTGGATGCCGCCGTGGGGCCCCGAGCGCATCACCGACGACGGGCGCGACATGATGCGCGCGCTCGGCTTCGCGATCTGAGCTTCGCCCAAGCAGCGCGAGACGTACCTCCGGACGCCCCGGCCCCCCAGAAGGGACCGGGGCGTCCGTCGTCTCAGGCGAGGCCGCGGCGCTCCAGGAGCGGTTCGATGCGGGCATCCCGTCCGCGGAACTCGCGGTAGGCCTCGAGGGGGTCCTTCGATCCGCCGACGCCGAGCACGGTGCGGCGGAACCGTTCGCCGTTCTCACGGGTGAGTCCGCCGTGCTCTTCGAACCATTCGACGGTGTCGGCGTCCAGCACCTCGCTCCAGATGTAGGAGTAATAGCCGGCGTCGTAGCCGCCGGAGAATGTGTGGGCGAAGTACGTCGAGGCGTAGCGGGGCGGCACGAGCGGATCGCCGAGCCCGGCTTCGCGGAGCGCTTCGGCTTCGAAGGCGGCGACGTCGGAGACCTCGTCGTCGGCGGTGATGCGGTGCCAGGCCTGGTCGAGCATGGCGGCCGCGAGGTATTCGCTCGTCTGGAAACCCTCGTTGAACTGCCGGGCGGCGAGCAGCCGGTCGACGAGGTCCTGCGGCATCCGCTCGCCCGTCTCGTGGTGCACGGCGTAGTTGGCGAGGACCTCGGGCCACAGCATCCACATCTCGTTGACCTGGCTCGGGAACTCGACGAAGTCGCGGAACACGTTCGTGCCCGAGAACTTCGGGTACCGGGTGCGGGCGAGGAGGCCGTGCAGGGCGTGGCCGAACTCGTGGAACAGGGTGGATGTCTCGTCGTAGCTGAGCAGGGTCGGTTCGCCGGCGGCGGGCTTCGGCACGTTGAGGTTGTTGACGACGACGGGCAGGGTGCCGAAGAGTTCGGACTGCTCGACGATCGGGTTCATCCAGGCCCCTCCGCGCTTCGAGTCGCGCGTGTACGCGTCGAAGAGGTAAAGCCCGACCTGCTCGCCTTCCTCATCCTGCACCTCGAAGACGCGGACCTCGGGGTGGTAGCCGACGAGGTCGTCGCGTTCGGTGAAGCGCAGCCCGTACAGGCGGCCGGCCGCGTAGAACACGCCGTCGTGCAGGACGCGTTCGAGTTCGAAGTAGGGGCGCATCGCCGCGAGGTCGACGTCGTAGCGTTCGGCGCGGACCTGCTCGGAGAGGTAGGCCCAGTCGGCGGCTTCGACGGCGCGGTCGCCGTTCGCCGCGGCGCGGGCGGCGAGCACCTCGGCCTCGGCGCGGGCGTTGCGGGCCGCGGGTGCCGCGAGGCGTTCGAGCATCGTCCGCACGGCCTCGGGGTTCTTCGCGGTCTCGTCGGCGGTGACGGCGGCGGCGTGGTTCTCGAAACCGAGGAGGCGTGCGCGGCGGGCGCGCAGGGCGACGAGTTCGAGGATCACGGGCCGGTTGTCGTGCGAGCCGGCCCGGGCACCGCGGGCGCGCGAGGCCGCCATGATGCGGTCGCGGACCTCGGGGCGGTCGAGGGCTTCGAGGAAGGGGTGGCCGGTCGGCAGCACGAGGGTGACGAGCCAGCCGTCGAGCCCGCGGGCGACGGCGGCTTCGCGCGCGGCCGAGCGCTGGCCGTCGGAGAGCCCGGCGAGCTCGGACTCGTCGGTGAGGTGCACGGCGAGGTCGTTCGTGTCGGCGAGCAGCTGCTTCTCGAATCTGGCCTGGAGGCTCGAGATGCGCTGGTTGAGCTCGCGCAGCTCGGCCTTGGCTTCTTCGGGGAGGGCCGCGCCGGCGAGGGTGAACTCGGTGTGGTACCGCTCGACGAGGTAGACGGATTCGGCGTCGAGCCCGGAGTCGTGCCGCGCGGCGTGGACGGCGTCGATCCGGGCGAAGAGGGCCGGGTCGAGCCGGATGGCGTCCTGGTGGGCAGCCAGGACGGGGGCGAATTCCTCTTCGAGGGCGGCGATGCCGTCGGTGGAGTCGGCTGAGCTCTGGTTGTAGAACACGAGCAGCGCCCGGTGCAGGGGCCGGCCGCTGCGTTCGAGGGCGAGGAGGGTGTTCTCGAAGCTCGGTGCCTCGGGGTCGTCGACGATCGCGGCGACCTCGGCTCGGTGGGCGGCGATGCCCTCCTGGATCGCGGGGCGGTAGTGCTCCTCGCGGATCTCGGCGAACGGGGGCAGCTGGTAGGGGAGCGGGCTGGGGTCGGCGAAAGGCCGTGGCTCGGGGGGCATTGCTCCACTGTAACGAGCGTGCGGCGGCGGGCGGTCGTAGGCTCGAACCATGTTCGGTGATTCGGATCGTTCGGAGGTCGCCCCCGGCGACCGCTACACGCACGGCTACCACGAGAGCGTGATCCGCACGCATGCGTGGCGCACGGTGGACAATTCGGCGGCGTACCTCGAGGGCTTCCTGCAGCGCGGCTCCCGGGTGCTCGATGTGGGGTCGGGCGCCGGCACGATCACCGTCGACATGGCCCGGCGGGTGGATCCCGGCGAGGTCGTGGGCGTGGACGTCGCGGAGGAGATCGTGGCCCGGGCGAGCGCGCTCGCGGAGGCCGAGGGGCTCGGCAATGTGCGCTTCGAGGTCGGGGACGCGTACGCGCTGGATGCCGGGGACGGCGCATTCGACATCGTGCACGCCCATCAGGTGCTGCAGCATCTGGCGCGGCCGGTGGATGCGCTCCGCGAGTTCCGGCGGGTGCTGAACCCCGACGGCATCCTCGGGGTGCGCGACGTCGATTACGGCGGAGTGATCTGGAACCCGGGGCACCCGGGGCTCGAGCGCTGGCTGGAGCTGTATCGCCGGGTGCATCTCGGCAACGGCGGGCAGCCGGATGCGGGGCGGCGCCTCGTGTCGTGGGTGCGGGCTGCCGGGTTCGAGCGGGTGGATGCCTCGGGCAGCGTGTGGGTGTTCGCCAGCGATGCGGAGCGGGAGTGGTGGGGGTCGTCGTGGGCGGCTCGTGCGACGGACTCGCAGTTCGCGGCGGATGCCGTGGAGACGGGGCGGGCCACGGCGGCGGATCTCCGTGAGATCTCCGATGCGTGGATGCGGTGGGTGGCCGATCCAGACGGCTGGCTGCTGATGCCGCATGCGGAGGTCGTCGCCAGGCCCTGATCAGAGCCGTCTCCGGGCCGGTCTGTGCCAAGAGATATTTGCAAAGCAAACGTTGCAAAGAAGTACTTGCAAAGAGTCCTTTGCACGCGTAGGCTCGCAGTCATGGAAGCCGAGTCGAGGGACCCGCAGACCGAACGAAGCGACGGCATCGCCGGGATCGGCGTCGTCAAGGCCCTTGCGCATCCGGTGCGCTTCGACCTGTTCAACGCGCTCACCGACTTCGGCCCGGCCACGGCGAGCGGACTCGCCGAGCGGCTGGGGGAGTCGAGCGGATCCACGAGCTACCACCTCCGCGAACTCGCCAAGCACGGCCTGGTCCGCGAGGTGGAAGGCCGCGGCACGGCCAGAGAGCGCTGGTGGGAACGCGTGCCCGGGCCGCTGCGCCTTGCGAGCGGCTCCCGCGCCGACCCCGTCGTCCGCGAGGTCTCCGACGAGCTCGTCGATCGCTGGAACGAGCAGCGCGCCGCACAACTCGAGGAGTTCGTCCGCCGCGGCGACGAGGTGCTCGAGCCCGAATGGGCGAGCCTGGCGACCTTCACGACGTCGAGCCTGCGCCTGACCCGCGCCGAGTTCGACGCGCTCATCACCGCCTACGACGCCTGGCTCCAGGAGCAGGTCGCCGAATACCGCGGACGCGACGGGGTGCCCGGCGCCCGTCCCGTCCAGATCCAGTTCAATGCATTCCCGCTCATCGACCGAGGAGCCGCATCATGACATCCTTCACCCCGGCGATCCATGCCGAACGCACGCCCCGACTCGACCGCATCGAACGCGCAGCCGTCGCCATGAGCCTCGCCCTCGAACGCTGGGCCGGCCGCCGCTCCCTCGAACGGATGCGCAGGCTCGAGATGCGCGAAGTCATCGCGCGCGAGCAGAACCGCGCCTTCCAGGACTACGGGATCTGGACCCGCCCACGCTGACCGCAGCCGCCGAAGCGGCCGGGCTCACCAGTCCCCGTCGTCCTCGGCGCCGGATGCCGGATGCGCTGCGCCCGGCATCCGCACCACCGTCCCGTCGTCGGCCTCGACGATCGCGCGACCCTCGAGCCAGGTGAGGGTCCAGGACCCCGCGGCCGCAGCCTCGCGCTCATGGGCGACGATCGCCTCGCGGAGCTCGGCCGGCACACGTGCCGGCGGCTCCTGGCCGAAGGGCCATCTCGTGCCGAGCTGCATCAGTCGGCCTCCTCGGCATCGCCCGCGGTGCTCTCATCTTCGGGCACGCCCGAGGCGAAGACGACGAGGTCCGTGCGGCGGCCGATGCGCTCGGCCAGGCCCAGTGCCGCCTCGTTGCCGGCGGGCACGGCCCAGCCGAACTCGGCGATGCCGGGGCGCGAGCGGGCGTGCTCGAGCAGGGCGGTGCCGATGCCGGCGCGGCGGCGGCCCTCGTCGACGAAGAGATCGTCGACGGTCACGACGAACGAGGCCCTGAGCGCCCGCGGCACGACACGCGAGTGCACGAAGCCGACGAGGGCGCCCTGCTCGTCGAACGCCCCGGCGCCGGTCAGCGGCTCGGCGGGATCCCGCAGCCAGTTCCACACGACGAGCGCCTTCTGGTCGTCGAGGCTCGTTCCCGAGCACCGGCAGTAGACGTCGAAGAGCGGGATCCACGCGAAGAAGTCCTCGTCGCGCAGTTCGCGGATCTCGATGGGCATGGGGCCTCCGGGGTCAGTCGGCGATCTCGAGGACGACGTCGCGCACCTCGAGCGCCTCGGCGGTCTGGAACTCGAGCGCGCCGATGCGCCCCACGGCCGACAGGTCGCCGGCGGCGGCCTCCAGCAGTGCGATCGCCTCGGCGGGCGCGGCGATGACCGCTCGCGAGACGGGGGTCTTCTGCGAGGCCTTCGCGTCGGTCTTCGCGCGGCGGATGCCCGTGAGCGCGGTGCTCGTGAGGCGCAGCAGCTCGGGGCCGGCCACGCCTGCGGCGGCGAGATCGTCCGCGACCGGCCAGGCGGCGCGGTGCACCGAGCCGTCGTGCGACCAGGACCACGCCTCCTCGGCCGCGAAGGCCAGCACCGGGGCGAAGAGCCGGAGGAGCACGTCGAGCGCGGTCTTCAGCGCAGCGACGGCCGAGGCCTGCTCGGGGCTCGCCTCGCCGTAGGCGCGCTCCTTGACGAGTTCGAGGTAGTCGTCGCAGAAGGTCCAGAAGAAGGTCTCGGCGACCTCGAGGGCCCGCGCGTGGTCGTACTGCTCGAGGGCGGTCGTGGCCTGACGGACGACGTCGGAGAGCTCCGCGAGCATGCTGCGGTCCACGGCGACGGTGACCGGGGCATCCGCCGCTCCCGAGAAGCCGAGGATGAACTTCGCGGCGTTCAGCACCTTGATCGCCAGGCGCCGGCCGATCTTCACCTGCGTCGGGTTCTGCACGTCGAAGGAGGCGTCGGTGCCGAGGCGCGCCGAGGCCGCCCAGTACCGCACCGCGTCGGAGCCGTGCTGTTCGAGCAGACCGGCCGGGGTGACGACGTTGCCCTTCGACTTCGACATCTTCTTGCGATCGGGGTCGACGATGAAGCCCGAGATGGCGGCGTGCTGCCACGGCGAGACACCGTCCTCGAGCTCCGCGCGCAGCAGCGTCGAGAACAGCCAGGTGCGGATGATGTCCTGCCCCTGCGGGCGCAGCGAGTAGGGGAACACGAGCTCGAAGAGCTCGGGGTCGCGCTCCCAGCCGCCCGCGAGCTGCGGGGTGAGCGAGGACGTCGCCCAGGTGTCCATGATGTCGTGCTCGCCGACGAAGCCGCCCGGCGTTCCGCGCTGCGACTCGTCGAAGCCGGGCGCCGGCGTCGACGACGGGTCGACCGGGAGCATGTCGCGGGTGGCGACGATGGGCTCCTCGAAGCGGGTCTCGCCATCGGCGTCGACCGGGTACCACACCGGGATCGGCACGCCGAAGAAGCGCTGGCGCGAGATCAGCCAGTCGCCGGTGAGGCCGCCGACCCAGTTCTCGTAGCGCACGCGCATGAAGTCGGGGTGCCATTCGATCTCGCGGCCGCGTTCGAGCAGGCGCTCCCGCAGCCCCTCGTCGCGGGCGCCGTTGCGGATGTACCACTGCCGGGTGGAGACGACCTCGAGCGGGCGGTCGCCCTTCTCGAAGAACTTCACGGGGTGGGTGATCGCCTTGGGCTCGCCGATGAGGTCGCCCGATTCGCGGAGCAGTTCGACCATGCGCTGCTTGGCCGAGAACACGGTCTTGCCGGCGAGCTCGGCGAAGGCCTCGCGGGCCGCCCCGCTCGCCAGCGCCTCGGGGGCTTCGGCGACGATCCGGCCGTCCTTGCCGATGACGGTGCGGTTCGGCAGGTCGAGCTCGCGCCACCACACGACGTCGGTGACGTCGCCGAAGGTGCAGATCATGGCGATGCCGGAGCCCTTGTCGGGCTGGGCGAGGTGGTGGGCGAGCACGGGCACCTCGACGCCGAAGACGGGCGTCGTCACGGTCGTGCCGAAGTACGGCCGGTAGCGCTCGTCGTCGGGGTGGGCGACGAGCGCAACGCACGCCGGCAGCAGCTCGGGGCGGGTCGTCTCGATTTCGATGGTGCCGCCGTCCGGCTTGTGGAACGACACCCGGTGGTAGGCGGCCGGCTGGTCGCGGTCCTCGAGCTCGGCCTGGGCGACGGCGGTGCGGAAGGTCACATCCCACAGGGTGGGGGCGAGCGCCTGATAGGCCTCGCCGCGTTCGACGTTGCGGATGAAGGCGAGTTGCGAGGTGAAGAGCGCCTCGTCGGCGATCGTGCGATACGTCTGCGTCCAGTCGACCGAGAGGCCGAGGCGGCGCCAGAGCGACTCGAACTGCTGCTCGTCCTCGGCGGTGAGCCGCTCGCAGAGTTCGATGAAGTTGCGCCGGCTGATCGGCACCTGGTCGGCGGGCTTGACGGTCTTGCCCTCGGTGCCCTCGAACGGCGGGGTGAAGCAGGCCTCGTACGGCAGCGAGGGGTCGCAGCGCACCCCGTAGTAGTTCTGCACGCGGCGTTCGGTGGGGAGGCCGTTGTCGTCCCAGCCCATCGGGTAGAAGACGTGCTTGCCGGTCATGCGCCGGTAGCGGGCCTGCACATCGGTGTGGGTGTAGGAGAAGACGTGGCCGATGTGGAGCGAGCCGGAGGCCGTCGGCGGCGGGGTGTCGATCGAGTAGAGGCACTCGCGCGTGGCGGCGGTGCGATCGAATCGGTAGGTGCCCTGGTCTTCCCAGACGCCGCCCCAGCGGGCTTCGAGTCCTTCGAGGGCCGGTTTGTCGGGAATGCGCGACGCGGTCATGGGAGCTCCGATTCGATATATGCGGCACCGAGTCCGAAGGGTGCCTGAGTGTCAGATCCCCTCCATCGTACCGAACGGCGGATGCGGATCCGCCGGGGTGCGGATGCGTCGCGGCGCGGCGGCCAGCAGTTCGGCCGTGTACGGGTGGGCGGGCCGGGCGAGGAGGCGCTCGGCCGGCCCGTGCTCGACGATGCGCCCGGCCCGCATGACGGCGATCTCGTCGCTCATGTGGCCGATGACGTCGAGGTCGTGGGAGATGAGGAGGTAGGCGAGGCCCCGCTCCCGCTGGAGCTCGTCGAGGAGGTCGAGCACCCGGGCCTGGACGGTGAGGTCGAGGGCCGAGACGGGCTCGTCGAGCACGAGCACCTCGGGCCGGGCGGCCAAGGCCCGGGCGATCGCGAGGCGCTGCCGCTGCCCGCCCGACAGGCGCGCGGGATGCCGTTCGGCGATCTCGGGGGAGAGTCCGACGGATGCCAGGAGCTCTGCGACCGCCTCGCGGCTGCCCTCGCCGACGCCGGCGCCGCGGGCCCCGAGGGCGTCGCGGAGGGTGTGCCCGGCGCTCCAGCGCGGGTCGAAGGAGCTGTGCGTGTCCTGCGAGACGAGGCCGATGCGTCGCCGCCGTGGCCGGCGTGCGTGTTCGCCGATCCCGCTCCATGGTTCGCCGAAGAGTTCGACCCGGCCGGCGTCGGACTCCAGGAGCCCGAGGGCGAGGCGCGCGATCGTCGTCTTGCCGCTGCCCGATTCGCCGACGATGCCGAGGGTGCGGCCGGCGGCGAGCTCGAGGCTCGCGCCGTCGACGGCGGCTCGCCCCGGGCCGAAGCGCTTCACGACGTGCTCGAGGCGGAGCACGGGGTGCGGGCCGGCGGTTCGCGCGGGCGCGGTGGATGCCGGTGCCCCCTGCTCGGCCGGCGCCGCGGCATCCGCCCCGCCGTCGACGGCGTGCGGGCCGGCATCCGCACCTTGCGGCATGAGCCGGGCCCCGCGCGGTACCCCGCCCGGCAGGGCGGCGAGCAGCGCCCGGGTCTCGGGGGCCTCGGGGGAGGCGAGCACCCGTTCTGTGGGCCCGGCCTCGACGATGCGGCCGTCGTGCATGGCGAGGACCCGGTCGGCGAGCCCGGCGACGACGCCGAGGTCGTGGCTGATCAGCAGCAGCGCCGTACCGGCCGCTTTCAGCCGGGCGAGCTCACCGAGCACGCGGTGCTGCACGACGGCGTCCAGCGCCGTCGTCGGCTCGTCGGCGATGAGGAACGGCGGGTCGAGCGCGATGGCCTGCGCGATGAGCGCCCGTTGCCGGAGGCCCCCCGACAGGGCCCCCGGCAGGAGCTTCGCGCGTTCGGCCGCATCCGGCATCCCGACCCGTTCGAGCAGTTCTACGACGCGTTCGGCGCGCTCGGCCGGGCGAAGCCGCGTGTGCAGCCGGAGCACGTCGCCGATCTCGCGGCCGACGGGCCGCAGCGGGTCGAGGGAGACGAGGGCGTCCTGCAGCACGAGGCCGATGCGGGAGCCGCGGATGCGCCGCCACTCGCGTTCGCCGGCCGCGCGCAGATCGCGGCCCTCGAAGCCGATGCGTTCGGCGCTCACGCGCGCGCCGGGGCCGGCGAGGCCGAGAAGGGAGCGAGCGACGAGCGACTTGCCGGATCCCGATTCGCCGACGAGGGCCGTGCATTCGCCCGGCTCGATCGCGAAGGAGACGTCCTGCACGACGGCGCGGTCGCCGAAGGCGACGCCGAGCCCCGTGACGTCGACGAGGCTCATCGGGGCTCCGTCCCCTCGGCGAGGCGCCGGCCGAGCACCGTGGCCGAGACGATCGTCGCGACGATCGCGAGGCCCGGAACGACCGTCATCCACCACGCCGTCTGGATGTAGGTGCGGCCGGCGTTCAGCATCGCCCCCCACTCCGGCGCCGGGGGCTCGGCACCGAGCCCGAGGAAGCTGAGGGTCGCCGCCCACACCACGGCCTGCCCGATGCCGAGGGTGGCGAGCACGAGGAGGCGGCGGGCGAGGTTCGGCAGGATCGTGCCGGCGACGATGCGCCATGGGCCGCGGCCGAGCACCCGGGCGGCCTCGACGTATCCGGTGGAGCGCAACTGCATGACCTGGCCGCGGATGATGCGCGCATAGCCGGGCGCGGTCGAGAGCCCGACCGCGATCGTCGCGGTGAGCGGGCCCGGGCCGGCCAGCACGATCACGAGGAGCGCGAGCAGCAGCCCGGGGAAGGCGAAGAGCACCTCGAGCAGGCGGCCGACCGCGAAATCCGCGGCCCGGCCGCCGAGGCCCGCGGCCAGGCCGAGCGGGATCGCGATCGACAGCCCGATCGCGGTCGCCGCGACGCCGATGAGGAGCGAGGAGGCCGCGCCGTGCACGAGGCGCGTGTACAGGTCGCGGCCCGATTCGTCGGTGCCGAGCCAGTGCGCCGGCCCCGGCGGGGTGAACGCTTCGGCGGGGCTGATCGCGAGCGGGTCGCCGGGGGCGAGGAGGCCGGGGGCGAGGCAGGCCAGCACGAGGGCGACGGCGAAGGCGCCCGCGAGCGCCTCCGGCACCCGCGTCGTGCGGATGCGGCGGGAGGCGGATGCGGTGAGCGCGCTCATCCTGCCGGCTCCGATCGCAGGCGCGGGTCGAGCACGAGGCTCACGGCATCGGCGAGGATCGTGATGAGGATGTATGCGAGCGCGACGACGATGACGATGCCCGTGACGAGGGGCACGTCGCGGCCCGTGACGGCCTGCACGAGGGAGCGGCCGAGGCCGGGGCGGGCGAAGACGGTCTCGACGACGACCGCCCCGCTCACGAGGTAGCCGAAGGCCCACGCCGACAGGTCGACGCCGGCGACGGCGGCGTGGCGGATGCCGTGGCGGATCCGCACCCCGAGCCCGCTCTCGCCGCGGGCGCGCGCCGACAGCGCGAACGGCGAGGCGAGGGCGTCGAGCAGAGAGGTGCGCATGACCTGGGCGAGGAAACCGGCGACGGGGATCGCGAGGGTCAGCACCGGCAGCACGAGGCCGGCCGCGGTGCCCGTCGACACCGGCGGCAGCCAGCCGAGCCCCGTCGAGAACAGGGCGATGAGCACCGCGGCCAGCCAGAACTGGGGCAGGGCTGCGGCGACCGTCTCGATCGCCCCGCCGACCGCGGCGGCGAAGCGGCCGCCCTGCGTCGAGAACAGCGCGAGGCCGAGGGCGATCGCCCAGCCGGCGGCGAGGGCGAGGACGGCGAGCAGCAGGGTGCCGCCGAGCTGGGCGGCGATGACGTCGCCGACCGGCATCCGCAGCGCATAGGAGGTGCCGAGGTCGCCGCCGGCGAGCCGCACGAGCGCGGCGAGGTACTGCTCGCCGAGCGGCCGGTCGAGGCCGTGCTCGGCGCGGACGAGGGCGAGCGCCTCCGGGCCGGCCTGGGATCCGGGGCCGCCGAGGATCGCGAGCGCCGGGTCGCCGGGGACGAGCCGCACCGCGAAGAAGGTGATCGTCACGACCGCCCACAGCACGAACACCGCACCGCCGGCGCGGGCGAGCACGCGCAGCCCGAGCCGGCCCCGGCGGGCCCGGAGGCCGCCGGAGCCGGTGGGGACGGCCAGCGCCGTCATGCCGGCCGCCGGGGGCGCCGGGTCATCCGGCGAGCTTCGCGTCGAGGAACGTCGGCGTCGAGACCGTCGGCATCGCCCGCACCCCGGTCAGTTCGGCACGGTGCAGGAAGTGGTTCTGCTGGTCGTAGATCGGCAGCAGGCGGTAGTTGGCGAGGAGGCGCTGCTGCACCTGCTCGTAGAGGGCGGCACGCTCGTCGGGGCCCTGCGAGGCCGAGGCCGCGTCGAGGGCGGCGTCGATCTCGGGGTCGCGCACCTGGGCGAGGTTCGCGAAGTAGCCGCTCGGGGCGGGCGCCGTCGAATCGGAGTGGTAGACGATGCGCAGCACGTCGGGGCCGACCTTCGTGTAGGGGGCGCTGACGAGCTCGTACTCGTTCGCGGCGAGGGCCGCGTACCAGCTGGAGAGGTCCATGAGTTCGATGCGCACGTCGAAGCCGACGGTCTTCGCGCCCGCGGCGAGCTGCTCGAAGAGCGACTGCTCGGCGGCGACCGACTGATTGGTGCTGACGGGGAAGCGGAGTTCGAGGCGTGCGCCGTCCTTCATCCGGGTGCCGTCGTCGTCCCGGTCGGTCCACCCGGCTTCGTCGAGGAGCCGGCCGGCCGCCTCGGGGTCGACCTCGAAGAGAGAGGCGTCGCCGTATGCGAGCGGTTCGGCGCTCGACAGCGGCGAGGAGGAGCGGGCGGCGGTGTCGAAGAAGAGGCCGGCGATCGCGGCATCCACGTCGACGGCACGGACGAAGGCCTCGCGCACGCGCACGTCGTCGAAGGGCGCCTGGCCGCCGTTGAACTCGATGCGGTTGGACGCACCTGGCCGCGGGGCGTCGAGTTCGACGATGCCCGCGGCCTCGTCGGCCTGGGCGATCGTATCGGGCTGGGCGTTGTCGATGATGTCGACCTCGCCGGCCTGCAGGGCCGCGTAGCGGGTGGCTGCGTCGGCGATGAAGCGCCACTCGATGCCGGCGAGGTATGCGGGGCCGTCGTGGCCGGCGTCGGCGGGGGCGGATGCGTAGTCGTCGTTGCGGGTGAAGACGATGCGGTCCTGCTTGACCCAGTCCTCGACGACGAAGGGGCCGGTGCCGATGGGGGCGAGGCAGTTCGCGTCGGTGCCGCGGGCGATGCCGGCCGGCGACTGGATCGCCGTCCAGGGCTGGGCGAGGGATTCGAGCAGGGCGCTGTCGGGTGCGCTCAGGTGGAAGCGTGCGGTGCCGGCATCCACCGCCTCGACCGAGGCGACCTTCGCGACGGCGAGGTAGCCGGTCGAGGAGGCCGTCTCCGGGTCCTGCAGGTGCTCGATGTTGGTCTTGACGGCCTCGGCGTCGAACGGGGTCCCGTCGGTGAACTCGATGCCGTCGCGCAGCTCGAACTCCCAGCTGAGGCCGTCGCCAGAGACCTTCCACGACTCGGCGAGCCAGGGGATGATCTCGCCGGACGCGTCGCGGGAGACGAGCGATTCGAGGAACTGTGTGGCCGCGAGGGCCTGCGGGTAGTTGCCGCCGACGTGCGGATCGAGGCAGGTGGGCTCGGCGTCGCCGCTGGCGTAGACGAGGATGCCGCCGTCGGCCGCTTCGGGGCCCTCGGCGGTCTGGGCGCAGCCGGCGGTCGCGGCGAGGAGGCCGGCGGCGAGGGCGGCGCCCGGCAGGAGCCGGGTTCTGGTGCGGGGCATGGTTCTCCTCGGGTGGGCGGATTCGCGGGTTTCAGTACTCGGTCCAACAACGTGGATGCCGATAATGATCCTATGACGAATCCGCCGGCCCCCGGGCGCCCCCGCGCCTCCTCGAGACGCGACCTCGAAGACGCCGCCGCCGAACTCTTCCTCGAACAGGGCTACGCCCGCACCACCATCGGCGACATCGCCCGCCGCGCCGGCGTCGGCCGCAACACCTTCTTCAACTACTTCGACGCGAAATCCGACCTCCTCTGGCTCGACTTCGACGAAACCGCCGCAGCCCTGCCCGACGCCCTCGACGCCGCCCCCGCCGACCTCGACCCCATGCCGGCCCTCGCCGCCGCCGTCCGGGAGCTCGCCGCCCGCCACCCCGCCACCGCCGTGCCCATCGCCCTCAGCCAGCACGAATCCATGGACACCCTCGAGGAGTTCCGCGCCGCCGGCCTCGAACGCTTCGTCCGCCTCGCCGGATCCTTCGCCGGCTTCCTCGCCGCCCGCATCGGCCGGAGCCCCCGCGAACTCGACATCGCCGCAGCCGCGTCCGCGCTCGCCGCCGCCATCGCCGCCGGCGCCGGCGCCTGGGCGCTCGCCGGCGTCGGCCGCGGCCCCCTCACCGCATACCTCGACCGCGCCGTCGCCCCCGTCGTCGCCGGCTACGGGCCCGCGATCCGCTGACCGCGACGACCATCCGCGTCCGATAAGCTGGACGCCAACGGCGTCGATCCGGCCATCACCGGGGAGTCTTCGGAAGAACGGCGGCCTCGGCCGCCCACTAGAACCGAACGGGGCAGGCCCGTCATAGCCGGAGAAGAGCGGCGGTCGCCCAGGCGGCCGCAAGCGGGGTGGTACCGCGACGGGCTTCCGCAGGAACCCGGCGTCCTCGTGGAAA
The DNA here is from genome assembly GCF_018024495.1 of Agromyces archimandritae. Lineage (NCBI taxonomy): Bacteria > Bacillati > Actinomycetota > Actinomycetes > Micrococcales > Microbacteriaceae > Agromyces > Agromyces archimandritae. Next base: position 3,418,986 of record NZ_CP071696.1, read on the forward strand.
CGTCCGATCCAGGAGCCAGCGCGTTGTACCCCAAGGACCAATCGCCCGAAGACGCCCGAGGCGTCGTCCCCTCGCCGAGCTTCCCCGCCGTCGAGGCCGGCATCCTCGCGTTCTGGAAGCAGGACGACACCTTCCAGGCATCTGTCGACGAGCGCGAAGGCGCATCCGAATGGGTCTTCTACGACGGCCCGCCCTTCGCCAACGGGCTGCCGCACTACGGGCACCTGCTCACCGGCTACGCCAAGGACGTCTTCCCCCGCTTCCAGACCATGCGCGGCCACCAGGTGCACCGCCGCTTCGGCTGGGACACCCATGGCCTGCCCGCCGAGCTCGAGGCCGAACGCCAGCTCGGCATCACCGACAAGTCCGAGATCGAGGCGATGGGCATCGCCGAGTTCAACGAGGCAGCCCGCGCCTCCGTGCTCCGCTACACCGAGGAGTGGCAGGACTACGTCACCCGCATGGCTCGCTGGGTCGACTTCGAGAACGACTACAAGACCCTCGACGTCACCTACATGGAATCCGTCGTGTGGGCCTTCAAGCAGCTGCACGAGAAGGGCCTCGCCTACGAGGGCTACCGCGTGCTGCCGTACTGCTGGCGCGACCAGACGCCGCTGTCCAACCACGAACTGCGCATGGACGACGACGTCTACAAGATGCGCCAGGACCAGACCGTCACCGTCACCTTCCCCCTCACCGGGCCGAAGGCCGAGACCCTGGGCCTCACCGCCGTCCGTGCACTCGCCTGGACGACCACGCCGTGGACCCTGCCGACGAACCTCGCCCTCGCCGTCGGCCCCGACATCGCCTACGCCGTCGTCCCCGCCGGCCCCGCGGGGACCCCGGATGCGACCGTGCTGCGCGAGCGCGCGGGCGCCGGCGCCGATGCCCAGGTGCTCGGCGGCGAATACCTGATCGCCGTCGACCGCGTCGGCGACCACGCGAAGGACCTCGGCTACGCATCCGCCGACGAGGCGCGCGCCGCGATCACCCGAACCATCCCCGGCCGCGAGCTCGAAGGGATCAGCTACGACCGCCTCTTCGACTACTACGCCGAGCGGGACGGGCTCGAAGACGCGTGGCGGATCCTCCTCGCCGACTACGTCACCACCGAGGACGGCACCGGCCTCGTGCACCTCGCGCCCGCCTACGGCGAAGAGGATCAGCGGGCCTGCGAAGCCGCCGGCATCCCCGTCGTCCTCTCCCTCGACGACGGCGGGCACTTCCTGCCCGAGGTCACCGACGTCGCCGGCATGCTCTGGAGCGACGCCAACAAGCCGCTCACGCAACTGCTGAAATCCGAGGGGCGCCTGCTCCGCCAGGCCAGCTACGAGCACTCCTACCCGCACTGCTGGCGGTGCCGGAACCCGCTCATCTACAAGGCCGTCTCGAGCTGGTTCGTGCGGGTCAGCGAGTTCCGCGACCGCATGGGCGAGCTGAATCAGGGCATCACTTGGGTGCCCGAGAACGTCAAGGACGGCCAGTTCGGCAAGTGGGTCGCCGGCGCCCGCGACTGGTCGATCAGCCGCAACCGCTACTTCGGCTCCCCGATCCCGGTGTGGAAGAGCGACGACCCCGCCTACCCGCGGGTCGACGTCTACGGCTCCCTCGCCGAGCTCGAGGCCGACTTCGGGCGCCTGCCGGTCAACCGCGCCGGCGAACCCGACCTGCACCGCCCCTACATCGACGAGCTCACCCGCCCGAACCCCGACGACCCGACGGGGCGCTCGACGATGCGCCGCATCCCCGACGTGCTCGACGTCTGGTTCGACTCGGGATCCATGCCCTTCGCCCAGGTGCACTACCCGTTCGAGAACCGCGAGTGGTTCGACACGCACAACCCCGCCGACTTCATCGTCGAGTACATCGGGCAGACCCGCGGCTGGTTCTACGTCATGCACGCCCTGTCGACGGCGCTCTTCGACCGTCCGGCGTTCGAGAACGTCGTCAGCCACGGCATCGTCCTCGGCAGCGACGGGCAGAAGATGTCGAAGAGCCTGCGCAACTACCCGGACGTCGCCGAGGTCTTCCAGCGCGACGGCTCCGACGCCATGCGCTGGTTCCTCATGTCGAGCCCGGTGCTGCGCGGCGGCAACCTCATCGTCACCGAGGAGGGCATCCGCGAAGGCGTCCGCCAGGTCATGCTGCCGCTGTGGAGCACCTGGTACTTCTTCTCCCTGTACGCCAACACGGCCCGCCCCGGCGGCTACGACGCGGTGCGGCGCACCGACTCCGACGACGTCCTGGACCGCTACCTGCTTGCCAAGACCGGCGAGCTCGTGACCGCGGTCACCGCCGACCTCGAGGCCTTCGACACGACCCTGGCCTCGCAGAAGCTCCGCGACTTCGCCGATGTGCTCACGAACTGGTACGTGCGGCGCTCCCGCGACCGGTTCTGGTCCGGCGTCGGCGACGACGGTTCGGGCACGGAGGCGTTCGACACCCTGTACACGGTGCTGGAGACCTTCACCCGCCTGGCCGCCCCCTTGCTGCCGCTCGTCAGCGAGCAGGTCTGGCGCGGCCTCACCGGCGGTCGCAGCGTGCACCTGACCGACTGGCCGGACGCGGCCGCGTTCCCCGCCGACGACGAGCTCGTGGCCGCGATGGATGCCGTCAGGCAGACCTCCTCCGCGGTGCTCGCGCTCCGCAAGCAGTCCGGCAAACGTGTCCGCCTCCCGCTCGCCTCGCTCACCGTCGTCGCCGACGGCACCGCCGCGCTCGCACCGTTCGAGGGCATCCTCCGCGAGGAGCTGAACGTCAAAGCGGTCGAACTCGTACCGCTCGCCGCCGACAGCGCCGAACGCTTCGGCGTGACCAAGCGCCTCACGGTCAACGCCCGGGCCGCCGGGCCCCGCCTCGGCAAGTCGGTGCAGACGGCGATCAAGGCCGCCCGCGCCGGCGACTGGAGCGTCGACGGCGACACCGTCACCGCCGGCGGTATCGGCCTCGAAGCCGGCGAGTACGAGCTCGTGCTCGAGGCCGGTTCGGCCGATGACGGCAGCGCCCTCGCCCTGCTGCCTGGCGGCGGCTTCGCGATCCTCGACACCCGCACGACGCCCGAGCTCGAAGCCGAAGGGCTCGCACGCGACGTCATCCGCGCCGTGCAGGACGCCCGCAAGGCCGCAGGCCTCGACGTCGGCGACCGCATCCGCCTGAGCCTCGTGCTCGACGGGCCGGGCGCCGCCGCGGCATCCGCCCACGAAGCCCTCATCGCCGGCGAGACCCTCGCGAGCGAACTCCACGTCGCCGCAGGCGAGCTCACCCGGCAGAGCGCCGGCGCCAAGCCCGTCGGCGACGACTCGGCCCTGACCATCACCTTGGAGCGCGCATGACCGACGAACACCGCGAGGCCGCCGACGCGGTCTACGAGGCGCTGCTGGGCCGCATCGGCGAGGCCGACCCCCGCCCCAGGCTCGAACCCACCCGCCGGGCCGTCGAACTCCTCGGCGATCCGCACCGCGCCGCACCCGTGATCCACATCACGGGCACGAACGGCAAGACCTCCACGGGGCGGCTCATCGAATCGATCCTGCGCGCCCACGAACTGCGCACCGGCACGCTCACGAGCCCGCACCTCGAACGCTTCACCGAACGCATCCGCATCGACGGGGAGCCGATCTCCGACGAGGCCGTGGCCCGCAACTGGGCCGACATCGAGCCCTACATCGGGATGGTGGATGCCGAACTCGCCGCCCGCGACGAGGCACCGCTGACCTTCTTCGAGGTGCTCACGGTGCTCGCCTTCGCCGCCTTCGCCGACGCCCCCGTCGACATCGTCGTGCTCGAGGTCGGGATGGGCGGCGAATGGGACTCGACGAACGTCGCCGACGCCCAGGTCGCCGTCTTCACCCCCATCGACCTCGACCACCAGGCCAGGCTCGGCCGCACGATCGAGGAGATCGCGCGCACCAAGTCCGGCATCATGAAGCCCTCGGCGGCCGTCGTCAGCGCCGCGCAGCGGCCCGAGGCGCTCGCCGTGCTCGAGGAGGCGGCACGCCTGACCGAGTCGAGCCTGGCCGTCGAAGACCGAGACTTCGGCGTCATCGAGTCGAAGGTCGCCGTCGGCGGCCAGCTCGTCTCGGTCCGCGGGCTCGCAGGCGAATACCGGGATCTGCTCCTGCCGCTCTTCGGCCGGCATCAGGCCGAGAACGCGGCCGTCGCGATCGCGGCCGTCGAATCGTTCCTCGGCGCCGGAACGGTCGCCCTCTCGAACGAGGTGCTGGAGGCGGGTCTTGCGGCATCCACGTCCCCGGGCCGCCTGCAGCCGATCGGCACCGAGCCGACCGTGCTCGTGGATGCCGCCCACAACCCCCACGGTGCGCACGCCCTCGTGGCCGCGCTCGAGGAGTTCTTCGAGTTCGATTCGCTCGTGATCGTGCTCGGGATCGTCGCCGGCAAAGATGCCGCCGGCATCGTCCGCGAACTCGCGAAGACCGGGGCGGACTTCATGGTCACGCAGTCCGAGTCCGATCGTTCGATCCCGGCCGATGAACTCGCCGCGATCGTCGCGGCCGAGGCGGGCCGCGAACGGGTGCGCGTCGAGGAACGTTCCGACGATGCGATCGACGAGGCCAGGCGGATCGCCGCCGAACGCGGGGGAGCGGTGCTCGTGACCGGCTCCATCGTGCTCGTCGGCGAGATCATCGCCCAGGCCGCCGACCGCGGATGGGGCAACGCATGAACGGGCGTTCGGCCGTCGCGAGCCTCGGCGCGATCGTGCTCGTCTTCGAGATGCTCGTCGTGTTCCTGGCCGCTCTCGTGATCTGGGGGCTCGCGCCGGCGCCGTTCGGCGACGGCGGCATCCCGTCCTGGGTCGCGCTCGCGGGCGGCGGCGTGTTCCTCGTGCTCATGGTCGTGACCATGCGCCTGCTGCCTCGCAGCTCCGCGATCATCCTCGGCTGGGTGCTGCAGGGCCTGCTGGTCCTGGCCGGCTTCCTGAACCCGGCGCTGTTCGTCGTCGGCGCCCTCTTCGGCGGCATGTGGTGGTACTGCATGGTCACCGGAGCGCGCCTGGACCGCCAGAGCGCAGAGGCGCGCGCCGCCGAAGCAGCCGAAGCCGCCGACCGACCCTCAGCCGACGACACGCCCGCCGACGACGCGCCGGGCGACGATGCGCCGGGCCGACCCGCCGACTGATCCGTCCCCGATCCATCGCCCCACCGGAAGGAACCACCGATGACCACACCGATCGAAGAAACCCTCGTCCTCGTCAAGCCCGACGGGGTCGCCCGCAACCTCACGGGCGAGATCCTGCGCCGCATCGAGGCGAAGGGCTACTCGCTCGTCGACCTGAAGCTGCTGCAGGCCGACCGCGAACTGCTCGCCGAGCACTACGCCGAGCACGAGGGCAAGCCCTTCTACGAGCCCCTCATCGAGTTCATGGAGTCGGGCCCGATCGTCGCGATGCGCGTGGCCGGCAACCGCGTCATCGAAGGCTTCCGGGTGCTGGCCGGCACGACCGACCCGACGACGGCCGCGCCCGGCAGCATCCGCGGCGACTTCGGCCGCGACTGGGGGCTCTCGGTGCAGCAGAACCTCGTGCACGGTTCCGACTCGCCTGAGTCGGCCGCGCGCGAGCTCGCCCTCTGGTTCTCCTGATCGTCCGCGGGCGGATGCCGTGGCGTGCCGGGGAGCCGGCGTCGCGGCATCCGCTCCGTCTCAGCCGAAGAGGTTCTGCAGGTCGATGAGCACCCGCGGGATGGCGTTCATCCGCGCCTGCGCGAGGATCACGACGACCGCGTAGGCGACGACGGTGATGAGCGGCACCCACTTCAGCAGGGTGCCGCCGATGCGGCGCACGCGCTCGGAGCCGCCGAAGCGGCCTTCGCGCAGGTTGTAGAGGGTGACGGCGAAGAACGCCGGGATCGTCACCGCCCAGGTGACCATGCACCAGGGGCAGAGCACGTCGAGCACGTAGATCGACTGCTGGATGAGCCAGCAGACGAGGCCGAAGGCGAAGAGCAGGCCGGCGTTGAAGACGAGCCAGTACCAGCGGGCGAAGCGCGCCCCGGCCAGGAGGCTCATGCCGACGACGATGACCGCCGGCCAGGCCATGAGGCCGAGGAACGGGTTCGGGAAGCCGAACACGGAGCCCTGCTCACTCGCGAGATTCACGCTGCAGCCGACGAGCACGCCCACGTTGCAGGAGGGGACGTGGGTCGGATCCTCGAGGGTCAGCACCTTCTCGAGCGAGAGTTCGAAGGCCGCGAGCAATCCGATCGCCCCGGCGATCACGAGGAACACGGCGAAGGCGACGGGGCGGCGGGTCGGGCTCTGCTCGGGCATGGCTCGATTCTGGCACGCCGTGCCCGCCCGTATGCAGCACTCCGTGCGATAATGGGAGCAGTCGTCCGGGCCGCGCCCGGTCGACGCCGATGAAGGCTTCGAGATGCGCACAGCATCCGTGATGCGGCGAGCACGCCGCGAAGATGTGGCGACCCGGGTGACCCCGCAGGTCGCAGAGACGTGAAGGATTCGCGATCCGCCGAGGCGGACCGCACGAGATGGCCGGGATCGGACGGCGCGGTCGCCGAACCCCGGCATAGGAGTGCACCAGCGATGGTGGAAGGCAACGACAGACGAAGCAACGAACCCGAACCCCGCACCGACGCCACGGATGCCCCCCGGAGACGGGGTCGCGTGTTCGGGCGGCGCGCGCGGGTGAAGGCGGGCGAGGCGAACCCCGCGGTGGATGCCGCGGCGCAGCCCGAAGCGGCCGCGCAGCCCGAGCCGGCCGCGCCCGTCGAGACGGCGCAGGCCGAGACGGAGCAGTCGCAGACCGCGGCCGAGCGCGCATCGGCTCCGGCCGAGCCCGGCCGGCCCGAGACCGCTGACGGCGCCCCGACGAGCGACGAGACGGCGCCCGCCACGGTCGGCACCGAGGCCGCGGACGCGACGCGCGCCGAGGGCGCGGGCGAGCCCGCAGCCGAGGGCGCTTCCGAGCAGCCGGGTGCCGCGGCATCTACCGCTGCCACCGCAGCCGAGCCGAAGGCAGCCGCACCGGCCCCCGCCGAGCCGGTCTCGCCGATCCCGGCGGTGCTCACGACCACCTCGCTCATCTTCCATGCGCCCCCGGCGCTGCCCGAGCCCGCGCCGCGCGAGGAGCGTGGCGGCCGGGGCGGCCAGGGCGACGCGCCCGAGGAGGCCTCGAGCGTGCGCCGCCGCGCCCGCCGCCGCAGCGGCGAGGAGGAGCGGCAGCAGGGCGACGAGCCGGCCAACACGGTCGTGAAGGTCCGCAAGCCCCGCGAGCCCGAGCTCATCACCGAGCCCCAGAAGGTCAAGGGCTCCACGCGCCTCGAGGCCAAGAAGCAGCGCCGCCGCGACGGTCGCGACGCCGGCCGTCGCCGTGCGGTCATCACCGAGGCCGAGTTCCTCGCCCGGCGTGAGGCCGTCGACCGCACCATGGTCGTCCGGCAGAAGCAGAATCGCATCCAGATCGGTGTTCTGGAAGACGGCGTGCTCGTCGAGCACTACGTCGCGCGCAACCAGGATGCCTCGCTCATCGGCAACGTGTACCTCGGCCGCGTGCAGAACGTGCTGCCGTCGATGGAGGCCGCCTTCGTCGACATCGGCCGTGGCCGCAACGCGGTGCTCTACTCGGGCGAGGTCGACTGGGATGCGGCCGCCGAGCACGGCGAGAAGAACCAGCCGCGCCGCATCGAGCTGGCCCTGAAGCCGGGCGACCGTGTGCTCGTGCAGGTCACGAAGGACCCGGTCGGCCACAAGGGCGCCCGTCTCACGAGCCAGGTGTCGCTGCCCGGCCGCTACCTCGTGTACGTGCCGAACGGATCCATGAACGGCATCAGCCGCAAGCTTCCGGACACCGAGCGCGCCCGTCTGAAGAAGATCCTGAAGGAAGTCCTGCCCGAGAACGTCGGCGTCATTGTGCGCACGGCAGCCGAGGGGGCGACCGAGGAGCAGCTGACGCGCGACGTCAACCGCCTCATCGCGCAGTGGGCCGACATCTCGACGCAGGTCGAGAAGGCGCAGGCTCCGGCACTGCTGCACTCGGAGCCCGATCTGCTCGTGAAGATCGTCCGCGACGTCTTCAACGAGGACTTCCACAGGATGGTCATCGCCGGCGACGAGGCGCGGGGCACGATCGAGAAGTACCTCGGGCAGGTCGCCCCGGATCTCCTCGACCGTGTGGAGGCGTACACGGGCGACCGCGACGTCTTCGACGAGTTCCGCATCACCGAAGGCATCGAGAAGGCCCTCGACCGGAAGGTGTGGCTGCCCTCGGGCGGTTCGCTCATCATCGACCGCACCGAGGCGATGACGGTCATCGACGTCAACACGGGCAAGTTCGTCGGCTCCGGCGGCAACCTCGAGGAGACGGTCACGAAGAACAACCTCGAGGCCGCCGAGGAGATCGTCCGCCAGCTGCGCCTGCGCGACATCGGCGGCATCATCGTCGTCGATTTCATCGACATGGTCCTCGAGTCCAACCGGGATCTCGTGCTGCGCCGCCTCGTCGAGTGCCTCTCGCGCGACCGCACGAAGCACCAGGTCGCCGAGGTCACCTCCCTCGGCCTCGTGCAGATGACCCGCAAGAAGCTCGGCCTCGGGCTCCTCGAGTCGTTCAGCGAGCCGTGCGAGGTGTGCGCGGGCCGCGGCATCATCGTCCACCACGACCCCGTCGCCAAGCACCGCTCCTCGCAGCAGGTCGAGCGCCGCGGTCGCGGCCGCGGAGGATCCGGTGGGTCCTCCAACGCGAACCAGAACGCGCAGAAGCCGGCCGAGAAGCCCGGCAACGGCAACGGCACGCACGCGATCACCGAGGACGCCAAGAACGCCCTCGCGCAGATCGCCGCATCGACCATCCCCGGAGATGCGAAGTCCGAGGCCCAGGGCGCGGATACCGCGGCCGCCGACACCCAGGCCCAGCCCGAGTCAGGCGCGACCCCCGACGCACAGCCCGCGGCCCAGCAGGAGGGCGGGCGTTCCCGCCGCCGCGGACGCGGGCGCCGAGCGAGCGGCGGCGGCTCCGCAGAGGCCGGCGAGGGCGCACCGGAGGCCGCTTCCGCCGAGAAGGCGCGGGATGCGGCATCCGCACCCGAGCCCGCCGCCGGCGCCGAGCAGGAGCCGGCCGCGACCGCCGCGACCGCGGCATCCGTCGAGCCGGCATCCGTCGATTCCGCGGCACCCGCGTCGGGCGAAGAGTCCGCACCGGCCGTGCCGGTGCTCGAGCTGCCCGCACCGGCCGCCGCACGGCGCCGCGCACCGCGCAGCCCCGATGCGGACGTGCTGCTCGGTTCGGTGCTCGACGCCCTGCCGGCCCCCAAGGAGCCGGGCACGGGCCGCGCGAAGCGCCGCCGGGTGAGCACCGCGATCACCTCGACGGGCGACGCGCCCGTCATCACCCGCGCCGGCGACGGCGAGGCGTGAGTCAGGCCTTCCGGGCGCGTCGCTGCCGCGGCGTGACCCGGAGGCCGCTCGCGGCGAGGCGCCGGACGAGTTCGCGCGTCGGCACGGGCTCGGCCCCGGCGGCCACGAGCTCGTCGTAGCGCTCGACGGGCACGTCGTAGTGGTCGAGGTCGAATGCGCGCGGCGGCAGCCCCTGGGCATCCGCGAACCGCCGCAGCTCCTCGATGGAGTCGTCGCTCACGAGGTGCGCCCAGAGCGTGCCGTGGGCGATCCACATGGGCGTATCGATGAGCACCGTCATGCGCCCGAGTCTAGGCCGCGACCCGACGCTCACCGCGTTTGACCGCCCATCGTCCTTCGAGTAGAATCGACCGTTGGTGCGTGTCGGCTTATCCCGATGCGTGCACACGGTTTTCTGGCAGTGATCGCCTCTCTCCCGCTGGGGCGCGCGCGCAGTGACACATCCAATTCGGCAGTCGGAGCCGTCAGAGGCTCCCCGATGTGAGGTATGAATAGTGGTTTACGCAGTAGTGCGCGCCGGCGGACGGCAGGAGAAGGTCGAAGTCGGCACCATCGTGACGATGGACCGCGTGCAGGCCGATGCGAAGGGCAACGTCTCGCTCCCGGCGGTGCTGCTCGTCGACGGTGACAAGATCACCTCCGACGCGGCGGCCCTCGCGAAGGTCACGGTCACGGCCGAGGTCCTCGAAGACCTGCGCGGTCCCAAGATCGTCATCCAGAAGTTCAAGAACAAGACCGGCTACAAGAAGCGCCAGGGCCACCGTCAGGAGCTCACGCGCGTCAAGGTCACCGGCATCAAGTAAGGCCGCAAGGAGAAGCAGACATGGCACACAAAAAGGGAGCGAGCTCCACTCGCAACGGTCGTGACTCGAACGCCCAGCGCCTCGGCGTGAAGCGCTTCGGCGGCCAGGTCGTCAAGGCCGGCGAGATCATCGTCCGCCAGCGCGGCACGCACTTCCACCCCGGGGCCGGCGTCGGCCGCGGCGGTGACGACACGCTGTTCGCCCTCGAGGCCGGCGCGGTCGAGTTCGGCGCCAAGGGCGGCCGCAAGGTCGTCAACATCGTGGCGGCCGGCGAATAACCGGACGTACCTTCGTGAGGGCGGGCTTCGGCTCGCCCTCACGTGTTTTCGAGGAGGGGATGGGCGATGGTCAGCTTCGTCGATGAGGTGACCCTGCACCTCCGCGCAGGCCACGGCGGTGACGGCTGCGTCTCGGTGCGCCGCGAGAAGTTCAAGCCGCTGGCCGGCCCCGACGGCGGCAACGGCGGCTCGGGCGGCGACATCGTGCTCGTCGCCGACCCGCAGGTGACGACGTTGCTCGCCTACCATCGGCGTCCGCACCGCTCGTCGCAGAACGGTTCGCCCGGCATGGGCGACAACCGTGCCGGCGCATCGGGCGAGGTCCTCGAACTCGCCGTCCCGGTCGGCACGGTGGTGAAGGACGCCGCCGGCGCCGAGCTGGCCGACCTCGAAGCGCCCGGCATGCGCTTCGTCGTCGCCGACGGCGGGCAGGGCGGCCTCGGCAACGCGGCGTTGGCGTCCCCGAAACGCAAGGCGCCCGGCTTCGCACTGCTGGGTACGCCGGGCTACGAGGGCGATGTGGTCCTCGAGCTGAAGACCCTCGCCGATGTCGCCCTCGTCGGCTTCCCCTCCGCCGGCAAGTCGAGCCTCATCGCGGCCATGTCGGCCGCGAAACCGAAGATCGCCGACTATCCGTTCACGACGCTGCATCCGAACCTCGGCGTCGTGCAGGCCGGCGAGCACCGTTTCACGGTCGCCGATGTCCCCGGCCTCATCGAGGGGGCGAGCGAGGGCAAGGGCCTCGGCCTCGAGTTCCTCCGCCACGTCGAACGGTGCGAGGCGCTGTTGCACGTCATCGACTGCGCGACCCTCGAGCCGGGCCGCGATCCGCTGAGCGACTTCGAGACGATCCGCGCCGAACTCGCCGCCTATCCCGTTCCCGAGGGGCAGACGCCGCTGCTCGAGCGCCCGCAGCTCGTCGCGCTGAACAAGATCGACGTGCCCGAGGCGCGAGAGCTGGCCGATTTCGTCCGCCCCGAGTTCGAGGCGATGGACCTGCCCGTCTTCGAGATCTCGACGGTGAGCCGCACCGGTCTGCGCGAGCTCGGGTTCGCCCTGGGCGAAGTGGTGGATGCCGCACGAGCCGCGAAGGCCGATGCGCCCGAACCGCCGCGCATCGTGCTCAGGCCCCGCGCCGTCGACGCCGCAGATTTCGTCGTGAAGGTCGAGGGCGGCAGCGCCGGCCCCGTCTACCGGGTGATCGGCACGAAGCCGGAGCGCTGGGTGGCCCAGACCGACTTCGCCAACGACGAGGCCGTCGGCTACCTCGCCGACCGTCTGGCGCGCCTCGGCGTGGAGGACGAGCTCGTGCGCGCCGGTGCGACGCCCGGTTCGACCGTCGTGATCGGCGCCGGTGCCGGGGTCGTCTTCGACTGGGAGCCGACGCTCACCTCCGCCGCCGAGCTCGTGACCGCCCCGCGCGGCACGGATGCGCGTCTGGACGAGAACCGGCGGGCGACCCGTGCCGAGCGTCGCAGCGAGTACCACGAGCGCATGGATGCGAAGGCCGAGGCCCGCGCAGAACTCGACCGCGAGCGCGAAGCCGGTATCTGGCGTGACGACGACGAGGAGGAGCGTTGAGCGATCGGCTCGAGCGGGGGGCGGTCGCAGCTGCTCGACGCATCGTCGTGAAGGTCGGATCCTCCTCGATCAGCGGCGACAACGCGGGCCAGATCGGGCCGCTCGTCGACGCCCTGGCCGACGCGCACGCGCGCGGCGTCGAAGTCGTCCTCGTCTCGAGCGGAGCGATCGCCACCGGGATGCCGTTCCTCTCGCTCGATGCGCGACCGGATGACCTCGCCACCCAGCAGGCTGCGGCATCCGTCGGCCAGAACATCCTCATCTTCCGCTATCAGGACGCGCTGCGCCGCTTCGGGATCGTCGCCGGCCAGGTGCTGCTGACCGCGGGCGACCTCGAGCACGAAACCGCGCGCAGCAATGCCCAGCGGGCGATGGATCGGCTGCTGTCGCTCAGGATCCTGCCGATCGTGAACGAGAACGACACGGTCGCCACGCACGAGATCCGCTTCGGCGACAACGACCGGCTCGCAGCCCTCGTCGCCCAGCTCGTCGGAGCGGACCTGCTGGTGCTGCTGTCGGACGTGGATGCGCTGTACACCCGCGACCCGCGGCTGCCGGGTGCCGAGCCCATCGACGTCGTGCCGTTCGGCGATGCCCTCGACGGCGTCGAGATCGGCAGCACGGGCCGGTCCGGCGTCGGCACGGGCGGGGCGGAGACCAAGGTGTCGGCGGCGCGCATCGCCGCCGAAGCGGGCGTCGGAGTGCTCATCACGGCGACCGGGAAGGTCGGCCGGGCATTGGCGGCCGGCGACGTCGGCACCTGGTTCGAACCCGGCGAACGGCCGGTGTCGACGATGACGGGCGGCATCCCCGTCATCTGAGCTCGTTCGGCGCTCGGCGCGCACGGCCGCCGCTACGCTTGCACCATGGCACCCGAGCTCGACCCCAGCGTCCTCGACATCCGTTTCGCAGCGGCCAAAGCCGCTTCTCGCAGGCTCGCGACGGCCACGAGCGATGAGAAGGATGCGGTGCTGCGTGCGCTCGGAGCCGGACTGCGCGAGCAGGGCGCGGCGGTCATCGCGGCGAACGAGCAGGATCTGGCCGCCGGCCGTGCGAACGGGCTGTCGGACGGCCTGCTCGACCGGCTCCGGCTCGATGAACGCCGGGTGGAGGCCCTCGCGACCGCGGCCGAGGACATCGTCGACCTGCCGGACCCCGTGGGCGAGGTCGTGCGCGGCAGCACGCTGCCGAACGGGATCCGCATCGAACAGCTCCGCGTGCCGCTCGGGGTCGTCGGGGCGATCTACGAGGCCAGGCCGAACGTGACCGTCGACATCGCCGCGCTGGCGATCAAGAGCGGCAACGCCGTGGTGCTCCGCGGCGGCTCGGCCGCCGAGCACAGCAACCGCGCCCTGCTCGGGGTGCTCCGCGGAGCGCTGGAGGCGGCCGGCTTCCCGGCGGATGCGGTGCAGACGGTCGACGACTTCGGCCGCGACGGCGCACGCGCGCTCATGCAGGCGCGCGGCCACGTCGACGTGCTCATCCCGCGCGGCAGCGCCGGGCTGATCCGCGCCGTCGTCGAGGAGGCGACGGTGCCGGTCATCGAGACGGGCGCCGGCGTCGTGCACATGTTCCTCGACGCGAGCGCCAGGGAGGACTGGGCGGTCGAGCTCGTGCACAATGCGAAGGTGCAGCGGCCGAGCGTGTGCAATGCGCTCGAGACGCTGCTCGTGCACCGCGACGCCGCCGAACGGCTCCTGCCGGCGGTCGTCGACCGCCTGGTCGAGGCCGGCGTGACCGTGCACGGCGACGAGCGCGTTCGCGCGATCCGCCCGGACGCGACGCCGATCGAGCCCGACGAATGGGCGACGGAGCATTTGAGCCTCGACCTCTCGGTCGGCATCGTCGACTCCCTCGACGACGCGCTCGAACACATCCGCCGCTACTCCACGAAGCACACCGAGGCGATCGTGACGGCGGACGTCGAGAACGCCGAGCGCTTCCTCGCGGAGGTGGATGCCGCCGCGGTGCTCGTGAACGCCTCCACCCGCTTCACGGACGGCGCGGAGTTCGGCTTCGGCGCCGAAGTGGGCATCTCGACGCAGAAACTGCACGCGCGCGGCCCGATGGGCCTGCCGGAGCTCACGAGCACGAAGTGGCTCGTCCGCGGCCGCGGGCATGTGCGCGGATGAGCCCGGCCGGCATGGGTAGACTGTCGGATGCGACATCCATGATTCGGAGGAACGGCGAATGAGCCTTGTGACCGCTGTTGTGCTGGCCGAGACGGTCCACGCGAGGGAGCTTCCCATGCCGGCGTGGGCGTTCGGCCTCGTCACCCTCCTGATCTTCGCCGTGCTCGGCATCGTCACGTACTCGTATCGCGACGTCGCCAACCGCCACCGCGCCAAGGCCGAGGCCTACGCGGCACGACACGCCGACAGCGGCGCGCACGGCGGCCACTGACTCGTATGGGCGGGCAGGCCCGGCGGCCGCGGATCGGGGTCATGGGCGGCACCTTCGACCCGGTGCACCACGGCCACCTGGTCGCGGCCAGCGAAGTCGCCCAGCACTTCGACCTCGACGAAGTCGTCTTCGTGCCGACGGGGCAGCCGGGCTACAAGCCCGGGGTCACCACGGCCGAGCACCGGTATCTGATGACGGTGATCGCCACGGCCTCCAACCCGCGCTTCACGGTCAGCCGCGTCGACATCGACCGGCAGAAGACGACCTTCACGATCGATACCCTGCGCGACATCCGGGCCGAGCGGCCCGAAGCCGAGCTCTTCTTCATCACGGGAGCGGATGCGATCGCGCAGATCCTGAACTGGAAAGACGTCGGCGAATTGTGGAGCCTGGCTCACTTCGTTGCTGTGAGTCGTCCGGGACATGTATTGACCATGACAGGATTGCCGGAGCAGGACGTAAGCTTGTTGGAGGTTCCCGCACTTGCGATCTCGTCCACGGACTGTCGTGATCGTGTGCGCCGGGGTTTCCCGGTCTGGTACCTGGTACCCGATGGAGTTGTCCAGTACATCTCCAAGCACCACCTCTATCGGAGGGTCGAATGACGTCGTGGCAAGACCCGCCGCTCACGCGCCGTGAACTGCGGGAGCGCGAACGCCTGCGCGAGCAGCAGGCCGCTTCGCAGACCCCGAATCCGTCGCAGCCCTCCGGTTCGGTGCCGACTCAGCCCTCCTATCCTCCGGCTCCCGCGGCCCGTCCGGCACCGCAGCCCGTGCCGAGCGGAGCACCCGCCTATGCGGCCCCACGCCCGACGGCGGCCCCCGGAGCGTACGCGGCCCCGGCACCGTCCTCGTTCGTGCCGCAGCCCGCACCGCAGACGCGCGCCCCCCGGCCGGCTCCCGCCACGCGCCAGCCGGCTCCGCAACCGCCGCAGCGCCAGCAGGCGCCCGCACAGCAGGCTCCGGTCCAGCAGCAGGCTCCGGTCCAGCAGGCCCCGCAGGCTCCGGTCCAGCAGGCCCCGATCCAGCAGATCCAGCGTCAGGCCGCACCGCAGCAGCCGGTGCGGCAGCCCCAGCAGGCACCGCAGCCCCAGCAGGCACCGCAGCGTCAGCAGGCACCGCAGCGTCAGGCGGCGCCGCAGCCGAGTCCGATGCCGTCGCGCGCTCCGGCGCAGACCGGACCCCGCCCCGTCCAGCCGGGTCAGCAGGCACCGTCCACCGGCCCGCAGCGTCAGGCCGCTCCGCAGGCACGGCCGGCGGCCGCCGGCCAGTGGGGGCAGGCTCCGCAGCCGGCCGCTCCGGCGCCGACGGCATCGGGCACGCCCGAGCGCACCCTCACCCGCCGCGAGCTCCGTGCGCTGCTCGAGGCGGCCGGCGAGGTCGACGAGTTCGACCTCGAGTTCGAGGACGGCATCGACGACCCGGTGGCGCCCGCGGCACCGGCCGCCCGCCCGCAGGCGGCCGAGGCGCCCGCCGCGCGCGGCACGGCGCCCGCGCCGGTTCGCCGGACGGGCCATTGGACCGATCAGCTCGACGCCCCCGAGCCGGCTTCGCAGCCCTTCGATCAGCTGCTATCTCGCGGTGGCGGTTTCGGGGGAGTGCCGAACACGACGAACGCGCTGATCCTCCCGTCGCTTCCGAACCACTCCGGGCTTCCGGGCTCGGGCGCGCCGATGACCGGGTCGATCGACCTGCCCTCCAGCTACAGCCTGACGGGGGCGCACCCCGACCACATCGATTCCTCGGAGGTGGATCGGCTCTTCGATCAGGCCGAGGACTCCACGGGCACCGGCGTCGCACCGGTCGCCGCGACGCGCGCCGTCAGCACGCAGGGCCCGCCCCGCACGATGATGGCGCCGCCGAAGCGCGAGGGCATGAACATGCCGCTCGTCCTCGGGATCACGGCGGGCGTGCTCGCGCTCGGCGTCGTCTCGAGTCTCATCATCGGATTCGTCGTGGGGATGTTCTGATCCGCGCGCCGATGACATTCGCACGCCGACCGGAAGAGAGCCGATGACCGCATCCGCCCGCGCCCGCGAGCTGACCGGGATCGCCGCACGCGCGGCCGACGCGAAAGGCGGTGAGGATCTCGTCGCGATCGACGTCTCCGAGCCCTTGCCGTTCGCCGACGTCTTCCTGCTCGTCACGGGGCGTTCCGAGCGCAACGTGCAGGCGATCGCCGACGGCGTGGACGAGGCCCTCGCCGAGGCCGGATCGCCGGTGCTGCGCCGCGAGGGGCGCCAGAGCGGCCGCTGGGAACTGCTGGACGCCGGCGATGTCGTCGTGCACGTCTTCCACGAGGAGGACCGCATGTACTACGGCCTCGAGCGGCTCTGGAAAGACTGCCCGCTCGTGCCGTTCGAGCTGCCCGCTCCGGCCCCGTCGACGGACGCGTAGCCGCATGAATGTGAGTCCGCCTCGATTTCGCGAGGAGGCCGGGGCTGGTGTACATTAGATGAGTTGCCCCGGCCGGGGCGGCGAAGAATACGGGTCTGTGGCGCAGCTGGTAGCGCACCTGCATGGCATGCAGGGGGTCAGGGGTTCGAGTCCCCTCAGATCCACCATAAGAGGCTTACTGCAATCGGCGTCCTCGTAAGCGCCGCCAGGCAGGTCAAGCCAGAGGTTCTGTAGTTCGGCCAGGTCGCCCTTCGGGGCGGCTTTTGGCGTTTCTGGGCCGGTGTGGCGCGCTGTCGCGGCCTGGGCCGTACTGCGTGTCACCTCGGGCGTTGCGCCCGCTATGAGGGCCTCCCAGCCGCGTTCGGCGGCGAGGAGTTCCCGTAGCGGCGAGCGGATGTCGTCTCCGACGACCTCGTCGTGGGCGACGTAGACGTGGGCGAAGATAGCCTGGTTGAGCTTGCGGCGGGTGGCCTCGCTGGCGTGGAGGTACAGCTCGTGGGGGTTCTCGAGCAGGTTCAGGTGCGCGTCGAGGAACGCTCGGCCGCTGGAGAGGTCGCCGTGGACTTGGCTGAGCTGTTCGGTGATGCGCTGCCGGTCGCGGGCTATCTCCCGGAGACGCTGCCGGATGCGCTCCTGCGGGAGTGAGCTGTCGGCGGCGAGGTCGAGGAGGTTGTCTTCCTTGGTCGCGAGCTGCGCCAGCTGATCCTCCAGGTTCTTGCGGAGCAACTGCTGCGCGGCGACCTGGTCGTTGAGCGCGGCTTCGATGTGGTCGCGGACAGCGGCGACGAACGCGGGGCTGAGGCGGATGGTCTTGTAGTGCTCGGCGATGGCGTCCTCGACGCGGTCGATCGAGGAGTATGGGGCGTCGCAGACGTGGTCTTGCACGCCTCGGCAGAAGAAGTACCCGTAGTCGGCGGTGCCGTGCCTGCCGGTGGTGCGCATGAGGATCATGCGGCGGTTGACGTGCTGTTCGAGGCGGCACTGGCCGCACCAGATGGTGCCTTTGAGGTAGTGGTCGTGTCGTTTGCGTCGTTCGCGGGCGTAGCCGCGCTCGTCCATGAGTTCTTGCACCTGGTTGAACAGATCCTCGGAGATGAGAGGTTCGTGCCGGCCAGGGTAGGTCTCGCCCTTGTAGCGGACTTCGCCGAGGTAGTAGCGGTCGCGGAGCATCTGCTGGATCTTCGAGTCGGAGATTGGCCCGGCCGGACGCCGTTGTGTTGGCCTGGTGCGAAGGCCCCGGTCGGTGAGTTCATCCGCGATGTCTTGGAAGGTCTTGTCCCTGGTGGCGTACAGCTCGAAGGCGAGCTTCACGAACGGTGCGCGTTCGGGATCGACCTTGACGGTGTTGATCTTCCGTCCGTCGATGTTTTCGGTGACGTTGAGGTAGCCGATGGGTGCGCGGCCGAGGGTGCCTGCGCCCGCCCTGGCCACGTCGGGCGCGGAGGAGGCGTTCTCCGGCGGCGGCGAGTTGCCATACGGTTTGGCCCGAACCACGGCCGCTGCCGCCCACACGCCGCCCGACGCGAGCGATGAGACCATGCTCCTCCAGGCGGTGCAGTACCCGGAGCGTGAGCCGGGTCGCTGTGGCCTGGGTGGCGAATCCCGGCTGCCCGCCCGGACGTGTGCTGACTGGGAACTCGAGGCGTTGGATGAGGCGGGTATCGAGCAGACGGAACTGTTCGAGGTCTTCGAGAATCCGCAGGTCGCGGTCAGTCAGGTGCAGCAGGAGTTCCCCGATCTTGTACGGCGTGCGCGGTGTCATGGAGCCTGTCAAGTTGTCTGTGTAAGCCGGTGACGGGTCGGGCTTACAGGTGGGGGTTGATGCGGTCGGGGTAGGCCAGGGCGAGTTGCTCGAGTGCGCGTTTCCAGTTCGTCGTGACGGGGCGCCCTCGACGAGCCGGCCCGAGGCCTTCCGTTTGCCGGCGGGCAGGCCCTTCTCCTTGGCTCGGTCGCGGGCGCGTTTGTCCTCGATGTTGCAGATCGCCAGCCAGAGCAGCTTGATCGCGGCGGCGTCGTTGGGGAAGTGGCCGCGGTTCTTGGTCACTTTCCGCAGTTGGAAGTTCAGTGACTCGATGGCGTTGGTCGTGTAGATCACCCGCCGCAACTCGGGCGGGAACGCCAGGAACGGCGTGAATCGCTCCCATGCGTCGCGGAACGCCTTGACGGCCGATGGGTAGCGGCGGCCGAGGTCCGAGGCCTCGAACTCGTCCAACGCGTCGCGGGCGGCGGCGTCGTTGACGGCCTGGTAGATCGGCTTGAGCGCGGTCGCGACGGCTTTGCGGTCGCCGTAGGACACGAAGCGCATCGCGGCGCGGATGAGGTGGACCACGCAGGTCTGCACCGTCGCTTCGGGCCAGGTCGCCGCGATCGCTTCGGGGAAGCCAGTCAGGCCGTCGCAGCACACGATCAGCACATCGCGCACGCCACGATTGGCCAGTTCCGCGCACACGGACGCCCAGAACTTCGCGCCCTCGGTGGCCTGCACCCAGATCCCCAGGACGCGCTTGAGGCCGTCCATGTCGACGCCGACGGCGATGTGGGCGGCCTTGTTGCGCACGTGCCCGCCGTCGCGGACTTTCACGATGATCGCGTCAAGGTAGATCACCGGGTAGAGCGCCTCGAGCGGGCGAGTCTGCCAGGCCAGGATCTCCTCGCCGATCTGATCGGTGATCTTCGAGATCGTCTCGTGCGAGAGCTCCGTGCCGATCGTGGACGCAAGATGATGCTGGATGTCGCGGATCGTCATGCCGCCGGCATAGAGCGAGATGATCACGCCGTCCAGACCGGCCAGGCGGCGAGTTCCCTTGGGCACCAGCATCGGCGTGAACGAGCCGTCGCGGTCGCGCGGGACACGCAGTTCGACGTCGCCGATCTCGGACGCGATCGTCTTGGGCGTCGATCCGTTGCGGGAGTTCGGGTACAGGGCTGCGTCCGCGTCGCCGCGCTCATAACCCAGATGCTCGGTCAGTTCCGCGTCCAGGCCGCGTTCGAGGGCAGCTTTCAGCAACCCGCCCAGCAGGCCCTGCTCGCCCGTGAGCGGCTCGCCCGCATCGATCTTCGCGAACAAGCCGTCCAACGCGCCCGACGCCTTCAACTGGTCGGCGATTTCCTGCTGACGGGCCCGACGCTCGTCACGCTCGGGACTCGGTTTGATCATGGACAAAGTGTCTCCTCCAGATATTCAAGCCACACGGCTCACACAGAACATCTGACACGCTCAAGCTCGACCCAGACGACCTTCTGCAGCACCGGATAGCGGGCCACGCCTGCCAGGACGTTGTCGATGCCGCGCTGGACGACGGAGAGCGCACCGCCCTTGGTGGTGATCTGGATCAGGAAGCGATGCGTGTTCCCTTTCCGCTTCGCGTGAGCGACAGATGCGGTGAGCTTCCGGTTGGTGACCTTCTCACGAGAGACGTGCTTGTGAGCACTGGCCTTGATCACCATCCACCAGAAGTAGAGATAGGTCAGGATCAGGAGCACCATTGCCCCGAACAGGAACCAGCCGACTGGCGTGAGATCGGGCGCGAGACGCACTACGCGCGGACTCCCGAATCACCCCCTCGTGAGGCGAGGATGCATGAATAGCTGGAGACGGTGTGGTGGAAAGTCAGACGCATTACTGTCCTGGAATATAACATGAATCGATTGCTGAGGCAATACTGAAAGCGCCTCTAGCCAGGCATTTATCCGTCGCTTTGCAATATTCCTATTCCGGCAAATTGCAAATTATGAGAGAATAGAAGGCAGATCGCAGCGTCCCGGTCGAGCCGTCCGGCTCCCGCCTGCGACAGCACGACCCGCCCGAGCGGCGCGGCACTCTAGCAGTGTCCGAGGCTGCCGGTACCGTGGGACACGGCACTATGAGCACAACTTAAGACGCGCCCTGCGGCGCAGAGGAGACCCACAGCATGGCACGCGCCGCGAAGCCGAAACCGACGAAGACACTCGAGCAGACCCTCTGGGAGGCTGCCGACAAGCTGCGCGGCAACCAGGAGCCGAGTGAGTACAAGCACGTCGTGCTGGGCTTGGTGTTCCTCAAGTACATCTCTGACCGTTTCGAAGAGCGACGGGCGATGCTGGAGGCCGAGCTGGCCGCGGAGGGTATCAAGCCGGAGCGGCTGCCAGGCTTCCTCGAAGACCGTGACGAGTACACCAGCCACAACGTGTTCTGGGTGCCGGAGCTTGCACGCTGGGGCTACATCCAGTCCGTGGCGAAGCAGCCCGAGATCGGGCAACAAATCGACCAAGCGATGGATCTCATCGAGAAGGAGAACCCGTCACTACGTGGTGTGCTCCCACGCAACTACGGGCGCGACGGTCTCGACAAGCGACGTCTGGGCGAGCTTGTCGACCTGATCGGCTCCATCGGCTTCACCGAGACCGACGACCACGGCGCCGACGACGTGCTGGGCCGGGTCTACGAGTACTTCCTCGGTCAGTTCGCGGGCAAGGAGACCGGTAAGGATGCCGGAGCGTTCTATACGCCGCGCTCCGTGGTGAAGACGTTGGTCGAGATGCTCGAGCCGTACAAGGGCCGCGTGTATGACCCTGCTGCTGGTTCGGGCGGCATGTTCGTGCAGTCGGCCGAGTTTGTGAAGGCGCACGGCGGCAAGCGCACCGACATCTCCGTCTATGGGCAGGAGTTCACCGACACCACGTGGAAGCTCGCGAAGATGAACCTCGCGCTGCGGGGCATCGAAGCCGACATGGGGCCGCGCTCGGCTGACTCGTTCACAGAAGACTTGCACCCTGACCTGCGCGCTGATTTCGTGATCGCCAACCCGCCGTTCAACGTCTCGGACTGGTCGGACGCGAAGCTCGCGGATGATCCTCGCTGGAAGTACGGCATGCCGCCGCATGGGAACGCGAACTTCGCGTGGGTACAGCACTTCATCCACCACCTCGCGCCGAACGGCACCGCAGGCTTCGTGCTCGCAAATGGCTCGCTGTCCTCCAAGAGCGGTGGTGAGGGTGAGATCCGGCGGAAGCTCGTCGAGGTGGGTCTGGTGGACTGCATCGTGGCGATGCCCGACAAGCTCTTCTTCAACACCGGCATCCCCGTTTCTCTCTGGTTTGTCTCAAAAGGTCGTGGCGGCAACGGACATCGCGAGCGGCGCGACGAAGTACTATTCATCGACGCGCGCAAGCTCGGCACGATGGAGAGTCGTCGCCTGCGCGTACTGGTCGACGACGACATTGCGAAGATCGCCGGCACCTACCACGCCTGGCGCAACCACGACGGCGGCTACGAGGATGTCCCGGGCTTTGCGAAGGCCGCCTCACTGGAAGAAATCACCAAGCACGACTTCGTGCTCACCCCGGGCCGCTACGTCGGCACCGCCGAAGCCGAGGCCGACGACGAACCGATCGACGAGAAGATCGACCGGCTCACAAAGGAACTCTTCGCAGAGTTTGAACGCGGACGGGAGCTCGAGGAAGAGATCCGTCGGCGACTGGAGATGTTGGAGTCATGACTCAGATCGCCCATCGCCCTATCGGTGAATTAACGTTGAACCTTGATCGGAAGCGCATCCCAGTCAAAGCTGCGGACAGGCGCCACGGTCCGTACCCCTATTACGGTGCCAGTGGAGTCGTAGACCACGTTGATGACTACCTCTTCGAAGGTCTTCATCTGTTGGTTGCCGAAGACGGCGAGAATCTTCGCAGCCGCAAGACGCCTATCGCGTTCTTAGCTGATGGACGCTTCTGGGTGAATAACCACGCGCACGTACTCCAAGGTAACGGCGATAACGACACGAGGTATTTGTCCTATGCGCTCGAGGCTATGGATATCTCCGGTTATGTAACCGGATCCGCGCAGCCGAAGTTGAGTCAGGCGGCGTTGGCAGCGATAGAGGTCCCGGCACTTCCGTTGAACGTGCAGCGCGCCATCGCCGCGACGCTCGGATCGCTCGACGACAAGATCGAGTCGAACCAGCGGGCGATCGGCGTGATGGAAGACCTTGCGCGTTCGACGTTCGAGCAGATCTTCGATCTAGACCAGGTCGATGGCGGAGTCGCACTATCTGACCTTGTCAATGTGAATCCCCAGCGCGTGCTGCGTTCGGGAACCCCTGCCACATACGTGGGTATGTCGTCGCTCCCGGAATTCTCAGCCGAGGTGTTCAAATGGGAGACTCGCGAAGCTGGATCTGGTCAGCGCTTCGTATTGGGGGACGTGCTCATGGCTCGTATCACTCCATGTCTCGAGAACGGAAAGACCGCAGTCGTCGACATGCTCAAACCTGACGAGGTCGGGTGGGGATCGACCGAGTACGTCGTGCTCAGCCCGGCCGGTTTGTTCTCGACGGCATGGATCTATTGCCTCGTACGGGACGAGCGCATACGAGACTTCGCGATTCGAAGCATGACAGGTACATCGGGTCGGCAGCGTTTTCAGGCGGATCGTTTTTCCCAGTATCGGATCGTCTCGCCGGCAGCTGCCGACTTGGTTCGGTTCAACACCGTTGTCGAGCCGATGTTCACGAGGATGACGCAGCTGCGAGACGAAAGCTTGAAGCTCACCGCCCTCCGCGACGCCCTCCTTCCCGAGCTGCTCTCCGGCCGCATCCGCGTCCGCGCCGAAGGAGTCGCAGCATGACGGGGATGAACGTCGAGTGGGCTGTTGCTGAGCTGGACAAGTTCATCGAGCAGACCGTGCTGACGAACAACAGCTATGTCGGCGACGGCGTAGTGTCGCTCTCCAACAAGTCCAGCACCGCGGCGACGGATGCCGAGGTGGCGCAGCAAGCACAGGTTGTGGAGAAGATCTTTGACCGGGTCGTGCCGAGCTGGCGCACGGATATCGAGTTGCGCAAGAGCAACCGCTGGACACGGCACCGTGAGGCGGCTATCCGTGCGAAGACAGAGCTGGCGCGTCAGGAGGAGATCCGCAAGAACCTTGGCGATGACGCGCCAGAGCTGTCGGCCGCGAAGCTGCATCCGTGGGTCTGGGGCGGTGCTTCGTCGCTGTGGCACTCGGGACACTTCCGCGAGGCCGTAGAAGGCGCGATTCGCAAGTTGAACGCCGAGACGCAGAACAAGCTCGATCGTCGTGATGTGAGCGAGACGGATCTCTTCAACCAGGCGTTCAGTGAGCAGCCCGCAGCTGCGAAGAATCCGCGTCTGCACCGTATGCCGGATGACGGCAGTAAGACCTTCAAGTCGGTACAGCGTGGGGCGCGCATGTTTGCCGAGGGTGTGTTTGCTGGTATCCGTAACCCGCTTGCTCATGAGGCTGACCAGGAGATGCCCGAGCAAAAAGCGCTGGAGTACTTGGCTGCGCTGAGCGTGCTGGCGCGCTGGGTGGATGAATCGACGTTGGAGGTTGCATAGTGAGCGCGTTCAACGAGAACACCGTCGAGCTGGCGGCGCTGGAGTACTTGGCGGAGCTGGGCTACCGCACCGTGCACGGTCCGAACATCGCTCCTGGCGAGCCTGGAGCGGAGCGCGACTCCTACGAGGAGGTGTTGCTCTGGGGCCGGCTTCATGCTGCGATCAGGCGGATAAATCCGGGGACTTCCCCTGCCCTTGTCGACGAGGCGATCAAGCGTGTGCGGCGTGCGGAGTCGCAGAGCCCGATCGATGAGAACTACCGCCTGCATCAGCTCATCACGGAGGGTGTTCCTGTCGAGCATCGGGATGCCGGCGGTGCGCTGCGGACGACCAGGTTGTGGCTGGTTGATTTCGAGCAGCCGGAGAACAACGACTGGGTGGCGATCAACCAGTTCACGATTGTCGAGAACGGCAAGAACCGGCGACCGGATGTTCTGGTGCTCGTCAATGGCATGCCGTTGGCGCTGCTGGAGTTGAAAAACCCGACTGCCGAGCACGCCACGTTGAAGTCGGCGTGGAACCAGGTGCAGACGTACCGGCAGGATATCCCGTCGGTGTTCGTGTCGAACGCCGTCACCGTGATCTCCGACGGCACGTCGGCGGCGATGAGCAGCTACGCCGGAGCGTTTGAGCACTATGCGCCGTGGAAGACCATCGAGGGCCGAGAGGTCGTGAGTGATCGCCCGGCACTTGAGGTGCTCATCAAGGGGGTGTTCGAGCCGAAGCGGTTCCTTGACATCGTCCAGAACTTCGTCGTTTTCAGCGATGAGACCGCTACTGACAAAGCCACCGGGCAGCCGACCCGGGTGTTGGTAAAGCGTGTGGCGAAGTACCACCAGTACTGGGCGGTGAATGCGGCTGTCGAGTCGACTGTGCAGGCGTCCCGGCCTGATGGTGACCGTCGTGGAGGTGTGGTCTGGCACACCCAGGGCTCGGGCAAGAGCTTCGAGATGGTGTTCTACGCGGCGAAGATCATGCGTGACCCGCGCATGGCGAATCCGACGCTCGTGTTCATCACCGATCGCAACGACTTGGACGACCAGCTGTTCGGGGAGACCTTCGCCCCGGCGCGCATCCTGCCGGAGACCCCGGTCCAGGCTGCGACTCGCACTGACCTGCGGACGAAGTTGAAGCGCGCGTCGGGCGGAATCGTCTTCACGACGCTGCAGAAGTTCGCTCCCGGTGAGGATGGCGATGCCAACCCGGTGCTGACGGATCGTCGCAACGTCGTCGTGGTGGCGGACGAGGCGCATCGCAGCCAGTACGGCTTCGGAGAGACGCTGGATCGTCACGGACGCTTGCGCTCAGGCTTGGCGAAGCACATGCGAGATGCCCTGCCCGGCGCCACCTATCTAGGCTTCACCGGGACACCGATCGAGTCGAACGACAAGTCCACTCGATCGGTGTTCGGTGACTACATCGACGTCTATGACCTCACGCGTGCGGTCGAGGACGGCGCGACGGTGAAGATCTTCTACGAGTCTCGCCTGGCGAAGCTCGACCTGTCCGACGACGACCTGGCCGCGCTCGACGAGCTGGCGGACGAGATCACCGAGACCGTCGAAGAGGATGCCGCGACGGCGGCGAAGTCCCGCTGGTCGCGCTTGGAAGCCATCGTCGGAGCCGACTCGCGGCTCGACCTGATCGCCCACGACATCGTCAAGCACTGGGAGAAGCGGCGCGAGGCGTTGTTCGGTAAGGGCATGATCGTCACGATGAGCCGCCGCATCGCGGTGCGGCTCTACGAGAAGATCGTCGCGCTCCGCCCCGACTGGCATTCGGACGATCCCGCTAAGGGCAAGATCAAGGTCGTCATGACCGGCTCGGCAGCGGACCCGGCCGAGTTCCAGCCACACATCCACTCCAAGGACGTCCGCAAAGACCTTAAGCTCCGGGCGAAGAACCCCGACGACGAACTCGAGCTGGTGATTGTCCGCGACATGTGGCTGACCGGCTTCGACGCGCCGTCTATGCACACGATGTACGTCGACAAGACCATGCAGGGCGCTGGGCTGATGCAGGCCATCGCCCGCGTCAACCGCACCTTCCGGGATAAGCCCGGCGGCCTCATCGTCGACTACATCGGCGTGTTCTCCAACCTCCAGGCGGCCCTCCAGGAGTACTCACCCTCTGACCGTGACCAGGCCGGCGTACCGATCGACGAGATGGTCGCCGTCATGCTGGAGAAGCACGACATCATCCGGGGACTGCTGCACGGCGTCGACTACGACTCCTCGCCGACACTCACCGCCTCCCAGCGCCTGGCGGAGTACGCCAAGGTGCTCGACTTCGTCATGGCTGACCCCGACCGCACCAAGCGCTTCAACGACCAGGTGTTGGCGCTGGCCAAGGCGTTCGCGCTCGCTGGAGCGCGCGACGAGGCTGCCGCGATTCGTGATGATGTGCGCCTGTTCACCGACGTGCGTGCGGCCATTCTGAAGATCCAGAACCCCGACTCCGGACGAGGCGGCTCTGGGGCGGTGGAGATCGATACGGCGCTCGGGCAGCTGCTCAATGAGGCGGTTGCTGCCGACCAGGTCGTCGACATCTACAAGCTGGCTGGTGTCGAGACACCGGAGCTGTCGATCCTGAGCGATGAGTTCCTCGACTCGCTCGCGGAGAAGGACAAGCCGAACCTCCAGATGGGGCTGCTGCGACGCCTGCTCAACGACCAGATCCGCACCGTGCAGCGCACCAACCTCGTACAGGCACGGAAGTTCTCCGAGCTGCTCGATGAGGCGATCAATCGGTACACGAACCGATCGCTGACGACGGCGGAGATCATCGCGGAGTTGGTGAAGCTCGCCAAGCAGATGCGCGACGACCAGCAGCGGCATGACAAGTTGGGACTGCGGGAGGACGAGGTCGCGTTCTATGACGCCATAGTCCAGAACGACGCAGCCGTGCTGGAGCTTGGCGACGAGGTTCTCAAGGAGATCGCGCAGAAGCTTGTCAAAGCAGTTCGGGAGTCCGCGACGATCGACTGGAATCTCAAGGACTCTGTCCGTGCCACCATGCGCACTAAGGTGCGCCGCTTGCTGGCGCGCTACGACTATCCGCCTGATGCTGAGGCCAAGGCGATCGAGCTGGTGCTGGAGCAAGCTGAGTTGTTTGCTAAGGGGGAGGTATCGGAGGGATGAGCCACGTCCCGAAGGAACCGATCGAGAAGTCTAAGTGGAGCCTCATCCCACTCACCCCTGAGTACCTCGAAGCTGAGCACAGTGGCTACGTCTTGGCACTTGATGCTGCACTTGAAGACGATGAGATTCGTAACATCGCGCTGTCCGGCAACTACGGCGTCGGCAAGAGCAGCATCTTGCGGGAGCTGGGGAAGCGACTTGACGGCCGCGTTGTCGAGCTCTCGCTGTCGACGCTTGCGCCGATCGAGGTATCAAAGCTTGACGAGTCGGTACCTATCCAGGCGACGACCCCGACCAATCGCATCCAGCAGGAGATCGTCAAGCAGCTGCTCTACCGAGAGGATCCCAGCAAGACTCCTGCATCCCGGTTTCGCCGGATCGAACGCTTCCAGTGGTGGAGAGAACTCGGCACTGCCGCCCTGTTGGGCCTCGCTGTTGCCGTCATCTTCCTGCTGACCGGGTGGACCGCACAGATCGCGGCCACCTTTACCGCGCTGAACGATCTCGGGGTCTGGACGCACCTGATCGTTTGGGTCGTGGCGGCTGCCGCAGCGTTACTGGTGCGTTGGTTGTTCTACGGGAAGCTCCGCATCAAGCAGCTGTCTGCCGGCGCAGCGACCGTCACACTCGATGACAGCTCTGTGTCGTACTTCGATCAGTACCTGGACGAGATCGTCTACTTCTTCGACGTGTCGGATCGCGACGTCGTCATCTTCGAAGACATCGACCGGTTCAACGACTCACACATCTTCGAGACGCTGCGCGCACTCAATACCTTGCTCAACGCCTCACCACAGATCGAGAAGCCTGTCCGCTTCATCTATGCGATTAAGGACAGCATCTTCGACCGAATCGGGCTGGAAGCGGAAGGGCGCAAACTCGAGACCGGCGTGCTCGCAATCGCAGATCCTGCGCAGGCCGAGGCGGTGCGCGCGAACCGCACCAAGTTCTTTGATCTCGTGATTCCGGTGGTGCCGTTCATCACGCATCGCAGTGCTCGGAACCTGGCGACTCAGTTGCTGGGCGAGATCGAGCACAAGGTGGAGCCGGAACTGCTCGACCTGGCTGCACAGTACGTCCCTGACATGCGGCTGCTGAAGAACGTCCGCAACGAGTTCATCGTATTCCGCGATCGGATCTTCTCAGGCGACGGTGAGCAACTCGACCTGAGTGAGACTGACCTGTTCGCGATGATGCTCTACAAGAGCACCCACCTCACAGACTTCGAGACAATCCGACTCGGCAAGAGCAATCTGGACACCCTCTACAAGCTCAATCGCGAGCTGGTGACTGAAAATATCAAGCGGCTCGAACGCGAACGTCGTGGGCTTAGTCAGAGGCTTGCACGCAAGAACATTGCGCAAGCGCGTAGCGATCGCCTTGGTGCTTCGTTGATTGCGCACCTTGAACGAACCGCGACTTCGGCGGCGGTGCTCGGAACACGACGACGGAACGGAGTGTCGTCGTCGGTCGATGGCGCCGCAACGTCCGATGCCGACCTGCGCTCAGTGGACTTCTGGGCATCGTTCGTCGCTGCCGACGGGGATCCGGAACTACGTCAGCAAATGTCATCGGGGAATCAGCTCAGGTTCTCTCGATCCAGCCTCTCGGCTGTCCTCGGCGATCCACTCGACGCCGACAGTTGGGATGATGCCGATCACGAAGCCTTGACGGAGCAGATCCAGGAAAAGACAGACGCGATCAACTTCCTGCGCGGTGCGGACATGGGTGATCTGATCAAGCGCCCAGAGTTTATTGTCATGTTCAAGGAACTCGACACGACTGCGAGCGAAGGTACGCCTGCGACCTACAAGGAGACGAAACAGTCGCTTGAGTACGTCGCCAAGGCACTGCTCAAGCCCGGCTTGGCCTACCAGCTTGTTCGGGCCGGACACATCAACCGCAACTTCACGCTATATACCTCGACGTTTCACGGCGACCGCGTAAGTCCATCGGCGACGAACTTCATCATCCACCACGTCGAGCGAGACCTGATGGATGCGCACTTTGAACTTGGCCCGAAGGACGTCGATGCCGTCGTCCGGGAGCGTGGCAGGAGCGCGCTGAAAGAGCCAGCGCTCTACAACATTGCGATCCTCGACCGGCTCCTTGCGACCGACGTTGATCCAGCCGACATCATGATTCGCTCGCTGGTTGGCCTGGGAGAGAGCCAGACGCAGTTCCTGCAGGCGTACCTGACAGCCGGTGAGCAACGCGCACAACTCGTCCAGCGGTTTGTGACGATGTCGCCGAGAACGCTTATCTACTTCGTGAACCAGGCGGAACTGGACGAAGCTTCGCAGCTAGAACTAGTGGACGTTGCACTGGCGAATCTGTCATCGTCGGCGCAGCGCACGGACGCACGGGTCGTTGATTATCTGCGAACGCACTACGCGGAGTTCTCCGTTCTCACGAACGACGGGACGTCCGCCCAGGCAGAGCGAGTTGGGTCGCTCTTCGCTGAGGCGAGCATCACGCTGCCTAGCCTGACGCCGCTCTCGGCAAGTGTCCGTCCGTCGTTCGTTTCGCGCAGCCTGTATGACATCACGCATGAGAACTTGGCCATCGCTATTGGCAATGAGGGGACTGTGGCGCTCGACGTCATTCGAGCGGCGGACAAGACGGTCTATGACTACGTGCTCGAACACGTGGGTGCGTATCTGGATGCGATCGAGAACCTCTCGGCGACGGTCGATGCAGGTGAGCAGTTCATCGCTGTGCTTGAGGATCTACTCGAGCAAGGGGTGCCTCGTCTGGCCGACGTGGTTGAGCGTGCTGCGTCAGGGTGTCAGGTCGTCGATCTTGATGCCATCTCCGAGGGAGCCTGGCCGGCGTTGGCTATGCATCAGCGATTCCCCGCAACGTTCAAAAACGTCAGCCGATACGTTGCCGCTCTTGGAGTCGATGTCCGCCTCGCTCCGCTGCTAGCTGCAGCAGGCGCGCTCACCGAGGCTGTGTCGGCTGACGAGGACGAGAAGACCACGTTGGCGACCACCATTCTTGCGGCGCGGGAGCAGTTACCTACCACAACGCTGCGCGCGGACCTTGTTGCGAGCTTGGAGCTGGGTAGCTACATCGATGTTGAGGAGATTGCTGCCGAGACGGGCGACCTGTTCGCGTTGCTGCTCAAGCACGACATCATCTCGGACACCGCGGAGTCATACGAGCACCTTGCGGCGACTGATTGGCCGACGCGAAAAGCGTTCATCCTTGAGTCGCAGACGTTCGCAAGCTACATGACGCCGGAGCTGGTGCAGCCGGATCTGACGGTGCTCCTCGCCGACAATGAAATCGATGCGGCGATCAAGCGGGTGATCGTCGAGCAGTCTGAAACATACGCCGAGGTCGCTGGGCAAAGGGGGCTTAACGAACTTGCGCGACTCGCAGTGCAGGATCGGCACACTATCCCGTCCGTCGTCGTGCAGAAGATGGCGCAGGGCGGTGCTTCCGCGCAGTATGTAGTTCCCCTCCTCGAACCTCACCTTGAGGCCCTTGCGCGCGCAGACCTCTTCGCGATCTTGCAGTCGCTGGGAGGCGACTATTCGAAGTTGACCACGGTGGGACGCACCGCCCTGCACATCGCGAATACCCCCGCAGACCGAGCCCTACTTGAGTGCTTGAAGGGTCACGGAACCGTCAGCTCGTATGACCCAGATGTATCGCCTATCAAGGTGAACAGGAGGCACAAGTGATGTGCATTTGCAGGCTGCGAGGACAGAGATGAGCGGGAAGACAACACATGGAGCACGGTGGGTGCGAGCCGCACTCCAGGTGAACCCCTACGAATACCAGGGGAAGAACGCGCCATCGGCCACGTACAACACCGAGGCTGACTACAACAAGGCGCTACTCGACGAGTGCGAAGCGCAGGGCATCGAGTTGCTTGCGGTCACTGATCACTGGAAGGTCGACTCCGCACTCCAGCTCATCCGCGACGCAGCCGTTCGGGGCATCGTTGCCCTTCCCGGCTTCGAGGCTAACTCCGACGAGGGCATCCATATCCTCGTGATTTTCGAAGCGGGTACCAATGCAGCGACGATCAACGCCGCGATCGGGATGTGCGGGGTCTCGCCCGGCTGCGCCAACGGGACCACCGGTGAGTCGTTCACCGACATCCTCGAGAAGATGACCACGCAGGGCGCCCTCGTGATTCCTGCCCACGTCAACGTCCCAAACAGCGGCCTCCTGACCGGCCGCGCTGGACAGCCACTCGTCACCAAGATCAAGCACCCGGATCTTCATGCACTCGGCATCACGCCGAGCCAACCCAATGGCACAGACCAGACGGCGATCCTCAACGGCACCAAGCCCTACGACAGGGCTCACCCGCTTGCCGCGATCCATGCCGACGATGTGACGAAGCCCTCCGCCCTCCAGAGCGAGGGCGCGAGCTGCTGGTTCAAGGTCAGTCGCCTTTCCGTGGACAGTCTCAAGCTCGCCGTCCGAACTCCTGAAACCCGAGTCTCGCTGGAAGACCCCGCGACCGAGGCGCGCCCCGCCCTGAAGGAGATCTCGTGGGTCGGCGGCTTCCTGGACGGCGTGACGATCCCGCTCTCGACCGATCTCACGACACTCATTGGCGGACGAGGAACCGGGAAGTCGACCGCCATTGAGAGCCTCCGATTCGTGCTGGGGCTCACTCCGATTGGTGCAGAGGCGAAGCGAGACCATGACGGCATCGTGAACGGCGTGCTCAAGTCAGGCACCGTGGTGAAGCTGCTTGTCGAGACCACCTCGCCGTCGGTGCGCACATTCACCATCGAACGCTCTGTCAACAACCTTCCGGTCGTGAAAGATGAGAGCGGTACTGCCACCAACCTGCGGCCAGTCGATGTCATCGCAAACGTGGAGATCTTCGGACAACACGAGCTCGCCGAGCTGACGAACGACAGCTCGAAGGTCGCGAGCATGCTGCAGCGGTTCCAAGGGAGTGGCGAGCTGACCGCTGAGCATGTCGAAACTCTGGCGAAACTCAAGCTGAATCGAGAGAAACTGACTCGTGCAGAGGAGGGACGAACCCAGCTCGAAGACGAGCTCGCAGACATCCCTCGGCTTGAGGAGCAGGTGCGGCACTACACCGACACGGATGTGCCGACTCGCCTCAAGGAAGTCACGCGACTCACCCAGGACGAAGCGGTGTTCACCGAGGCAACGGCGCGCGTGGCCACAGCTCAGGAATCGCTAACGGCGCTCACCGACCCGCAGCTGATCACAAAGCTGGAGGCCGCGTTCGAGAACATTGACGACTCACCCAGATCTGACTATCTCAAGCGCGCTCAGGCTGCGTCTACGGCACTGGCCGCCAAACTGACTGCCCTTGCGACTGAGGCCCGCACAGCGCTTGACGCGGCATCCTTGGAGATCGAGACAGCGAAGACCGAATGGTCAGACGCAGTTCGCGAGCAGCGCGACGAGCACGATGAGGTGCTTCGCAAGCTCGTGGAGGAGGGGCTGGAACCCAACAAGTACCTCGACACGACCAGAGCGCTGGAGACGTTGAAAGCAAAGGAGTCTCGACGCGCTGGTATCGCAACGAGCCTCCGAGGCCTGCAAACCGAGCGGGACACCCTGCTGCAGGCGCTCGCAGGCCACGAGAACGACCGGGCACGAGAACTGACCGAAGCGATCCGTGCCGCGAACGACGCAACTGGCGGCGTCGTGATCGTGAAGCCCGTCCCCGCGTCGGATCGGAAGCACATCAAGTCGTTGATCGACCAGTCCATCTCCGGCCAGCGCAATCGCATCATGGCGGCTATCGAGCAGGACAACTTCTCAACGCGAGCCTTCGTGGAGGCGGCACGAGCCGGCGAGTCTGAGCTGAGTGCACAGTTCTCGATCACCGGCGCACAGGCGCGATCTCTGATCGAGGCCAGTGAGCCCCTTTTCCGCCAGCTGGAGGAGCAGTCGGTTGGGCAAGCTGTGGAGGTGCAGCTGGACGTGCAGGCAGGAACCGGCACACGCGAGTTCAAGAAGATGGACGATCTGTCGAAGGGCCAGCGTGCGACCGCACTGCTCCTTCTCTTGCTCGGTGCATCGAACGCTCCGCTCGTGATCGACCAACCTGAGGATGATCTCGACAACCGATTTGTTTATGACGGCATCGTCACCAACCTTCGGAGCCTCAAGGGCAAGCGTCAGATCATCGCGAGCACCCACAATGCGAACGTTCCAGTGCTTGGGGATGCTGAGTTGATCGTGGCTCTCGAAGGAGATGGCCAGAACGGCCGTGCTGCAGCGGACGGGATCGGCTCCCTGGACGATGTAGCCATTCGTTCCCACGTTGAGAACGTGCTCGAGGGCGGGCCAGCAGCTTTCAACGCTCGCCAACACCTTTACGGGTTCTAGCGTGAGTTCCGGTCAGTGCCGTCCATGTGAGTCACGCGTCGCTATGCCGCTTCGTAGAAGCATCGCGCGGATCGTTGTTGCGTCGAACTCGAGCTGCGCGCCGACACTCGCAAGCGAGAGGCCAGACTCATAGAGGCGTGCGGCCATGTCGACTTGGCTCGGGCTCATGCCCTTCGGCCGTTTCGGGGCTCTTCGGACATCCGGTGGGGGTCATGGGGTGAGGCCGCCGGCGGCGAGGAGCATGCGGAGCCGGTAGTTGTGTCGATTGCGGTAGCCGCGGGCCAGGCGCCGGTGGAGCTCGATGATGCCGTTGACGGCTTCGGTGCCGCCGTTGGACGTGCGGGCGGTGGTGAAGTACGCCAGGAACGCGTCGCGCCACCGGCGGAGGGTGCGGCCCAGGCGGGCGATCTCGGGGATCGGGCAGGTGTGGAACGAGTCGAGGACCTGCTCGGCGATCCGTCGTCCCTCTGCGAGATCCTTCTGGTGGTATGCAGAGCGCAGCTGCTGCGCGCACTGCCAGGCGACGAACACCTCCTCGTGCGCAGGATGTGCTTCGATCGCTTTCGCGAGGCGGGAGCGCTGCTTGTCGGTGAGGTTCTCGGCTCCGGCGCGGAGGATGGTCTGGATCCCGTAGAGCGGGTCGCCTTTGCG